>JBAZMP010000002.1:0-262274 GCA_041649715.1 Patescibacteria group bacterium
CGATATTATATTTACGCTTTTGACCCTTCGGGTCACCACCCGCAGGGTGGCAATGTGGTAACTCGGGTTCGAATCCCGATGGGGCTATTATTAATGAAATAGCGATATTATATTTACGCTTTTGACCCTTCGGGTCACCACCCGCAGGGTGGCAATGTGGTAACTCGGGTTCGAATCCCGATGGGGCTATTATTAATGAAATAGCGATATTATATTTACGCTTTTGACCCTTCGGGTCACCACCCGCAGGGTGGCAATGTGGTAACTCGGGTTCGAATCCCGATGGCGGTACCAAAAAATCTCTTTCTTATGAAAAGAGGTTTTTTGTTTCTTAAAATAATGGTAAAATTACCCTATGAACAATGAAGCTCAAAAAAGACCATTCGTAAAAATCGGTATAAATGTATTTGTCTTTAAGAAGAATAAAATCCTGCTCGGCCGAAGAATCGGCAAAGTCGGCCAGGGAACTTGGTGTCTGCCCGGCGGAAAGTTTGAGTTCGGCGAATCACTAAATGAGGCCGCTAAAAGAGAACTAAAGGAAGAAACGAGTCTAAGCGCCAATTTGAAATTATGGCAGATAATAAACGCCCCGCGGAAAAAAACCCATTATGTTCATTTTAACTTTCTGGCCAAGAAATGGCGCGGAGAACCAAAAATCGCCGAGCCAGACAAGTTTTCCGCCTGGAAATGGTTTGATCTGAAACGTCCGCCCAAAAACATATTTTTCGGCCATAGGAAATTCATCCCGGCTTACATAAATAAAATTCATTTTGTAGACCGCCGCAAGAATAATAAATTATTATGAAAATCCTCGCCCTCGAAACTTCCTGCGATGAAACCGCCGCCGCCGTTTTAGAAGAAAAAGGCGGTAAGTTTATTTTACACTCAAGCGTGGTCGCCTCCCAGGTGGATATCCACGCCAAGACCGGCGGGATTGTCCCGGAAGTGGCGGCCCGCGAGCATGTTACCAAAATCCAGCCGGTTATCAAGGAAGCGGCGCCTGATATAAATAATGTTGATATAATAGCCGTTACGCGCGGGCCAGGCTTAATCACTTCCCTGATGGTTGGCCTGGAAACCGCCAAGACTTTAGCTTATGCCTTGAAAAAACCTTTAATTGCTCTAAACCATATTGAAGGCCATTTTTATGGCAACTGGCTGCCGGTCCCGCCCGGAGAAGAGTTCACTTTGCCAAAAATTAAATTGCCGGCTCTATCTTTAATCGTTTCCGGCGGTCACACTGAGCTGGTCTTAATGAAAAATCACGGTGTTTACAAAAAAATAGGGGAGACTCTCGATGACGCCGTGGGCGAAGCCTTTGACAAAGTGGCCAAGATTTTAGACTTGGGCTACCCCGGCGGCCCGATCATTGAAAAAATGGCCCAAGAAGGCGATCCAAAAAAAATTGATCTGCCGCGACCGCTGCTCAAGCAAAAAAACTACGACTTCAGTTTTTCCGGCCTTAAAACCGCCGTGCTCTACCTCGTTAGAAAACAAGCGAAAATTGACGAACAGTATATAAAAAATGTGGCTGCTTCCTTCCAACAAGCTTCCATTGATGTCTTAATCAGCAAGACTTTAAGAGCGGCCAAAGATTATAAAGTTAAAAGCATTATGATTTCCGGCGGAGTGGCCGCCAACCAAACTCTAATCAAAGCTTTTAAAAAAGCAGTGAGAAAAGAGTTACCCTTAATACCGTTTTATTCTCCCTTGCGTTCATATTCCACAGACAATGCCGCCATGATGGCCATGGCCGCCTATTTCCACGCCAAAAAAAAAGATTATACTTCCTGGCATAAGGTCCGTGTGGATCCGAATTTAGCCATATAATTTATGAGTAATGGCAAAAATTTTAATTCCGCTTTTAAATGGATAATTAATATTCTCAGAATACACCATGTCCCATTTCAAATTTCCGGCGGGCTGGCGGCCAGAGCCTACGGCTCTAAACGGAAACTCTACGATATTGATATCGATATCCCCGATCGCTTGCTTCATAAATTGGTTTTAAAAGTAAAACCGTATATAATATTCGGTCCAATCAGATTCAAGGATCAATGGTGGGATCTTAAGCTCATGACCCTAAAGTACCGCCGTCAACGTATTGATATCTCGGGGGCTAACCAAGCAAAAATCTACAACAAAATTAGAAAAAATTGGGTTTCGCTTAAATCAAACCTTTCGAATCCCAGCTATAAAAAAATTGCCCGCTTAAAAGTTCCCGTTATCCCAAAAAGGGAACTTATCTATTATAAGAGGATTTTATCGCGCCAGGCTGATATAAGCGACATCGAACAGATAACAAGAAGCTCTTAAATTATTGTAAATTCAGAGAAAAAAAGGTAAACTATAGTTATATAAATCCTAAATTCTAAGCACTAAATCCTAAACAAATCCCAAATACAAAAATCAGAATGTCCCAAACCCGGTTTAGAATTTGATGAATTGGGATTTAGAAATTGTTTAAAATTTCGGATTTAGGATTTAGAATTTAAAAACATGCCCGCCAAAGAACTCCCAAAAATATACGATCCTAAACTAACGGAGAAAAACATTTATTCTCTCTGGGAAAAGAGCGGCTTTTTCAATCCCGACAATCTCCCGTTTACACCTAAGAAAAGATTCGTCATTACAATGCCGCCGGCTAATGTCACCGGCGAACTGCATATCGGCCACGCCCGCTACCTGACTCTGGAAGACATTATGACCCGCTACCACCGGATGAAACAGGAGAAAACCTTGTGGGTGCCCGGCACGGACCACGCGGGCATTTCCACTCAAGTGATGGTCGAACGGCTCCTAAAAAAAGAGGGGATCAACCGCCGCGAGATCGGCCGGGAAAAATTCCTAGAAGCCGTCTGGGCCTGGAAGGAAAAATACGGCGGCAAGATCCTGGAGCAATACAAATCCATGGGCGCTTCTTGCGACTGGTCGCGCTCCCACTTTACCATGGACCCGCAACTTACGGCGGCGGTCCACACCGCTTTTATAAAATTATTTAACGATGGTCTTATCTACCGCGATTACCGCATCACCAACTGGTGCCCCCGCTGTCAGACGGCTTTATCCGATCTGGAAGTTTCTTATGAAAATATCAAAAGTTCGCTCTGGTACATCCGCTATCCCGTCTTGGGCACGGCGGAAAAATTCATCGAGGTGGCCACGACCCGGCCGGAAACTATGTTGGGTGATACCGCGGTGGCCGTTAATCCTAAAGACAAGCGTTATAAAAAATTAGTCGGCAAAAAAGTCTTGATCCCTTTGATTAATCGCGAGATACCGGTCGTGGCTGACGAACAGGTAGATGTTAATTTTGGCACCGGCGCCGTGAAGGTAACGCCCGCTCATGATGATCTGGATTTCCAGATCGCCAAAAGAAACCATTTGCCTATCATACAGGTCATCGGTTTAGACGGGATCATGACCAAGGAAGCGACGGAAAGTTTTTTCGGGCTGAAGGCTTTGGACGCCCGGGAAAAAGTCCTGGCCCGCCTCGGCCAGCACGGCTTTTTGACCAAAACGGAAGAGTACGAGCACGCCATTGCCCATTGCGAACGCTGCCGCGCGACGATTGAACCGATGGCCACCCGCCAGTGGTTCGTGAAGATGAAAGGCCTGGCCCGCGAAGCGGTCAAAGTCGTCAAGCAAGGCAAGATCAAGATCGTTCCCAGGCGTTTCGAAAAAATATATTTTCATTTTCTGAACAATATCCGCGACTGGTGCATCTCCCGCCAGCTCTGGTGGGGCCACCAGATCCCAATCTGGTACTGCCAGAAATGCGGGCAAGCCTTGGCCTCGGTAGAGAAACCGGCTAAATGTTCGACGTGCGGAAACACTGAATTTAAACAAGACGAAGACACGTTAGATACCTGGTTTTCCTCTTCCTTGTGGACTTTTTCCACGCTGGGCTGGCCGAAACAAACAAAAGACTTGAAAGAATTCCACCCCACAAATGTGATGGAAACCGGCTGGGATATTCTTTTTTTCTGGGTGGCCAGAATGGTGATGATGAGCCTGTATCTAGTCAAAGAAGTGCCCTTCAGCACCGTATACTTACATGGCTTGATTTTAGACAAAGACGGCAAGAAAATGTCCAAGTCCAAAGGCACCGGCGTGGATCCTTTGCTGATGACCGATAAATACGGCACGGATGCCATCCGCTTAAGCCTGGTAATGGGCACCTCCACCGGCCAGGATATGAAAATATACGAGGAAAAAATCTCAAGCGCCAGGAACTTTGCCAACAAGCTTTGGAATATCAGCCGCTTTACTTTCATGAATCCAAAGTCAAAAGCACCAGCCAAAGCGAAAAGTTTGGCGGATCAGTGGATCCTTTCTGAATTGAATACTTTAATAAAAGAAGCGACAAAAGATTTGGATAAATTCGAATTCTCCCAGGCGACGGAAAAACTCTATGAATTTACCTGGCACAAATTTGCCGACTGGTATTTGGAAATATCAAAAGTCGAAAAGAACCATGCCATCACTTATTTTGTCCTGGAAAATCTTTTAAAACTCCTCCATCCTTTTATCCCTTTTATTACCGAAGAAATCTGGCAGAATTTAGGCGAAAAAAATATGCTGATGATTTCCCAGTGGCCGAAAGCCAACGCTAAATCGATCAATAAAAAAGTAATGGCGGATTTTGGCAAACTTCAGGAAATGATCATCAACCTCCGGAACGAGAAAAAAGCCAAAGGCCTCCAGCCGAAAGACGAATACATGGTTCAAAAAAAGAAATCGCCCTTGCTTTCTCAAAATAAGGCGGTGATTGAATGGCTGGGGAGGGTAAAATTGGAATTAAAATAAATGTTTGAAATACAACAGCGCGGGCGCGGAGACCCGCGCTGTTTTTTACGCCTACACCAACTTTCATAAAACTTTCCAACGCGGGTGTCTTGGGCCCGCGTTGGCATTTTCATACCGCACAGCCCGCCTTTTCCAAGGCGCACCAATTTTATTTTCCTACAATATATCCCCTTGACAAACCCTCTTTTTTGCGCTAAGGTTTTAAACAATAAACGGCTGGTAATCTTGAAACTTTGAAAGAAAGGAGTGGTCATGAAAAGACTGCTGCTATTTACCGTTCTACTTCTCCTTCTCTCCTCGATGGCTTATGGCGGGCAAAAATGGTACTGGTCCGTACCGATAGACAAGGGCGTACTCGACCAGAAAAAGAGCACCTATCTCGCCATACCGGCCAATGGTTCTTTACATTTTTCCCTGGGCGCTGTTATAGCGACTTCACAACAAGCCTACCGCAACGCCAGTATAATTTTCAGCGGAGTGGAAAGCGACTCCGACGACATCGCCGTGATTGAAGCCAGATACGATGGGTCAAGTGCTTTCACCAACAGCGTCGTCTACCGGCTGAAAAAGGGCATGAAAATCAGAATTGCCCATCCGTTAGTGGCGGAACGTGACGGCGGACCAGCCCCGCCGCTCACTCTCAAATTCGTGCATTACGCCCGGGGATCTGCCCAGTTTATTCTAAAGACCGGGGAATAACCGCGCTCTTCCCCCAGCCGTCTACTTGCAAAAGTATGACGGCTTTTTTACTAGATTATTATTATTTCTCTGATCCCCCGTGAGAAATTGCTGGGGGTCATCCCGGAATAAGTCTCAAGCTATCGCACCCGCACCTCGCTTTGTGAGGCGCTTTTTTATTCCACTAAAAATTCCGCGCAGACTGGAAAGTCTGCGCTGTGAATATATAATAATTGTATTTCAATTTTAAATAGCGCGCCTTTTCTAAGGCGCGCTGGCTTTTTAACTTTTAAACACCTCTTCCAACCCCCGCGAAAAATTGCAGCCGATGATGCGGCAGTATTTGCCGCAAATCTTAATATTCTTTCTTTCCCGGCTGGCTTTTTCATCCTTTAAAATATCTCCTAAATTTTCTTTGGCCAGATTGCCGATAACCTGCCCCTTAAAACATAAGGCGACCTCACCATTCGGATAGACCACCAGATTTCTCTGGCCGGCGAAACAGCGGTATTTTAAGACATTCGGCGGGTTTAGATAATATTCTGCCATCGCCTTGATATTGGCCGGGGAGTTTTTGATCGGGCAGTTTTTATAATTCGCTAAGACCCAGTCGAAAAATTTAACCGCCTCGTTTTTTGCCGGCCACAAACTTTCAAGAAGACGGCTAGATTGTTTGTCTTTCGAGGCTTCCGATTCCACGCTTTCATCCAACGGCTGCAGAATAATACTGGCGCCAGACAAAGTCTTTAAATATTTTAACAACTCCGGCAGATCAGCGATATTTTTCGCCGTGATCAAAACGCCGATTTCCAATTTTATCCGGCTTTCAGAAGCCACTTTTAAGGCTTTCATCGCCTGACGGTAGGCCTGCGGATTACCCCGCAAATCATTGTGAATGTTTTCTTTTATGCTATAGAAAGAAACCTTCAAAAGATCCAAGCCGACTTTTTCCAGCTCGGCCACTGTTTCTTTATTAATCAGCAGGCCGTTGGAGTTTAAAGCGACATTTTTAAAATGCGGTTTTAAAGTTTTGACTAAAGACGAAACCAACTCTTTTTTTAACAACGGTTCGCCGCCGTTTATTTCCACAAAAGTCTCTGGACCAAAAAAATCTTTGGCTTTTCGCGCTATTCCCAACCACTCATTTTCCGATAATTCTAGGGCGAGAGGTTTTTGCCAAATAGAGCAGCTCTGGCAGCGGAAATTGCAGCGAAAAGTAATAATCAAGCTTAAAAACTCCGGCGCTAGATTATACCGGCCGGTTACGAAGCTTTCTTCCCTTTTTAATTTTTTAAATATTTTATTCACCTTTTTATTGAAATCTATTCCGCCACGCAGAAGATATCATCTAAGCGACATTTACTAGTAAGAATTTAATTTTTAGATGATTTTTCCGTACTTAAATCATACTTGTGTAATTTACGTATAACTAGCCAGTAAGCAACCACGGTATATATAGAAATGATATGCATTATTAGATAGAAATACATACTAATAACATACGGCAAAAAACCAGATTGATTTGAATCGATAGATTGATTAATAATGTGAGGTAATGTTACAAAACCGCCACCCAATGTATATGAAACAATGATAAATATGATTAAAAGATATCGAATAATACTCCATAAGCGAAATATGCCAAAAATAATCAAAATTTGTAATATCTGCAATATTAACAACCATAACGCTATCATCGCAACAAGGGGTGCTGCAAAACCAAATGTAAATAATTGAGAGCCCCCAAGGTCAATATAGTCAATTACAGATACTATTAGATTATAAAGATTAATAATAATTACTGAGTACCACAAATACTTAATTAGCTGATTATTCCGAATTATTTCTCTCTTTACCTGATAATTCATGGGGGCTTTAATATTAATTACTCCGCCACCCTAAACACTTCACTCACCGAGGTGATCCCGTCCAAGGCCTTTATCAAGCCATCCTGCACCATGGTCACCATGCCGTTTTTTACCGCGATATCACGCATGTCATATTCCGAAACCTGGCCGGATAGGATTATTTTCTCGATTTCGGCGTTCATGATCAAAACCTCAAAAATGCCGATGCGGCCGGCAAAAGTACTGTAATTGCAGGCCGGACAGCCGGCTCCCCGGTAAAATTTCAAAGGTTTGCTTAAATCCACTTTCCTTTCCGCCGTGGCCGGCAATTTAGCGAGTGTCTCCTTGATTTTATCTGAAGTCTCTTTGTCCAAATGATCTTCAGTCTTGCATTTGGCGCAGATCCGGCGGACCAGACGCTGGGCCATCACCGCGTTCAGGGCCGGGGCGAGCAAAAACGGTTTCGTGCCCATGGCCAGGAAACGGGGGATGACGCCGGCGGCATCATTGGCGTGAATGGTGGATAAAACCAAATGGCCGGTCAAAGCGGCTTGAATGGCGATTTCCGCCGTTTCCAAATCCCTTACCTCGCCGACCATGATGACATCCGGGTCCTGCCGTAAGATGGACTTCAGGCCGTTGGCATAAGTGTATCTTTTCGGCCCGGTGCGGGCGATCGTTTTTCCTTCTCGCGTCATTATCCTGGCCGCCGCTTCATCGGATTCGCCCGAAGAATCAATCTGCGTTTGGATGATGCCGGCCAGCTGATACTCAATGGGGTCTTCCAGGGTGATGATTTTTGTTTCCGGACTGTTCAGCTTATTTAGGATTGAGTAAAGGGCGGTGGTTTTACCGGAACCGGTGGGACCGGAGGTGATGATCATGCCGTTGGGCCGCTCTATCTCCCGGTTTAATCTTTTCCGCGCTTCACCGATGACGCCCAGATCTTCAAAGGATATTTTTTCCGCGTAGGCCATCAACAAGCGCATGACGACGCTTTCCCCGAAAGCCGAAGGAATGGTCGAGATACGCACGTCTATCTTGCCTTCTTTTAAAAGCAGGTTCAGCCGGCCGTCCTGCGGCGTCTTATCCACGTTGATCTTCAGGCCGGCGAGCAGCTTGATGCGGCTGATGATCCTTTTCCACATGTCTTTGGGCAGAGTCGCGACATCGCGCAGTACGCCGTCCAGCCGGTAACGCACCTTGATGTCATTTTCTTCCGCTTCAATGTGAAGATCGGAGGCCTTGGCTTGAATGGCGCCGGCGATAATCAAATTAAGGGTTTCCGTCAGAGGGACCTGATGGACTTTTTCCGCCAGGTCCTTAAAACCTCCCATTTCGTTTTTATAGCGGTCAATCGCCGATTGCGTGATTTCCATCCCCTTGACCTCTTTTTTAAAAACGGGCAGATGCTCATACAGCTTCAGGGCTTCCGCATAACTGTGTTGCGATATAAGATAAACTGCCACGTGGGCCTGATTTTTTTCCGCGACTTTTTCCACCAGTTCCGCAATTTGGGGGTTTTCCGCATTGATGGTCCCCAGCCGGATTTCCTGGCCGGATTTCAAAAAACAGATGGCCTGGTATTTCAAGGCTTCCTCTTTGGATAAAAGAGTCAGGGTCTCCGGACCAATGGGAAAACCGACCAGATTAATGTAATTAAGGCCGGCCGACATGGCATTTTCCTGAACCAACCTTTCCTTTTCCCTAAGATTGATCTGGCTCATCTTTTCCGCGAATTTTTCCTCCACCTCTTTGGCGGCCACCCGATAATTAGATTGTTTATCGTCTGACGAAGCAATCATATTCTATCCTTTAATTGCCTATATTATAGCAGAAAAAATGATTACAGGAAACCAAAAAAGAGGAGTTAAGTATCCTCTTTATTTCGGCAGATTGGCAAGATTTTAGTACCCGGTCTGATAAAAGCTCTTAACCCGTTCGAGAATCTTCTTTTCGGCCGCCGCTAGATCAGCCGCCGGTAATTCCACGCGGGTAAAATCCTTGGTTCCGCCCGGATTATATTCCCGGAAAAGCCGGAAACCATCGATCTGTTTAGTGCTGTAAACGATGCCTTTTATTTTCTTATCCTCCGCTTCGTAGAGGAGGGCGACGACCTCCGCCAAAGGTGTATTAATGATCAATTCATCGATCACGCCGATCAGATGATCGTCGCTGGCGCCGGATTCTTCAAAGTCATGGCGGGAAACCAGCGACCAGACCAGGCGGTGCTCCACGCCTTCTTTCAGGCGGGCCAGCACCCGACCCCACAGCTTTAACGTGGCGATATTTTTGGTTTGAAACAGGTTCTTGATGATTTCTTCCCGTCTCGCGCCGGAGGCGACCAGATGGGAAGCGATGGCCAATGACTTGGGCGTCACCGAAGTGGTGCGGAAACTTTTCGTCTTGGAAATTATGCCGGCCAGCAAATTAGTGGCGATTTGTTCATTTAGGATATCCGCGCCCATTTCCTTGATCAGCTCAAAAATTATTTCCGAAATGGAGGTCGCCGTGATATCCACCAGATTGATCTGTCCGAAAAAATCATTGGCGGGATTATGATCGATATTGATGATCGGGGTATGGTAAAAAAATTCAGCGTTGTTGTCATAGAGCTTGCCGACCGTGTCCAGATCGATGGCATCGAGCACGTAAATCAGGTCATACTCATACATCCCGGCTGAAGTAGTCAGATCCCTTTCCTCAAAAAAACCGTTTTTCGGCGTGATAAATATATTAAGCTTGTTTTTGTCCTTGTCGATATCGTAGCTCAATTCCTCCACCTTGGTCCGCGAAACATCCAGAGATACAATGAACTTACGCAGAGTCGTTAATTCCGAAAATATTTCCGCGCTTTTGGGCAAAAAATTATGGGAGGGGGGCAGGCTAAATTCACTGCAAACGATCTTCGCTTTCTTGTTTAGCTTTTCAAAAGTCAAAAAAAGGGCAAGGCTGGAGGCAATGGCGTCCGTCGTGGGATTATTCGGCAAGACAATGACCACATTGCTCGCTCTTTTGGTGATATCGATCGCCTGTTTATAGGGTAATGGTTCCATGTCCTTTTTAAAAAATGAATAAATAAGTATAACGGGAGTAGGAAAAACTGTCAAGCAAGTTGGCGGTTAAACCTCGTATTTGCTATATTTAAAGGACTGAAATGCAAAAAATTACCACAAACAGCGCCCGCCAAACCAAAGAAATCGGCTTTAAATTAGCCAAAAATATTAAAGGCGGCACCATCATCGCTTTAATCGGCGATTTAGGCGCCGGCAAGACCACTTTTCTGCAAGGCTTGGGCAGCGGCCTTGGGGTAAAACAAAAAATCCTAAGCCCCTCCTTTCTGCAATTGAAGCCTTATCCAGTGCATAGCCGACCGTTAAAATATCTTTTTCATTTTGATTTTTACCGCCTGGTTTCCTTTTCAGAAGTAGAAAGCCGGGGGCTGACCGAATATCTGCGGTCTAAAAACGCCGTGGTGGTCATGGAGTGGGCGGACCGCATAAAAAAATTTCTCCCCGCCAAAGTGAAATACATTTACTTCACTTTTATCGACCCGGGCAGGCGTTCTTTGCTTTTTAAGAATTTTAAAAAAGAGGAGCTTCAATTTTTATCCTCTTTTAATAAATTATAATAAGATTTTATTAAGTCGTAACGGAAACGGTTTTTTCCGCGGAAACTTTTGCTTCCCGACCGACATTATCCTCCACCACCATTTTTTCCGGGGTCAAAGCGACAACCTGATCAATACCGATGATCAGCTCTTTATTTAAAAGGCCGCGGATAAGCTGGCGGCTTTTGACATAATAACGGATGACCCGGTGTTCATCGGCCTCCAGGTCAAAATGGGATATCGCGCCCAGAAGCTGGCCGCTTTTCGTTTCCACGGGCAGATTGATTATTTTTTTATGGCTTAATATCATGTCCTTCCAGTTTGACAGGACGCTTTTTTAAATATATATACTGTTGGGCAATGGCAAACAGGGTCGTGACAAACCAATATAGGGCCAGGCCGGTAGGGAACCGGTAGCTGAAAAAAATAATCATCAACGGCATAAAATAAGTCATCGTCCGGGAAGTGGCCGCCGCCACACCTTCGTCCTTGGCCCCGGGGATATTTTTTGGCGGTTTTTTTGACAGCAGCATTTTTGACTGCCAAAATTGGGAGGCGCCAGCTAAAAGAGCCAAAATCCAGTTGCCCGTTTTAGTCAAATCCACAAAACCCAAAAACATGGTATTTAAACTATTGACGGAAAAATAATTTTGCAGAGATCCGTAAAGATTGCTGATTTCACCTTGGACTAAAATATGGGTGCTGGGGTCAACTTTTATGCCGTTAAAAAAGACTTGAAACAAGGCGTACAGAATGGGCAGCTGAATCAAGAGCGGCAAACAGGAGGAAAACGGATTAACTTTATTTTCCTTATAAAATTGCATGGTTTGCCGGCCAAGTTCTTCGCGGTTGCCCTTGTATTTTGCTTTTAAGGCATCCAGCTTGGGCTGGATCTCCTGCATCTGACGCTGTTGTTTTATGCTCGAAAGGGAGGGAACGTATAAAATCAAGCGGATGATGATGGTAAAAATTATGATGGCCACCCCTAAATCATGCCCGGGGATTATTTTAACCAAAAACAAAAGGGCGTTTAGCAGTGGTTCGTATAAAATGACATGAAAAATATTACCCATATTAATGCTGTTTTACCGGATCATAACCGCCAGCCGACAGCGGGTGACAGCGTAAAATCCTTTTTAAGCCCATAAAAATGCCTTTAATTGGCCCAAATCTCTCTATCGCCTGGTAGGTATAGACCGAGCAGGTGGGGTAAAAACGGCAGTAACCTGACGGATGTTTATAGGAAAAAATCCCGTGGTCTGGGGATAATGTTTTTTGATAGGCCCGGATCAATTTCAAAACTATTGTTTTTAATAACCGGTTTAATCTCGCCATAACTTCGCTTTTTTTATTAAACTTATCAGATTTTTTTCCAAGCCGCCGTACGCCAGGCCGAACACTGGTTTTTTCGCGGCAAAAACGTAATCCAGACCCGGTGCAAAATTTCCCAAGTGGTGACGGATGATCTCGCTTAACTGCCTTTTAAAACGGTTCCGGGTTACGGCCTTGGGGGCCACTTTGGCGGAAATTACCTCCGCGAAACGGGGATTGCCTTCCTTGTTTGGCAGCGTTCTCAAGACTAAAAAAGGGGTAAAAAAATAATGGCCATAGCGGTAGATCTTTTGAAAATCTGTTCTTCTTTTTAGGCGATATTTGGCCACAAGCATACAAATATCCTAAATGACCAGGCGGTGTCGGCCTTTTTGACGCCGTCGCGCTAAGACTTTCCGGCCGCTGGCGGTATGCATGCGGCGGCGAAAGCCATGACTGCGGCTTCTTTTTCTTTTTTTCGGTTGATAGGTCCTTTTCGGCATATAAATTTACTTTGTCAGTCTATCAGAAAAATTTAACCTGGTCAAACCCGCGCCACCCCTCCTTAATTCTCCCCATCGTATCCACATGTTATGCACAATTTATGGTATTTCGCTTATGTTTTAGTTCCCGGATTTATGGTATATTTTTAAATAGCTTCAAATTTATTTTTTTACTTATGACTAAAGAAGAGCTATGGCAAGCAACCCTTGGCGAGTTGGAACTTTTTATAAGCAAGGCTAATTTTACCACCTGGTTTAAAAATACTTTTATTTCCGCCCTTGAGGACGATAAGGTGGTCATCGGCGTGCCGAACGCCTTCACTAAAACCTGGCTGGAAAATAAATATCACCAGCCGATATTAAAAGCCCTTCAGAATATCACTAACCATCAGGTCAAGCAGGTGACTTATCAAGTGGAAACACGGAAAGTAGTCGCCCGTGAAGCAGCCGTCCAAAACGGAGAAATCAAGGAAAACCACAAAGTTAAGGATCTGAACACAAAAGAAAGAGAATATTTAGAAAAATTCCACCTAAATCCCCGCTACACCTTTGCCAGTTTTATCGTGGGCAAGGGCAATGAACTGGCCCAGGCCGCCTGCACCGCCGTGGCGGAAAAGCCCGGATTAGTCTATAATCCGCTTTTTTTGTATGGCGGCGTCGGCCTCGGCAAAACCCATCTTATGCAGGCTATCGGCAATCTTATTATCGAGAAACACCCGGAAAAAAAGGTGATCTACGTCACCTGCGAGAAATTCACCAATGAATTCATTCAATCGGTGTCAAAAGGCAACGCCGAAGACTTTAAAAACACTTACCGCAGCGCCGACGTGCTCCTTATCGACGATATTCAGTTTTTAGCCAGCAAGGAAAGAACTCAAGAGGAGTTTTTTCACACTTTTAACACCCTGCATCAGTCCAATAAGCAAATTGTGGTCACCTCCGACCGGCCGCCGAAATCTATACCCGCCCTAGAACAGCGCCTCGTCTCCCGCTTTGAGTGGGGGATGATCGCTGATATCGGCCAGCCGGACCTAGAGACAAGAATCGCCATCTTATCCCAAAAATGCAAGGAAAAAAACTATAAACTCAGCCCGGAAATCCTTAATTACGTCGCCTCCAACGTCCAAAGCAACGTCCGCGAGCTTGAGGGAGCCTTAAACCGCATTATGGCCTGGCAGGATCTCAGTAAAAACGAACCAACCCTAGATTCTGTAAAAAAACTTCTCACCTCCGTCAAACCGCTGCCGCAAAGAGGCGGCTTAACCACCAAACAAATCATCAACACGGTGAGTAGCTTCTTTGACACCAAGCTTGAAGATTTGTTGGGCAACAGCCGGAAAAAAGAGTTGGTCCTGCCGAGACAAGTGGCTATGTATCTGATGCGGGAAGAGCTTAAGGCTTCCTTTCCGAATATCGGCCAAGAATTAGGTGCTCGCGACCACACCACCGCTATGCATGCCTGCTCGAAAATCGCCAAGGAAGTGGAAAATGACGGCAAATTAAAACAAGACATTGTCTTGATCCGCCAGCGCCTGTACAATCAATAAATTATTTGGGGATTAACTCCTGATAATTCTTTAACAACTTGTTTATAAAATTTGCGGATGGAATAATTTAATCATCAAAGACTTTTTTAAAAAAATCTTTCCCCAGACTTAAACCAAGTTTAACCACATCTTATCCTGTACTTTTAAACGCCCGTTTAAACCACAAAATAAAACTACAAGTTGGTTACTCCACTTACCCCCATTTTTTCCGTTTTATTATTACTATGATTATATATATAAACTATATCTAATTAATAATATAAATTAAATCATACTTATGAAACTTTCATTCACTCAAGAAAATTTAAATCGAGGTCTAGAAATAACAAGTCATATTGCCAGCCGAAATCAAACTCTGCCGATTTTAAACAATGTTTTAATCACCACCGACAACGGCGTGATAAAATTAACCACCACTAATCTGGAAATAGGCATAAATTGTCAGATCCGCGGCAAGGTTGAAGAAGAGGGAAAAATAACCGTTCAAGCCAAACTTCTAGCGGATTACGTAAATTCCTTATCACATGACCGGGTGGATTTTATTACCGAAAAGGAAAGTTTAAAGATCACCAGCGGTAAGGCCCAAACAGTGATTAAGGGATCATCGTCTGAAGAGTTCCCCTTGATTCCAAAAGTGGAAAAAAAACGCAGTTACCAGGTAAATGTGAAGGACTTTAAAAACGCCGTCATGCAGGTTATTTTTGCCTCGGCGGCCGACGAATCCAGGCCTGAGATTAGCGGAATATTTATTAAACCGGAAAGCAATAGCTTGACCTTGGCGGCGACCGACAGCTACCGCCTAGCGGAAAGAAAGATCAAATTAGAAAAAGCGTCAAAAGAGGGCGAAGGAGTGATTGTCCCCGCCCGGACGCTGCAGGAGTTGATCAGAATATTAAACGACGAAGTTGAAATATTGAACTTTTATCTGAATGAAAATCAGATTCTTTTTGAGTTCGAAGGCATTGAAATGGTTTCGCGGCTGATTGAGGGGCAGTACCCGGACTACCAGCAGATCATCCCCAAGGAGCATCGGACGCGCGTGGTTTTAAACACCCGGGAATTTATTAAAATAATTAAAACTACCAGCCTATTCTGCAAGCCGGGTATCAATGATATTAATCTGGAATTCTTAGCCGAGGGAAAAGCGGTTGTTTCCGCTTCGAACACGCAAATCGGGGAAAACATTTCCGAAGTGGAAGCCAAGGTGGAGGGGGATAAAAATTCCATCGTTTTTAACTATCGCTACCTTCTAGACGGTTTATCGAGCTTAAACACCGAGGAATTTATCTTAGAGCTGACTGACGAGGCTAACCCGGGTTTGATCAAGCCGGTCGGTCAAACCGATCATCTTTATATTATTATGCCTATTCGGCAATAAATATGTTGCAGCCGATCGGTTCATTGCTTTCCGGGTCGATCAGAAAAAGCGGAATTGAGGCCCAGGTGCAGGCCAGCCAGGTCATTGAAGATTTTCACCAGGAGTTAATCCGGCTTTTTGGCCAGAAAATATTAAAAAATGTCCAAGCCAAATCATTGGAGCACAAGGTTTTATCCGTCGCGGTGCTAAGCTCGGTGGTGGTCAATGAAATAAGGCTATATCAGCCGCAAATAATAGAAAATATTAATAACAAATATAAAAAAACCCTAGTTGAGAAACTAAGATTCTTGATTTAAATGGTTTATAAATTTATTTAACAGTAACCGTAAGGTAATCTGTTTGTGTTTTATCACCTTTTTTATTCTCTAGGATTAGAAAAAGCCTGTAAACACCGGCCGGCGCTAAAGGCCAGGTCGCGCTGATACTACCGGATGCGGGACTAGAAAGCGAAGAGATATTCGTGGTCAGGCCATTCTTGTCTTGATAAGCAAAAGTGATTTTTTTTATTCCCTTTGGATCCGAAGCATACCCCTTGATGGTAAAGGGAAAAGAGGAGGCGGCAATTTCCGCGCCCTGACTGGGGGAGGTAAAATATAAGCTCGTGTCTGAGCTGGTAGGCAGAAAATTAATAGTGATGCTTGTTCGATTTACGTTGCCGACCGCGTCGGTCACCACCGCGTCCAGGTCATGATAGCCTTTAGCCAGCAAGGAAGCGCTGTAGGAAAAGGAAAATGGGCTGTGCGTGTTTTCGCTGGCCAGAATATCGTCGATATAATAACTAACCTTAGTGATGTCTTGAGGGCCGGAAACCTGAACGGTGAATTTAAACACGGACTGGCTGATTGTTTCGCTGTCTTTGGGGGCGGTAAAGGAAATTTGAGGCAGGTTTGCCTCGCTTCTTAGGTCGCAAGACTCTAAGGCAGGCGCCGTTTCAATGTAGCCGTGATCTCGCGCCCATTTTTGAACGGGCGTCTCCCAGTTGGCGTATTGGGGATCGCTGGCCGGGTTATCCGGCAGGGGGCCGCGCGGGTCATCCCTTTTTACGTAATAAAGTATGTTGTGGACGGCCTTCACGGTTTTCTCGGTGATAAATTCCGCGGGCCAATCAGCCAGACAGGTGGCCGGTATTTGTTTGCCGGTGATTGAGTCGACTTTGATCGGAAGATCCCCTGTAAGCTGTCCCTTAAGAATAGGTTTATCGGTTTGAATTTCCCTGAAGTCCTTGAAGTACTCGACCGGTTTTCCTTCTAAAGCTCTTCTCATAAAGCCATTCCAGATCGGCGCCGCCACGACCGAACCGTCTGCTCCGCGGCTCATTTCCGAGTTGTCATTATTGCCCACCCAGACGCCGGTCGCGATCTGTGGCGTATAACCCAAAGTCCAGGCGTCGCGGTAATCATCAGTGGTGCCCGTCTTGGCCCCCACCGGCCGGCCGCCTAGAGTAAGATAATTGCTGGCCCCAAAAATATAGGCGCGTGAATCATTGTCGGAAAGAACCTTGCTCATTTGTCGGGCGATCTCCACGTCTAGGACACGGTTTGCTTTTCCTGGCTCATGCTTTTCCAGTATTTTGCCGTTAGCATCCTCAATCCTTAAAATTGAAGTATAACTCATTTTTTCCCCTTCACGGGCGAAAACGGCAAAAGCATTGGTGTGTTCCAAGAGGGTTACCTCCCCACCGCCTAAAACCAAAGAAAGGCCAAAGCGGCTGCGGTCGGCAAAAGTCGTATAGCCGAAGCTTTCGGCCAGATTTAAAACATTATCAAGACCGGCGAGATACAGGGTTTTAACCGCCGGTATGTTAAGCGATCCTTGAAGAGCTTTGCGCATTGTGACCGGCCCATGTTCGGTCTGGTCATAATTTTTTGGGATATAATCCCTGGAGTCGGTTTTAAAAACAGTGGTCAGGTCAAAGAGGATCGTCTCGGGGGTGTAGCCGATTTTAAAGGCCGTGGCATAGACGACAGGCTTAAAGGAGGAGCCGGGCTGACGGGGTCTTAAGGTGACGTTTACATTGCCGTCGATATCTTTATTGAAATAATCTCGCGAGCCGACCATCGCCAAAATCTCACCGGTTTTAACGTCGAGGGAGACCAGGGCGGCGTTAGAGGCGCCATATTTTTCAAATTTCGCCGTTCCTTTTTCAATTTCTTCCTCGGCGATTTTTTGAAGATCGTAATCCAGAGTGGTGATCACTTTGTAGCCGCCCTGCTCTATTTCTTTGTCTCCGTATTTTTCCGCCAGCAGATCTTTGATGTACATGACGAAATGCGGGGCCAAAATATTTTCTCGCCTAGGCTTAATATCTTTCAGGATATCGATGTTTTTCGCTTCGTCTGCCTGGGTCTGGGTGATATAGTTCTGTTGGACCATCAAGTCGATGATCATTTTTTGCCGCGCCACTAAAGCATCCGTGTGGGTGCCATAAGGCGAATAATAGGTCGGAGCCTGAGGGATGGCGGCCAGGAGAGTGCTTTCGGCCAAGCTTAAATCTTTCGCATTTTTGCCGAAAAAACTCATTGAGGTGGCTTCAATGCCATAGAGAGTGGAACCGTAGGGAATTTCATTGAAATACATTTTCAATATTTCGTCCTTGGAAAATTTCCTTTCGATCTGGTAGGCCAGGACGATTTCCTTGAATTTTCTGGTCCAGCTTTTCTCGGTGGTCAAGATGGCGTTTTTGACGAACTGCTGGGTGATCGTGGAGGCGCCCTGCGCTTTTTTGCGCTGGAGGACGTCGATGACCAGAGCTTTAAAAATGCGCGGCAGGGAAAAACCTTTGTGTTGGTAGAAATTTTTATCCTCGACCGCAATGGTGGCGTTAATGGCCGTCGTAGCGATATCGGTTAAATTCACGGCCGTCCGGTTCTGCTCGCCGTGAATCTCATAAAGCAGAGTTTTTTCATCACGGGCAAAAATTTTCGTGCTTTGGGCGATCGAGCGCTCGATCAGCTTATTGGGGTCAGGCAGGTCGCGGGAGAACCAGGCGAAAGCGCCCAGCCCCACAATACCGCCGCCTAAAATTAAAATAGCCAGGATCGGCAGCCAGCGGCTGGTCAAGTGTTCCCACCATTCTTTCCTCTTTTTTACTTTTTTTAAATGCCAATTCTCCCGCCAGGAGCGGTCAAAACGAAAGCTGGGTTTTAACTGGGGGATCGGCATATTTATCGGTTAGTAGATATTATTGGTCAGCAAGTCGGCGCCAAGCAAAAGGGCGTTGTCTTCAAGGTCTGATTTTACAATTTTTATGGTTTTATGTCGAGCGTATATCACTTCCTGGCCGAAGTCCTTTTTGGCGAGCGCAATAATTTTTTCAAAACGTGAAACGCCGCCGCCCAAGATGAATATATCCGGGCTTAGAGTATTGGCCAAGCTGGCCAGGGCTTGGGCTAAATAGCGGGCCATAACTTCGGCGGCCGCCAAAGCATTTTTATCACCTCTTAAGGCGAGATGGTTGATTTCTTCGCCTTTGAGGGTCTGACCGGTTATTCTCCGGTAGTACTTAGATAAGGCCGGGCCGCAGACCTGTGATTCAAAGTGCCCGTAGTGTCCGCAGCTGCACCGAAAGCCTCCCTCTCTGATTTGAAAATGGCCCATCTCCATCAGATTTTGCCGGCCGCGGTACAGCTTTTTATCAACGACAAAGCCGCCGCCGATGCCGGTGCCGATAGTAACGCCAATGATGTATTGATATTTTTTACCCGCCCCCAGGATGCTTTCTGAAAGAGTGAAACACAAGCCGTCGTGTTCTACGAAGACCGGTTTTTTATACCAGCTTTCCAAGATTTTTTTCAAATTCACGCCCCGGATATAAGCAGGAAAATTAGTCGCTTCCAAGACCACCCCGTTATTGACCGGACCGGCAAAAGAAAGACCGATCGCCCTGGCCTTTTGCGGCTGATAATTCGTGATAGATTTTTTGATATTGGCCAGAAGGCGTTTTAAGCCCTTCTTTTTCTCGGTGAGAATTTTATGATGGGAAATGACGCGGTTGTTTTTCACTAACCCCGTGTTTATTTTTGTCCCGCCAATGTCACAACAAATGGTATAGGCCATATATTATGTATTTCCTATTATACCAGAAATATAGTATAATTTCAATTGGTAAGCTTTGAATATATGACCAAAGATCCCGAAAAAATCAGCGATTTATTGGCTCGCGGCGTTTCTGAGATTATTGATAAAAAGAATGTGGAAAAAAAGTTGGCCTCGGGCAAAAAACTGCGGGTGAAACTCGGCATTGACCCGACCGGTTATGATCTGCATATCGGTCATGCCGCCCCCCTGCTTAAGCTTAAAGCCTTTCAGGGTCTGGGCCACCAGGTCGTTTTGATTATCGGCGATTATACCGCCCGCATCGGCGATCCTTCCGGCCTGGATAAAACCCGGCCGCAACTTACGGAAAACGAGACGGAGAAATTCGGCGAAGAATATTTCAAGCAGGCTTGCCTTATTTTGGATAAAAATAAAACCGAAGTCCGCTGGCAGAGCGAATGGTTTGAGGAATTTGACCTGCAGACAATCATTAATTTAACCAGCAAGGCGACTCTCGCCCAGATTTTGGCGCATGAAACCTTTAGTAAGCGTTTGAAAAAAGGCCTGCCTTTGTCCACGCATGAAATTCTTTATCCCTTTTTGCAGGGTTATGATTCAGTGGCCGTCAAAGCGGACATTGAGCTGGGCGCGGTGGAGCAGAAGTTTAATTTACTGATGGGCCGGACCATTCAGGCCGCTTTTAATCAGCCTTCCCAGGATATTATGACTTTAAATTATGTTATGGGGACGGACGGCCGGAAAATGGGCAAGACCTTTAATAATTACATTGCCATAAAAGACCCGGCCAATGAAATGTTCGGCAAAGTGATGTCCATTCCCGATGATTTGATTATACCCTATTTTGAATTGGCGACCGAAGTGCCGTTAACAAAAATCAAGGAAATTAAAATCGCTCTAGCCAAAGGCGATAATCCGCGGGACCATAAAGCCCGGTTAGCGCGGGAGATTGTCGCTTTGTATCATGGGATTAAGGGAGCCGATGAGGCGGAAAAAGAATTCAACAAAGTCTTTAAAGACAAGAATTTGCCGAGCGATATTCTGGCCTTGAAATTGAAAAAGAGCAAGCTAAAGATAGCCGATTTATTAGTAATGGCGAAATTGGTTTCAAGCAAGGCCGAGGCAAGACGATTGATTGAACAAGGCGGTTTTTCCTTGAATAACAAAAAAATAACGGAATGGCAGAAGGAAGCCACTTTTAACCCTGGTGACATTATTAGGGCCGGCAAAAGGAAGTTTTTAAAAATAGAATAAAAATACCAAAAAACGACCTCATTTATAAGAAGTCGTTTTTTTTGTATCTATTTAATGTGTCTGAAGCTAAAAAATTGCGACCTGCAGATAGGAATCGGTGGCGGCGCCGGTATTGGCCACATAACACTTAACCCTTAGAGTTTTGCCTGAAATATCGCTTGCGACATCGGCGTAGCCCACGCAGTTAGTGTTGCTGGCGGAGGCAACCGGCGTGATTTGGAAGAACCTTTCGTCGTAGACATCCAGATTGCTGAAAGTAAAGCTGTAATCGCCCACTCCATTTTTTACGGACACTGCCGGATCGCCAAAACTAGACATATAGATGTTCGCCGGATCATACCAAAAAGCGGCATGGACCGTGCCGTCACCCGTATAATCCCACTGGACAACATCGCCTGAAAAATATGCGCCATCAGCGTAGATAAAATTCGTATAGATACTGTCGTTGGCCGATAAGCCGTCGACGGTAAGGTTGGTGTCAGTGTCAAAATCATCGCCGGTTATTGAACCATTCTTGATATCCGAGGAAGTAATCGTTTCGCTGGCGATCTTGGCGCTAGTCACCGCATTGTTTGCCAGGTCAGTAGTCGCCACCGCTCCAGCGCTTATCTTTGCGCTGGTGATGGCGTTATCGGCCATATCATCCGCAGTGATGGTTTCATCCTTGATATTGGCCGAAGTGACCACGTCGCGGCTGTCAATCGAAGCAACGGTCAGGGAGCCGGCTACTTCCAGATTGTCGTTGATAATGAAAGGCATCGTGTCGCTTGTCCCTGGGGTGGCGCCCCGGTAAATCCGCCCGTCGATCCTCACGTTGTCGCCGAAGGCGACGGGATTATCAGCGCCGGAAGTGGTGGTGCTGTTGACAATCGTGCCGTTGAAAAAAGTGACGCCGCCCACCCCCTGCAATCCGACCTCGAGTGAATTAACTTGGAGCGAGTCGTTTATAACCTGGGTCGCCTGGGCTATCTGCGCCGAAACAAAAACAACCAGGGCTAAGCCCAGGAAGATCGCGAGACTTCTCATATTGTTTCCTTTCGATTAATTAATAATATAACCAATATAATAAATCTTTCATTATAAAAATCGCCAGATTAAATGGCCGAATTCATAATATAAATATAATAGAGTTGTTATAACATAAATAATAATTGTACAAATTTTAATAGCTCTTGAATTATTGCGATTATGGAAAAACTTAAAGAGAAATAATATAGTAGTTAGCACTATTAAGGAAGGAATAAATAAAATTACACAGAGTAAAAAGGCGTATGCATTACCCTCACTTGGTTCTTTATCAAAAAACATAGCAAATAAAGCCATTGAGGCGGTTCCTACGACCATAATAATGCTTGGTAGGCAGGCAACAGCTAGCAGGGCATAATATGTTTTTTTGCTCATATGTTTTTATTTTTCCCGGTAAAACTTGGCGGCGATTTCCGGGGAAACGGAATTAACGATCAGGCGTGAGCCAAGCTCTATGCCGGCCCAGACATTGCGGCGGGGCGAGATCCGCAGATAAAAATGCTCGTGCGGGTAGCGGATAGCCTGATGCAGGTAGTAATTATAGGGCAGATTGAACCGGCGGAGCTTTTCCAAGATGTTTTTCAAAATTTTGGCCAGGGATTTTAATTCATTTTTGTTGAGCAGGGAAATATTGTCAATATGCCTTTTGGGGAAAATCCAGGCCTCATAATTGTAGTTGGAGGCCCAGGGCGTAAAACAGGAGATATATTCGTCTTCCCAGACAAAGCGGGGCGATTTCTTCTCTTGTTTAATCAAGTCGCAGTAATAGCAGGAGCCCATCTGGATCTTGTATTCTTCTGCCCGGGTCAGGCGGTGCAAGATATGGGGCGGCAGAAAGGAGGTGGCCAGGATCTGGGAGTGGGCGTGGGTCAGGGAGGCGCCGGCCCGGCCGCCGTTGTTTTTAAAAATCAGCAAATACTGGAACCTTTTATTTTTACTGATGGAGGCTGTCCTTTTTTGGTAGGTCTCCAAAATCTTCTCAAAATGGTTTAGGGGCAGTTCGGACATCTCAAGTTTATGTTCCGGTGTCTCAACGATTACTTCTTGCACGCCGTAGGCCTTGGGATTATCCTCGGTGAAGACGGGAAAAACGTTTTTTATGACCTTGATCAGCCATTTTTTTTCCGGGCCGACGGTCAAGATGGTCTTGACGTTTCGCAGTTTTTCCGGACAAAACGGGCAGGCGCTTTGAGGGATGGATTTTCCTTCGCCCTCCTGTTCAAAATGATGAGGTCTTTTTTCCCGGCCGGGGGCGATGATCACCGCCCGGTCATTGATGTAGTCTTGCCTGATCTCTGACTGTGTTTTTTTGTCCATATTTATTTAGTGATACAGCTTTTTATAAAGTTTTAGGTATTCCTGGCCGGAGCGGTCCCAGGAAAAATTTTGGTTCATCGCATTTTTTACCAATTTCCGCCAGGCCCTTTTATTTTGATATATTTTCAAGGATTTTTCAATAGCGGCCAGCAATTCTTTGGCGTCGAAGTTTTTGAAAAGGAAACCGGTGCCCCGGCCAGATTTGGGGTTGAATTCTTCCACAGTGTCTTTTAGCCCGCCGGTTTTCCGGACGACAGGAATGGTGCCATAGCGCATGGCGATCAGCTGGCCCAGGCCGCAGGGCTCGAAGCGTGAAGGCATTAAAAACAGGTCCGAACCGGCATAGATCTTTTGGGCCAATGAGGCGTCAAATCCGATCTTGGTAAAAACGTTCTTAGGGAAATCGGCGGCCATTTTCTGGGCGATTTCCTCGTATTTTGACAAGCCTGACCCCAAAATAACAAGCTGGATGTTTCTTTTCACCAAGTCGGGCAAAACAGGGATTAATAGATCAAGGCCTTTTTGGTCGGCGAGCCGGCCGACGACGCCGAGAACCGGGATGTTCTCGTCAATGGCCAGTCCGGTAATTTTTTGCAAATCTTTTTTATCTTCTATTTTGCCAGACGGGTTTACTGCGGAGTAGTTTTTTGCTAAGTTCGGATCGGTCTTCGGGTTGAATATTTCCGTGTCAATGCCGTTGACAATGCCGCTTAAATCGTTTTTTCTGGCCAGCAGATATTTTTCCAGCCCTTCGCCGTAAGCCGGGGTCAAAATTTCTTTCGCGTAGGTCGGACTGACGGTGTTAAGCAGGTCAGCATAGGCGATCGCTTGTTGCAGATAGTCGATAGTAACGGAGTCATATTTTTTTAATTTCTCTTCCAGGTTTTTGTCGCCTTTCAGATTCAGATATTTTGTCGCCTCGTCATAGCTATATTTGCCTAAAAAGGAATAATCAATCGTGACGGGATTATTCTTATCGTGTTTCATTACCGGACCTTCCGCTTTTTTCAGGTTCAAATAGGCGGTCGCTTCGTCATAGTTATATTTGCCCTGATAAGCGATATTGTGGATGGTCAGAAGAATCTTCATTTTCGGAAACAGTTTGTCTTTTTTTGCCCTTTCTTTCAGTAAAAACGGCACGATACCGACGTGCCAGTCGTGACAATGGATAATATCCGGCCAAAAATTCAACGGAGAAAAAATCTCCTGGATGCAGCGGGCAAAAAAAGTGAATCTTTGGCATTCTCGGGAGGCGCCACCCGAAGAAGCGTCTTTTTCAAAATAGACGCCGCCTGCCCCCAGATATTTCAGGTGATCAATGAGATAGACGATTACATCGGAGCCAGGCAGGAGGCTGGCGAAAATCCTGATTTTTTCTTTCTGGCCGTTAAAAGGCACTTCGATGTTGTCCGCCACCAGTTTAAGGGGGTATTTTTTTTCGTCGATAATGCCGTATTTAGGGATTACGATTCTTGAATCCGCCCCCTTTTTCCGCAGGCTTTTCGGCAAGGCGCCGATAACATCGGCCAGTCCGCCCACTTTAGCCAGGGGGGTTAGCTCAGCGGCGACAAATAAAACCTTTGTTTTGGCCATATATTATTCCAAATTTTCCTGGATTATCTTTTTTAGGATGATTAAATAGCGCGCCCGATTTTTATCTTTTGGGCCCATCAGCATCGTACTGATCGTCCAGATATCCAAGGCTGAACGGACCTTAAAGAGAGAAAGGTTTTTTTTCACCTCCTTGGCGATCTTCAGCCCGGCTTTTTTATAATACGTTTCTAGAAATATGTTTTGCAATGTTTTTATCCTTTTTTCGACCAGGAGGCGGTCAAGCATGATCCGCAAATGAATGAGGAAATTAGCGACATCAAAAGCGGGATAAAAAAGGCAGGAAAGGGTATAGTCAATCACGGCAACCTCATTGGCGGGCGTGATGATAATATTGGAAGCCTGGAAATCATTATGTGAAAGGACGAGTTTCGCCCCCTTGAGATCGGCTTTGGCCAATTTTAAATATTGATCGCGCCATTTCTTGATCATCGGATAGTCTGGCGCGTCATATTTTTTTATTTTGGTCCTTAAATCCTGGAAAAAGTTCGGTTCGTCGTATCTTCTTTTATTGACGGCTGGCCAGGGCAGACGATGAAGCCTGGCAAGAGTAGCGGCGATTTTTTGGACGATGTTTGAAAAATTACGGCTCTTAAAATTCCACTCGCGCAGACGGGTTCCCGGCGTCTCCTCATAAAAAACATAGGGAACGTTGCGGAAAAAGAATAGCGGCCGGGGCGAGACCAAGCCCGGCTGGTTATGCTCATAAACATGTTTTAGGATAATGTATGTTTGGTGGGAAATAATGTTGCCGCGCAGGTAATAATCCACTTTTTCATTTTTGAAGGTGGCCACCGTTATTTTTGTGCGGGTTAAAAAACTTGTTTCTGACAGGGCGTCCGGTTGATCAATGGTCAGATCAATAATATGCTTGGCTGCCGGGAAAAAACGGCGGAGATTTTTATTATAAAACTTCATCATCACTTCCTTATTGGAGAAGACTTCTTTCAGATTCTTCTTTTTTTGCCACGGGGAGATATTCTCTCCGGTGTTAACGTTAAGTTCCCGGCAGATTTCCCGGGCTTTTCTAAGGGCCCGTAAGATTGTTTCATCCGCCTCGGGGCTTTGGGAGACGGAAACGGTATAAGCGATGATCTGCATAATCCACCAAAGCTCATGGAGCTGAAATCTGGCTTTTATTTCTTTAAATTTGATATTTCTGGCGCCCAAATAGGCGTCGATAAAGGTTTTTTTGACGCTGACGGCAGTGTTTGAGTCAAAACCCCCTCGCCACATAATGAGATTTGTCTGGGCGATTAAATTGGCCAGATCGCTGACGGGGTCAAAAATGACGCTTCGCCCCCAATCAATTACCCCGATACTGTTTTTATTGATGATAATATTGTGCGGATTAAAGTCGCCGTGGGTGAGGCAGAATTGATCTTTTTTCGCGTAGACCAATTCTTCAAAAAGAGGGAATGAATTTTCCAAAATAGTGGTGCCGGCGGCGTATATTCCCGGATAATAGTTCTTGTAATCTTCCTTGAAATAGCCGATCTCATTTTTGATTAGGCCCAAGGAACGGATCTTGCCCTGCTTAATCTTCAATTCGTGGAAACGGGCCAGCCACAAAGCCGCCTGCTTGGTCAGGTAAAGCAGGTCTTTCGGCTTTTTGCGGATATATTTTGAGAAGGTGACGCCGGGATATTCTTCGTAGAGGACCAGATTGATCTTAGGATAGTATCCCAAGGAAAGCGGAACGTGAAAGGGGGTGAAGGCAAAGCCCTTACGGTAGAGGATTTTTTGGCTTAAATCCGCGATTTTTATTTCATCTTGACTGTCTCGCGAAGGGACATTGCCCCGGAATATTTTTTTGTCTGTCTTGCCGGCCGGCGTCTTAAAAGTCAGCTCGTACTTGAGGGATTTCTTGAACTCAAATTCGCTGATATCGAAAATTTCGATGTTTTTTAAGCGGCTACCGGGCGGAAAAAAATCCTTGACGATTTTTTCAAAAAACGCCCGCATGTATTTTTTGTTTTTGACCTTTAGGAAAAACTCCGCCGGCATTATTTTTTTTCCTTTTGATAGCTTTTGATTTCCGCGATGCGGTTGCGCAAGTGGGCTGCCCTTTCGTATTCTTCTCCTTTCACCATGATTTTTATTTCCTGGCGAAGGTTATTGATAATTTTGTCGATTTCCTTTTTCGGCAGTTCGGGGATCGCCTCATCGCTTCTTTGACGCACTTCCTCGTCTTCCTGGCGGCTTAAGGCCTCAACCGTGCCGTTACGCTGCCATTCGAAACCCGTAAATACAATGTCCTGGTAGAGTTTTTGCGCCCGATCTTTCAAAGCGGCAGGCGCCCCGGCTAAAAGCTGAATGGTTTCCTTCAATTCTTTGGCGCCGGCCTCGATCATTTCTAGGCTCCACCAGGGTTTGGCCGAGGCCCACCAAAATTGATCGGAATGCACCGCCCGGTCAAGCAGCATTCGGGCTTTTTGGTAGTTCGGATCGCGGCCAAATTGGCTGATCGCCTTTACGGCCAGGTGAAAGAGTTCCCATTGTTTTTCGTGGATCAAATTGCCCGGGTCATCCCAGCGGGAGAAAGGGGCGTTTTTTTCTAGATCTTTTTCCATTAGCGCCCAGGTGGAAGAAGCGGGGGTGATAGCTATTTCATCCTTAAAATATTTCGGAAGCTCTGAGATTAGGACGGTTTTTAATTTTTTTGACTTGTACATTTCAAAAAGGAGATGTTCCATACCCGGCCGATGGTGGCCAAAGGTTTCGCCGTCCATGGCAGTCAGTAAATACTCGTGCTTTTTCAGCCTTTCGCCTAAGGAGTCGATAAGAAGGGTGCCGGTTCCGAGCTGTCCGGACAGGATCTTGTAGCTCATTTTTCTCTCCCGGAAGTATATTTTGAAATTCGGGGTGCCCTTGACGGTGTAAATTTTACTGTAATCAACGCGGCCCTGTTCCTTGGGAAAGGAAAGTTCGTCGACGATAATCCATTGGTAGCCTAAGCCGGCCACGATCTTGGCCACTTCGGGAGAAAAACCCATCTCCGGCGGAAAAAAGCCTTTCGGCTGGAAGGCTTCGCCAAAATATTTTTTATGGGCTTCGTGGTTTAGCTTCACTTGCCGGATGACCTCCTCTTTCGGTAATTTTGGCAGCAGCGGGTGGTATTTGGCGCTGGCCGTCAGCTCGATCTGTCCTCTTTTTAGAAGCATTCTTATGTCATCAATGAGGTCTTGGCAGCCGTTTTGTTCGAATAATTCCACTAAAATCGCGCTGACGTTCAAAGTGAGCTTGGCTTCAGGCGCTCTTTTTAGCTCGGCGACAATCCGGCGGTAAGACTCATCGGCGATTTTTTTTACCCAATAAGGTTTTTGGGTGGGGGGTTGGTAAATGTGTAAGAAATTGGCCCAATACATAGGTTATTCTTAATTAGTTGATAAGTTTATAATTTATACTATTCGGTAATCTTCTTGCCGCCCATTTCCGGGACAAAACCGACCTTATGCATGTATTCTTCGGCCTTGGCTTTGGCCTGGCCGGAAGCCTGCCACTCGCGGACCAAACCGGCTAATTCTTCAAGCATTTTCTGGGTTTCGTTTACCTCGGCGATGGAAATGCTTTTCAGAGGTTCTAAAACCCGGACTAGTTCTTCCGCCTCGCGGATGATAATTTCCTGGCTCCACCAAGGCCGCATCGAAGCCCACCAGAATTGATCGGAAGCCAAGGATTTATCCAGAAGTTCTTGGGCGTAAGATAGATTCTCGTCTTTATTATTCTTCGCTTTTTCCATCAGTCCCAGGATTTTTTCCACTAGGGCCCATTGTCTGACATGAATAGGGTTTTTGGGGTTTTGCCACAGTATGTAAGGGGTTTTTTCAGAAAAATCTTCTTCTTCGGAAGACCAGCTGGCGGGGGCAAGGTCGACGGCCTCGAATTTATCGTAGTTTTTCAATAGCGCCGAGCAGGTGTCGGTGGTCACCTCCGACCGGGTAATCAGATTTTCCCAGAGTTTTTCCGTATTTTTCCGGTGGTGACCCAAGTTTTCTCCGTCCATGCCGGTTATCAAAAAATCCTTGCAGCGGCCATCTTCTTTGATTTTGTGGCAAAATTCATCCGGTTTTTCAAACAAAGCCTCAAAAGCGAAAAAGTTGCTGATGGTGCGGTTGCGGAAAATAACTTTTATGGAAGTATTCTTTATTTGATATCCCTGCTGGCAATTTACTCGGCCGATTTTTTTATTATAAGAAATTTCATCCAGAATAACCCATTTTATTTTTAATTTTTCCAAGACCGGGACAAGATTATTACCCCAGGCCATCTCTGGGACGTAAAACCCTCGAGGTTTGTAGGCCGAGCCGAGATATCTGCGGTTCGCCTCTTCATTAAGACGGATCTGGCGGTAGATTATTTCCGCCGAGAAAAGAGGCAGGATAAGATGATATTTGGCGCTGTGAGTAAATTCTATTTGGCCGTTTTTGGCCAGCTTAATCAGATCTTCGATGATACCCAGGTAGCCGTATTTTGCCAGCTGTTCGGTCAAACTGGCGCTGATGTTTAGGGTTATTTTTACCGAGGGATTTCTTTTCAATATATCGAGCAAGGGGCCATAGCATTCGCGGGTTACTTTCCGGATAGTGGCCTCTTCCCAGTCCGGCGGCTGGTAAATATGGAAAAAATTGATCCAGATCATAAATTTAGCTTGTTTTTTTCTCGCGGAGTTTTTTAATCGCCAAATAGTAGAGAGCGAGGTATTTTTTTGCGGGGATCTCCCAAGAATAAGAAAGGCGCATGGCCTGCCAGGTGAGATGTTCCCAGGTTTTTCGGTATTTGTAATTGACCAGGGCCCGGATGATGGCCGCCAAAAAATCTTCTTTTATAAAACGGGAAAAGACGAAACCGTTGCCTCTTTCTTTGCGGGGGTCAAAGTCGGTGATGGTGTCGGACAGCCCTCCGGTTTCATGGACAATCGGGATGGAGCCGTAACGCAGACTGATCATCTGGGAGATGCCGCAGGGTTCATAGCGTGAGGGCATCAGGAACATGTCTGAGCCGGCATAAACCCGCGCCGCCATTTTATCAGTGAAAGGGGAAGAGATGGCGATTTTCCGGGGGAATTTGCGGTTCAGCTTGCGGAAGGAATTGATATATTCTTTTTGCCCCGAACCAACGACAATGAATTGAATGTCCATTTTCAGAAGAAAATCCATAAGGCGGAGAATTAGATCAAACCCTTTTTGTTCGGTCAGGCGGTGCACCAGACCAATCAGAGGGATGTCCGGGTCTACTTTTAGCTTCATCTCTTTCTGTAGGAGAAGCTTGTTCTTTTTCTTTTTGTCCAAAGAATTCCAGTCGTATTTATGCCGGATATAGGGGTCAAAAAGGGGATTATACACATTATAATCTATCCCGTTGATGATGCCGAAGACATCCTTTTTCCGGGCCCGTAATATCCGATGCAAACCTTGGCCGAATTCCGGGGTCATTATTTCCTTGGCGTATCTTTCACTAACCGTGTTGATTATGTCGGCGTTTAACAAGGCTCTTTTCGTAAAATTTATATTTTTTATTTCACCCTCCTTTTTTACGGGCGGAAGGTGATGGCCGTCATCGACCAGTTTTTTGGGAATTGTCCACCAATTCTGCTGGAACTGAAAAGGAAGGTTGTGGATGGTAAAAAGAGTCGCTATCTTTGAATAGCCGATCTCCGCGCGGAATTTTTTCGCCAGATAGTTGGGAATTAGCCCGGCGTGCCAGTCCTGACAGTGGATAACGTCAATTTTAAGTTTGAACTTCTCGATCATTTTTAAAACCGCCAGGTCAAAAAACAAGAATCTTAAGTTATCATCGGCGTAGTTATATAATCTTGAGCGATTGAACAGTTGCCAATTATAAATAAAATAGATGGGAATTTCGGGGGTAAAAAAAGTGCGCCGGTATTTGATATGATAATTGTTTTTATTAATAGTGATATTGTCCTCGCCGATTTCTTCGATCTTTAAATTCTGGTTGCGGATAAAGCCGTAGTATGGCATGACCACGATCACTTTTTGTCCGAGGTGGACCAAGGCTTTTGGTAGGGCGTTGCAGACGTCAGCCAGACCGCCGGTGCGGGCATAAGGGGCGATTTCGGCCGTGGCCATTAAGATGGTGAGCGGTTTATTCATAATTATTTATTTAATAATACCCAAATAGCGACTGGCGATGACAAACATGGCGTGGCTCCAGGCCAAGGGATTGATGCTTTTTCGGAAATCCGGAAAAATCTGCTCGGGGATATAATTTTCCACTCTATCCAGTACCCAGGTGTAATAGGCGAGAGCCTTTTTTTTGTTGCCGGCCAGCACCCAATAAATCGCCAGCCAAAAGTTCAAAATCGGCCAGGCGCCGCCGCCTTCCCAGGCGGTACCTTCTGAGTCGAAATAATCAAATTGAAAACGATGAACGCCGCCCCCAACCACCAAATTCTCTTCGATTTTCTGGACGGTATTTTTTATTTTCTTGTCGTCCGGCTCAATGATTTCGAAAGGGTAAACAAGGCCCAGGAGCGAAGCATCAATATTTTTGTCGGAAATTTTTCCCGCGTTACGATAAAAATATTCATCGGATAGACTGTAGGCTTCTTCTATCTCGCGGATCATCTGCCGGGCGACCGCCTCCCAGGCTTTATTGGGCAGAATCTGGTGAGCGCAGAGCAGTCCTCTGGCGCAGGCGGCCAGGGAATAGGTAAAATTATTTTCCATGACCGAAGAAGTTTTTCGGTAACCGTCTTCCCAGAGATCAAGGGTATTGGGCAAAAAATATTTTTTGTTCCAGGCCGCGCAAAGCCCTTCGGCCAGCCATTTGATCAGGTCTTTGTATTTTAAGGCTTTTTTTAAATCCGTCTTAAAATTAGAATAGACCATCCATAAAACGGTGCCCATTTGGTCGGGCTCGAATTGGGCGCCCATGGAAGCGACGCGCCCGTTCGTCGAATAATTGGCGTAAAGCAATTTATCCTTTTTGAAATCCTCGGGTTTGGTGAAAAGCCAATCCAGGAATTTTTCTTGTATTTCAATATTTAGATGTTTGGCCGCGACACAGACAAAAGAGGCGTCGCGCGGCCAAACATAACGGTAATTGGCCGCTTGGCGCGGATAATAGGTTTTATCCGTGTTGGCAGCCACGATCGCGCCGTTTTCCAGGGCGCAATCATTGAAAACCCTTGCGGAGCTTTCAATCAGTTGGCTGATTTTTTTCTTATCTAGGGGCATAAAAAATAATCAGGTGTAAGATTTTTTTTGCATACAGCAATAGGCGATGGCCAGAGCGTCAGCCGCGTCATCAGGCGTGGGCACGGCCTTTAAATTGAAAATTGCCTTTAGCATTTTTTGCATCTGGCCCTTGTCGGCTTTACCGTAGCCGGTGGTCGTTTGCTTGACTTGCAGGGGCGTAAATTCCAACAAAGGGATTTTTTCTTCCGCCGCCGCGAGACAAACCACGCCCCGCGCCTGGCTGACCAAAAGGGCGGTTTTGGTGTTTTGGCCGAAGAATAGCGATTCCACTCCGATTCTTTCCGGCTTATATTTTTTAATGATTTTTTTTAGCTCTCTGGAAATTTTTTCCAGCCTTTTTTCCAAGGGGGTTTTGGTTTCCGTGGTCAGGCAGCCGTAGACAATATTCAAAGTTTTTAATCCATCGGTTTTAAGAATGGCGTAGCCGGTCCGGGCCAGCCCCGGGTCAATGCCTAGAATAATCATAGTTATGCGATATTAGTATAAACCTGATTCACGTCCTCCTGCTCCTCAAGACTTTCAATCAGATTTTGTATTGATTGCCATTTTTTTTCCGATTCAATCTCCACCTTGTTTTTCGCCACCAACTGGATTTCCGCGGCCGTGATCTTATATTTTTCCGCGAGCTTGTTTTTCACGCTCTGGCAGTCTTCTTTATTTGTGATGACGGTTATTTCGTTTTCGTCCGCCTGAATGTCTTCGGCTCCGGCGTCAATGGCGACCAACTCTATTTCGTCCTTGCTTTTGCTTTCCGGATCGACGATGATAACGCCCTTTTCTTCAAAGAGCCACCTTACGGAATTCGCCTCGCCTAGGCGGCCGTTATTTTTCGCCAGAATGTTCTTTATTTCGCTCGTTGTCCGGTTGCGATTATCGGATAGAGCTTCCACTAAAAGGGCGATGCCACCCGGTCCATAGGCCTCATACATGATTGATTCCAGCTGGCTGCTTCCTTCTCCGGTGGCTTTTTTGACCGCCCGCTCAATATTGTCCTGGGGCATGTTGGCGGCTCGGGCCTTTTCTATGGCCAATCTTAATTTAAAATTGGCCGCCGGGTCTGCCCCGCCTTCTTTAGCGGCAATGGTCACGGCGCGGATCAGTTTAGAAAATATTTTGCCTTTCTTCTCATCAGAAGCGCCCTTTTGCCTTTTTATCTGTCTCCATTTGGAGTGGCCGGACATTTTTTACCATTAAAAAAATAAGGTTAGAGTGCTTATAATATAACATTTTTTACGTTTCAAGTCAAAGTAAAACTTCAGCAGCATTTGCTTAATTTGCGGTCCTTTGCTAGAGTGAATTCAGATATAATAAAAAATATGAAAAAGTTGGAAAACAAAAATATTTTTCAAAAATACGACTCCGGAAAAGTTTTGTCTTCCTTAGAGCAGCTGCCTAAACAATGCCGCCAAGCGCAGAAAGAAACAAAAAATTTAAAATTTCCGGCTGAATACCGCCGGGTCAGAAACATCCTTGTTTGCGGCATGGGCGGTTCGGGTTTGGGCAGCGACCTGATCCGAAATGTCTTTGCGAGCCGTTTAAGAGTGCCTCTTAATATCAATGCGGATTATGACTTGCCCGATTACGTGGATAAGGATAGTCTGGTCGTTGCTTCCAGCTATTCCGGCAATACCGAAGAAACATTGGTTGCCTGCCGCGCCGCTTTGAAGCGGGGGTCTAAACTTTTAGTTATTTCCGCCGGCGGAAAATTAGCGGGTTTTGCCCGGCACCGTCGTCTGCCGGCCTATATTTTTACGCCTAATTTTAATCCTTCTGGCCAGCCCCGTCTGGGTCTCGGTTACTCGGTCATCAGCCAAACGGAGATTTTTAGAAAACTGAATATATTAAGAATATCGGAAAAAGAAATAGAGTCAGCCATCGGTTTTTTGGAGTCGTCAATCAATGATTTTTCAATAGCGGCCAGAAATAATCCCGCTAAACAGATCGCTTACCGTTTTTTCAGAAAAGTCCCGGTTATTTTTTCCGGCAATTCTCTTTTGGGCAGCGCTCATGTCTTGGCCAATCAGATCAATGAAAATGCCAAGAATTACGTCAGTTTTTACGCCTTGCCCGAATTAAATCACCATCTTTTGGAAGGTTTGACCCATCCAACGGTTTTGCGCCAATTTACTTTTTTGCTTCTGGAATCAAACCTCGATTCGCCCGCGGTAAAAAAGCGTTTTTCGGTCACCAGGAAAATACTGGCAAAGAAGAAACTGGAAGCGACTACGCTTGTGGCCAAGGGCCGCGACCGCTTTAGCCAGGCTTTATGGCTGATGCTTTTCGGCGGCTTTGCCAGTTTTTACCTGGCGATGTTAAATCAGGAAAATCCCTCCTTGATCCCCTGGGTGGATTTCTTAAAAAGGGAATTAGCCAAAAAATAATATTATAAGCAATAAAACTCCCGGCTTCCGTGCTTGGCCAGGAGTTTTTTATTTTGGCTAAACAAGCCTGAAAATGATATACTGTGAGTATGAAAAAAATAGAGAAAATATACCAATCTTTAGCGAAAAATTGGTTTTGGTTTTCTTTCGTAATTTTGGCAATAATCGCCTTTTTAGTTTTTTCATATTTTCAGTACAGCGCCACCTTTGCCGATCCGGATTCTTTCTACCACGCCAAAGCCAGTCTTCTGATCCGCGATCAGGGAGTATCGACGCATTTTCCCTGGCTCCAGGACACCGTTCTAAGGGATAGTTATACGGATCAGCATTTTCTCTATCATATTTTTCTGATCCCTTTTGTCACTTTTTTTGACCCTTTGGTGGGCATAAAACTGGCGACCGTTTTTTTAGGGACGATATTAATACTCGTCTTTTACGCCCTCCTCCGGCGTTTGCAGGTAAGGGGTGCCTATTTATTTTCCCTCATTTTATTGCTTATTAATCCGTTCACTTTTCGGATCAGCCTGGCCAAAGCGCCGAGCGTTTCCCTGATTTTTCTGATATTAGGGCTTTATTTTATTTTTAGCCGCCGGCCAAAATGGCTTTTTTTCATTTCTTTTCTTTATGTCTGGTTTTACGGCGGTTTCATTCTCATTATGGCGGCGACTTTGATCTATCTATTTGTCGGTCTTGTATATGACCGCTGGTGGAAAAAAAACGAGCCTCACCGTTTCCTGGAAAAGATATTCGCTCTCCTGGGGCGCTCGCACCGCTTCAGGGAGAAAAAAAGAAATAATTTAAAAATATTCCTGGCGGTACTGCTCGGGCTAATTGCTGGTTTGGTGGTCAATCCTTATTTCCCCAAAAATTTCGGCTTTTACTACCACCAGCTGATCAAGATCGGTATCATAAACTACTCAAAAATAATCGGAGTAGGCGGGGAGTGGTATCACTACAAATTTTTCGATTTAATTACCGACACCATGTCGGTTTCCGTCATTTTAGTGATTGCTCTGATTTTATTTTTTATCTGCATAAAAAGACAATCAAAAATTTCTTTCACGCTTTTTTTCATCTATATCCTGTTTTTTATTTTTACCCTCAAATCAAGGCGGTACGTCGAGTATTACGTTCCTTTCGCCCTGCTTTTCGCAAGCGTCTCCCTGCGCGATTCTCTAGCCCACTTGAATTTTAAAAAGTATCTATCGGCTTTTAAATCCGCCTATTTTAAAAATATATGGTCAAAATTATTCATTTCCCTGTTCATCCTTTATCTCGGCATTATTCTGCCCGTCATCATTGTCCGCGACTTTAAGGCCCAAAGGAGGGACTTAAGCAACGGCATCCCTTTTAATAAATATTACCAGGTTTCCCAGTGGCTTATTGGAAACAGCGCCGCCGGCACGATCGTTATTCACAGCGACTGGGATGATTTTCCCGTGCTTTTTTACCATAATTCGCACAACTATTATATCGTAGGCTTAGACCCGACCTTCATGTATGAATATAATAAGGACCTGTACTGGAAGTGGGTCGATTTAACTACCGGTAAAGAAGTGCCTGATTTGTATGAAGTGGTAAAAAATGAATTCAAGGCTAGCTATCTGGTGATTGAAAAAGACCATGGCGGCATGTACCGGTTTGTTTCCCAAACGAAAAATTTCGGCCTGGTATACGAAGATAATGAGGTATATTTATACCAGGTTAATTGAAGACATTCAGTCCGAAACAATAAATCTCCTTTTTTATTTATATGTCAATAAATATTTCCGCCAGGCTAAAGAGTTATTTGAAGGTTTATCGGGATGTTTTTCGATTTTTCGCGCTTGACACCTGGCTTTTTACTTTTTTATCGACGCTTTCCTTTTCTCAAATTTATCCGTATTTTTTTTACTATCATGGGGTCTATTACCTATTAGCGGCATTGGTTCTTCTAGTCTTGAGCCTTTATATCGGGTACGATATCCTTACATATTTCAAAAAAGATATTCTGCTCCACCGCGATAATATGGGCCAAAAGAAGCTTAAGTTAGTTATCTCGATGGTCTTGATCTTTATAGGTGGGTATTTGTTGAGCATATTTTGCCGACCTTCAGAAGTTATTGACACTAAAGGATTGATGATACACGATGAAATTGTTCAGTCTAAATACACCATAAAGTATTTTCTGGAAGGAAAAGATCCCTATCAGTTGAGTTATAATAACACTCCGCTGAATTTAACGGATTATTATCGATATATCGAAATCAACAAAAAATTATTGGTGCCAAATCCTGCTTTGGTTACCTACGCCTATCTGCCGGGGCAATTTCTCGTGGCCGTACCCTTTTACCAGCTTTTTACCGCGGTATTTCACTGGTATGACCACCGGATATTCTATGTCTTTGTGCTCCTTGGCCTTTTGTTCGTTGTTTACCGATTGACAAGAAATCCGCGCTATCGCCAGTTGTTATTAATAACTTTTTTCTTTTTCCCCGGTTTTTTTGATAAAATATATTTTGGCTTTAATGATTTACAGCCTCTCCTTTTACTCCTCGCCAGCCTTCATTTTTTAAAGGAAAAACGAATTATCTGGTCGGTCGTGTTTTTGGGCGTCGCGGCCGCGAGCAAACAAAGCGTCTTATTCTTTATCCCTTTTTATTTATTGTATCTTTTCAAAAATGACTATTATTTTTCTTCGGAAAGAAGAAAAAAGACGATTCTTTCCCTTTTAATCTTAGTGACCTTGGCGGCAGCGGTAGTTCTGCCTTTTTATTTTTGGAGCCCAAAGGATTTCATCAACGATGTCCTTGATTATCAAACCGGTAAGTCAGCCCAAAGCTATCCGATACACGGGCGAGGTTTTTCCGCTCTGATCTTCAGTGTTTTACGGTTAGTTCCTACGGTAAATGATTACTACCCATTTATTATTTGGCAGGTTATCTTCGCTTTACCGGTATTTGTCTATTGTCTCATAAGACAATACAGAGATAATTCGCTTAAAAATGTGATCACAAATTACTTATTAACCTTACTGGTTTTTTGGTATTTTTCCCGCTATATTTTCATTAATCATTACACTTATATGGCGCTTTTTTTGCCGGTGGCCTATCTAATCGAGGCAGGTGGACAAGAGGGTAAAACGGCAAATAAGTCCGTAGGCTAGGAACCAGTTTCAAATTATGGTTAACTCATCTCAAAAGACAATCGGACTTGATTTTATCCTGCTTTTTTCTTTGGTTTTTTATTTTGTCATTCAGGAGAATTGGATAAAATTGTCCAGCCTTTTTTTGGCCTTTATGGCCCTTAGCGGGATCGTTTCCTATTATTTTATAAGCCAGTCAAAAATAGGGGACGGAAAAAAACATTATATTAAATTAGCGATCATTCTTGTTTTGATTGTTTCTTTGGTTTTATTCTCGCTTGTTCACCAGATCATTTTACGCCGACAAGGAGCGGACATTCATTACACGCATGACGGAGCGGTGCAGACCGAGGAAGCGAGCAAATTCCTGGCTCAAGGGGTTGACCCTTACGCGGCCGATTATCGGAATACGCCTTTCGGCCATTTTATTGATACCTACAGCGGCGGGGAAAGGGAGAATCCGGCCTGGACGCACTATGTTTATCTGCCGTTCTTGCCGGTTTTTTCCCTGCCTTTCCAGGCGGTAATAAAACAGATCGCCGGTTTTTTCGACCAGAGAATGGTCTATGGTTTATTGTTCATGGCAAGCCTGTTTTTTATCTACAAGCTTCCGGAAGAAAAAGACAAAAAATTGATCGGTTTGATTATTTTTGCCTTTAATCCGATCTTTGCCCGCCATTTAGTGCATGGTTTTAACGATATTTTTGTTTTTTTCTGGCTGATTTTTTCTCTTTATTTATTGAAACAAAAGAAATATTATTGGTCGGCCGGCATGCTGGCCTTAGCCTGCGTCTCCAAACAGTCTGCCTGGTTGATCCTGCCCTTTTATTTTTTCTATTTGTATTTTGCCGAAAATCCAATGAAGGCATTTTTGGATAAAATAAGGGGCATTTTTAAAAAGCTCATCCCGTTTTTCCTGCTGGCGGCGGCCATCTTTACGCCTTTTCTCATCTGGGGCTTTGATGATTTTATCGATGACATCTACCGTTATCCGGCCGGCAGCATCGCCTCCAATTTTCCCGCGATCGGTTATGGTTTTTCCCGCCTTTTCTATCTGGCGGGATTTATGCCAAGCCCCTGGAGTTATTTCCCTTTTTGGATTTTTCAGGCTTTCTTCGGCCTGCCGCTTTTTTATTTTCTGATCAAAAAGCAAATGAAGAATAATAATTTGTCAGCCCTCTTTATTAATTACGGCCTTTTTCTGCTTGTTTTTTGGTTTTTTTCCCGTTTTTTTAACGACAACTATATCTCCTATCTTTCCCTTATTTTTCTGGCCGGCTATTTAGTTGAGGAAAAAATGACGCATAACGAGGCCGAAAAAACGGACAAAACGGTTTTAAACAATAATAAGGTTGGGCTATGAGAGGATATTTTCCCGCAATCAATAAAAAGGAGTGGTTTTTTGTCATTAAAATAAGCCTGATCTTAATTTTTGTCACGACAATCCCTTACATTTACGGCTATCTGATTACGCCGGCGGATAAATTTTTCCCCGGCATACATTCCCTGGGGCCCGGGGATTATAACGTTTATTATTCTTATATTGAACAGGTAAATCAGGGCCGTTTTATTTTTACCGATCTTTTTACCGGGGAAGAGCATCGCCCGTTTAATTTTAACCCTTTATGGCTGACCGTGGGCTTGTTCGGCAGATTTTTCCATTTGCCTTCAATTGCCACCCTGCAGGCCTCGCGCGCCTTTTTAATTTTCCCCTTTGCTCTTGTTTTGTATCTCTTCATCAGTTTTTTCATCAAGTCTCCGGCCCGGCGGCGCCTTGGGTTCCTTTTTTCTGTCTTTGCCTCGGGTCTGGGCAGTTTTTTCCTGCCGCTTATTAATCACTGGTACGGCCCGTCCCTGCCCTTGTCCCTTTATCCCATGGACCTTTGGGTATCCGAAGGATATAATTTTTTGACCCTCTACCACACGCCGCATTTCATCGCGGCGACCGCGCTGATAATTTTTATCTTCCTCTTTCTTTTTAAATCCTTTGAAAAAGGCAGCTGGCGTTCTCTATTTTTCGCCGGCATCGCGAGTTTGATCTTAATGTTTTTTCATCCTTTTCATCTGCCGACTATTTTGGCCGTGCCGTTGGCTTATATTTTTGTCGCTTCATGGCGGGCCGGAAAATTATTGCGGCCTTATATCACGAAGTACTTTGTTTTTTTGCTTTTAACGTCGCCCGCGGTTATTTACCAGTTTTTATTGGTCATTTATGATCCGGTGGCCGCCGGGCGGGCGGCGCAAAACATTTGCCAAACTGACCGCTTCTGGGTTTTTTTGATCAGTTACGGTCTCATTTTGCCCTTTGCTTTAATCGGCCTATGGTATAAAAAGCCCAGAAGCAACAAGCATATATTTTTGGCGACCTGGCTAATCGCCCAGTTTTTCCTTATTTTCGCTCCGCTTACTTTTCAGAGAAGGTTGACCGAAGGGTGGCAGATACCTTTGTGTTTGTTCGCCTTTTGGGGCCTTCAATATTTCTGGGAATTTATTAAGCGCAAAAAACCGGCCATTGATTCGTCCGGCTATAAAATTATATTTGTCAGCCTGATTGTTCTTTTATTCGGGCTTTCCAACTTCCATGTGGTCGCCCAGGACCTCTCGCTTTATACCAGCGCCGAATTTCGCGACCCGCCGCAATATGTTTATCTGGACAAAGGGTTCGGCGAAGCTTTTAAATGGATGAAACAAAATTTAACGTCTCAAGACGTCGTGTTTAGCGATGTCATCGCCAGCTCTTTTATCGCCGGTTTTACCGGCAAAAGAATCTACATCGGCCACTCGGTGGAAACCCTTGATTTCGCCAAAAAAAGAGAAATAGCCAAATGGTTTTTCGAAAGCAATACGGGCGATGCTGAAAAAGAGCAATTCTTAAAAAATAACAAAATAACCTATCTATTTGCGAACAATTTTATCTCTGTTGATTATAAAAATACAGCCGGGATTTTCAATCCTGCCACTAAGAATTATTTGAACCCGGTGTTTAAAAGCGGCGAAGTTGCAATTTATAAGGTGAAATAATTAATCGCCTTAAATAGGGGGGGGTATCCCCGGGTTTTTGATGGGATTATAAAGTTATCCACAGGGGCGTAATTTCCCCCAATTTGTCTGATTTTTTGATAAACGGCCGGAATATTTTATCTTTACTCAAGCCCATCTTGCCCTCAGTATTGTACAGGGAAATTTTTAACTGGTAATCGCCGGGAGTGACAGAGGCGGGGATCAAAAATTTATAATTCACTTCGATCAATTCGCCGGCCAGCCAGTCGTGAGTGGGGTAGAAGGCGGAGAGAGGATAGTTATCCTGCCAAACAATTTTGCTATTTTGTTCCAATTTCACCGTCATTTGATAATCGCGGCTGATTTTTTTCTCGCTCCGCCAGTAAAGAGAAAGCGGTAGCAAGCGGTAAGCATGATCATTGATCGATTCGGTGGTTATTGCCGATTGTTTAAGGCCGGCTAATTTTACGGCATTGTTAAAATCAATATTACTGGAGGTGGCCTGGGCGGGCAATTTTTTTATGACGGCGTAAGGACTACTTTCGGCCCCAAGGCAGTCTTTTGTGTAAAGGAGAAATTTACCAAGATAACGGTTAAGGCAAAAATCATTAGCGCTGATTAACTCGCGCATTCTTTGGGCGCCCCCGATATTATTCTCGTCATCCTCGCGGTACAAGTAATGGTAGTAGTTAAAATCAGAAAAATCAAAGAGCAGCGTCTGCGCGTCTGGCGGGATTCGGTAGTCTTGCGACGAGTATTGTTTTTTTCCCAAATACTGGTAGTGCAGCGAATAAATTTTTTCCCGACCGGAAAGCCGCGGAATAAATTGAAAGCCGGTGGCGACCGGCGTGTCACGGTCAATAAGCGAAACAAAATCGTTTCTCAGACGTACCTCCTCTTTGATCTTCGGATAACCAAAAAAATCCTTGGCCAGCCAAAATGCCGAGCCGGCATAAAGCGAAGAGTAGACGGCGATAATAACCACGATCGTGAGAAAAATCGACCTCTCCTTTTGCAGGATTGCCAACAGCTTGCCCTTATTCGGCCGATATAGAATTTTTTCCAGAGCGAAGACCAGGCCGATAAAAAGAAAAGGGATTATCAGAGAAGTATAGTGAATTTCCAAAGCAAGGGGGCCACCCGAGCCGAGCATGAGGATTTGAAAAATGATCAAGGCGACAGGCAAAAGATACTTTATTTTTATCAACGGCAAAAAGCCGAAAGGAAGAAAAAGCCCGGCTAAAAAGACGATATTATCCCCGGAAAATAGGTGTTTTAAAACCAACCAGGGATGCCCGAAGAAATTTAATATGATGCTTTTTAAGTCTTGGCCAAGCCAGCCGTAATACAGGATAAATTTATATTGGCCATAACCGGAAAAATAGCCGGTGATTTTAGTGGCGAAAATAAACCAGGCCAAGCCAATAACAAAAGGTACGACAATCCATTTCCATGATTTTTTCTCTATTAAGGCAAAAAAACTAAAAGCTAAAACAACCAACGCCGCATCTTCCCGCACCAACAAAGTAAGAATCAAAAACAGCAAAAATAAGCCAAATTTTTCTTCCAAATAATAATAGAAAAAAAGAAAAAACAGCGGGATGGCAAAAGGCAAAATATGAAATTCATAGGAGTTGGTGTTTTGAACAAAAACATTGCTAAGATAAAGTAAGCCTAAAAGCAAGCTTAAGTTTTCACCAAGTTTTTTTCTGGCGATTAAATAGAGGGGATAGGCGCCGAAAGCAAGGACGGCGGTTTGAAGGATGAGCAGACTGACCGGACTTTTAATTAAAAAATAGAGAGGGAGAAAAAAAAGAATAATCAGTTCGAAATGATCGCCCAGGTACGAATGAGGATGGATGGTCAGGCTGAAAAGATCTCCTTGGCTGGAATTAAAAAAAACCTGGTTATAAATCGCCAGATCCAAACCGATATAATTGTAGGTGAAGTATTTATAGAGGCAAAAACCGGAGAATAAAATAATATAGGAGATAATAAAAATCCAGAGGATTGGGCGAGAATGTTTTTTAATCCGTTCACTCCAGGTTTTTCCCGTAATTACCAGGCGTGAAAAAATATCTTGGCGGGTGGTCATTTTTTCTTTAGTTTATCTTATTTTATTCTATCTTAAAAATAAAAAGAAAACAAACCCGCCCCGCCATTTATGGCGGGGCGGGGTGATATTTGAAGTTTAATTAGTCGTTAGGTAGTGACATTCGTAGTCGTGTTGACGACGAAGATGACAATGGCCCAGGCGAGCAAGATGATAATTAAACCAATCACAGCGGCTGAAATGACCTTTTTGGCCTTTTCAATCTTTTCTTCATTGCCGGCGGCGGTCATCCATTGGAAACCACCAATGATGATCATAATGACAGCGATTAAAGCGAGTAAGCCCAAAACCCATTGAAGGATGTTGATAACGCTTTGTTTCAGATCAGCGGTGCCTAAGCCCAGAGTGCCACCGACATTCTCAATGGAGAGCGGCGTTTGGGCCATGGCGACAAACGGCAAAGCGAAAGCAAGGACCGTCGTGGCGACTAATGCGATTTTTTTCATAGTTTTCACCCCCTTTCGGTAAAAGATATATTTTATTGTTTTTTACTTTTACTAGACGGTGACGTCTCTGGTCGTATTGACCACGAAAATAATGATCGCCCAGGCGAGCAAGATGATAATGATGCCAATCACTGCGCCAGAAATCATTTTCTTGGCCTTATCGATCTTGTCTTCATTGCCGGCGGCGGTCATCCACATAAAGCCCGCGATAACGAGTATGACCACGGCGATCAGGCCGAGCAGGCCCAAAATCCATTGAAGGATGTTGATAACGCTGGCCTTCAGATCAGCGGTGCCTAAGCCCAGGGTGCCGCCGATATTCTCAATGGAGAGCGGCGTTTGGGCCATGGCGACAAACGGCAAAGCGAAAGCAAGGACCGTCGTGGCGACTAATGCGATTTTTTTCATAGTTTTTTGCTTTTTAGTTAGTTAATTAAACGCTTCCTCCTTCTTAATTAAATTATCATAACACAGAATAAAAAAATTGTCAAATTCTAGCTGGTGGCGCTGGTAAAAATCTGCAATACATAGTTAAGGAAGGCCCAGCTGCCTAAGATAACAACAATTCCAATGGTCGCCCAGACTAAAGTATCTTTGCCTTTTTTGACCCGTTCCGGATTGCCGCCCGAGCCCAAAATTTGGATGCCGCCCCAGATGAACATCGCCAGGGCAAAAATGGCGACCAGACCGAGAATGATGCGGATCAAATTCTCTAAGAGGCAGTTCGCCGTGTCGCAGGACAGCGGATTTTCCAATTTGACGGCGTAGCAGTCCAGTGGCAAAACAAAGGCCAAGAGGATGAAAATAACAATGAGTTTTGTTTTCATAAAATTATTTATATAATTTTTATAAAGGATAAGAGGCGTTGCAATATTTGCCGTCTATGTCACCGCTTGTCTGAGAATTACTCGGTCTCTCGTTATAATAGAATTCTGCGCCCGAGATATCATTACATTTACTCCGCGGCATCCAGTTGCAGCTGTAGTTAGTCGCGTCTTTTTGTTTGACGCAGGTGCCATAATTGCACGTTTCTAAATCATCTTTTACGTTAGTTGTCATCTGTATGCTTGTATAGGAGCTGCCAGTCGGGGTATAGCCAGCGGGGCAAACAAGTCTTTGTATCAAACATTCATTGTTACTCCGAACACAAAGACGAAAAAGACAACTAGGGATGTCAAGACAGGATGTTCCGGCACTAAATGTTTGCCCGGCTAAAGTGCATTTTGAACGAGTGGTCATCGTGCACTCTGTTGTGAGAAGAGATACGTCAGGAATGCAACAGCCATAGTCGCAGGCGCCGGTATTCAAACACTTAGAACCTTCAGCGTGATAAGAAGCATTGGCGCCTTTTGTCCGGCCGGCGCAAGTACTGTCAGTCGAATCATAACAGCTGCATTCAGGGCAGATGGTTCTGTTTGGGACACAACAAGTCGTGGGAGCAAGGTCGCCCGGTTGGGGCAGGCCTTTCAATAAATCGCCTGACCCGGCCAGGCACATGCCGCCGGCCTCGATGGTCGCCCAGGTGGCATCATCAACGATGCCCGTCGGTTTTAAGTCAGAACCGAGTATGCTATTCGCCAACTGAAAGCTTGTTACGCATTCTTTGGTTTGTTCGCCAAAACATCCGTCGACATCACCGCAAGCGCAATCACCGCGGCCATTTAAAGTTTTTTGCAGGCTCTGCACATATCGGTCAGTGGCTGAATTTTTAATGCCGCCGCAGCCGTATTGAAGGGCGTTCCTGGCGCAGTCTTTGTTCATGGTCTGATGGCAATCGGTGCCTTGCCACCAGAGCTGGCCGAAGATTTGACCCTGTTTTTCCGGGCCGAGCAGGGCGCCGACGGCAAAATTGATGATCAGCCAGGCGCCCAGGACGATGAGCATGCCGGTGACCGCCCCCTTGATAGTGGCCGTAGATTTTTGGATTTTTTCCTGGCTGCCGGCGGCCAAAATATAGCCAAAAGCCCCCCAGATAAAGAAAAAGAGGGTGACCAGGGCGACGGCAGTGATGCCGATACTGAAGCCATTGGCCAGCAACGCGACAAAATCCTCAAACCCGCACGGTCTGTTGATGTAGGTGCCAGAAATTTTGCCATTATCGCTTTCGCTGTAATCGCTGGCTAGGACGCATTCTTTTGTTGTGGCGTTTTCCTGGCAAGGGATCTTGCCGCCTGTTTGCACCTGGTAGGTGGTTTGGTCGCAATCCGGCAAAAGCTTGGGGAGTGTTAAGGCCCGGCCCTTGAGGGGGAGTAAAATCGCCAGTATGATAAGCCCAAATAAATGTAATTTAAGGTATTTTCTCATTTTAATATATTATAGAGTTTTTTCGATTTTTTGAGCGGCCAAATTGATGGCCTGGCCAAGGTCGGCTTCTTCCAAGGCGACGGAATCGATCATTTCTTTAAAATAGTCCTTGGCAAGGGAGGCGTCGCGACCCTTATACCAGCTTTGGGCGGTCAGTGCTTGGTTGGCCCAGACCTGAAGATCGGGATTTTTGATCTGTTCCTGGAGGACAGATTTCAGCGGCGAGATTTTGCCGGTGGTGGCCACGTAGGTAATGTTTCTTTTTTCCCGGGCGAGGACCTGGATAAAATCCCAGGCTTCATTCGGCGCTTTGGTTTTTTTCGCCACGGTTTCCACCCAATAACCGCCGTAGTTGATTTGGACAGGATTGCCGGCTGGATTCAGCACTCTGTCCGTGCCGTCGATATTGATGTGGAATATTTCTGTAATGCCTAAGTTTAAGCCCGGGGCGCCTGCCTGTATCAGTTCTTTCTCGCTCAAGTAGCCCAGATAGTAAGCGGATTTTCCGCTTATAAAAGCGTCCAAGCTTTCCGGTTGTTTGCTGTTCCAGGAGTAAGTTTCCTTGTTTAGATCGGTAAAACCGGTATAAAAATCCAGGGCTCGGACACCCAGGTCGCCGGCTTCAACACCCTGGCTGAAAGAAACCTTTTTTCCGTCGGCGGTAAGCATTTGTGTGCCGTTCTGCATCATGATAAGGGAAAGAATGTCAAAATAGTTTTTGATGTTCGAAGAAAGGCCTAAGGCGATGCAGGACTGTAAAATATTATTCTGCTGATCAAGAAGGGTCAGTTTTGAGCATTGAATGACCAGTTCCTGCCAGGTTTTGGCCGGGGCGGGCAGGTGAGCATTGTTCAGCAGGTCTTCGTTATAATAAAGCCCAAGAGTGTCGACGCTATAGGGCAGGCCGTAAATTTTGGCCAGGCCGCTTGAATCAGTCAAGACCACGTCTTTTTGGACCACATCGATGTAATTGCTGCTCAACTCAGCCAAATTAATTGAAGCGCTGGTTGCATATTTTACGTTGACTGATTGCCCTATAATGTTTTTTTTAGTCTCGTACCAAGCGACTCTTGTTTGGTTGGGCAGCGGCAGAATTATATCCTGGTATTTTTTAAGCCAGGTATTAGGCAAAGAAAAAATATCGGGACCGGCATCCCTCGCCAGGGCGTTGATCAGATTCTTTTCATAATCCTCAAGCTTGACTTTGACAAAATTAAATTTTACATAAGGGTGGACCGCCTGATAGGCTTGGACGACAGCGGCGTAGTCTGTCGGGTCGTCTTCGACAATCCAGTAATTGAGAGTGACGGATTTGGGCGTAACTTTATTCCCGCGGTATATAAAAGCAAGCGCCAGCGGGGCGACGATGGCGAGAAAGAGGGCGCCGATTATTAAGTATTTTCTCATTTTACTTTATTTTTAAGTTTTTTAGATATTCGCGGAAAGGTTTTTTTATTTCCGAGTGTTTCAGGGCGAATTCAACGTTGGCACGCAAATAACCCAGCTTGCTGCCGGTATCGTAGTAAGTGGCGTTTTTTATCAGGCAAGCCATCACTTTTTCTTGGCGGGCAAGCGCATTTATGGCGTCGACCAGCCAGACTTCTCCGTTTTTTCCAGGTTTTAGCTTTTCAAGATATTTGTATATCGCGGGGGTAAGGAGGTAGGCGCCATGGGTGGCCAGCGTGGAGGGGGCATTCTTGGGGGAGGGCTTCTCGACAATCTCTTGGATCTGGTAGACATTGCCTTTGACCTTTTTGACCTTGGCAATGCCGTATTTAGAAACTTCTTCGGGCCTGACTTTTATAGCCGAAATAACCGAACACTTGTATTTATTATAAACCGCCAGCATTTGCTTTAAACGGGGCGGGTTAGCATAGATGAATTCATCGCCCCAAATGACGATAAAAGGATCGTTGCCCACCAGATGTTTGACGTTTAGAACCGGCGTGCCGTTGCCGTAGGTGCCTTTCTGGCGGACATAGATAAAATTGGCCAGATCAGCGATGCGGCGCATTTCTTTCGCCGCCTTTTTCTTGCCGGATTCAATGAGCCGTTTTTCCAGCTCAAAGGGATAGTCGAAGTGGTCCTCAATAGATCTTTTTTGCCAGCCGGTGACGATGATGATGTCTTTGATCCCTGAAACCGCCAGTTCTTCCACCACGTACTGGATTATCGGCTTATCCACGACCGGCAACATTTCTTTCGGCTGGGCTTTAGTGGCCGGCAGAAAACGGGTGCCCAGGCCCGCGGCGGGAATAACCGCTTTGGTGATTTTTTTCATGACGAGTATTATTAAAATCCGCCTTTATTATAGCAGATATTGGCGATTTTGTAAAATAAATGAGGAAGCTTGGCTTATTCTCTGCGGTTTTTTTATTTTTCTAATTTTTCCTTTCTGTTTTTCAGGGCTTCAAGCATTTCCTCCAAATCTGGAATCCTGTTCAAATGGATATTGTCATTTTCAATTTTGGCTGTTTCTGGGTCAGCTTGAGTTTGTTCAATCGCATTTTGAACTTCATCCACGGTCTGCAAGCTTTCAACAATGGATAAGACCGCTGGCGGATAAATTGATTTTTCGTTTTCCATATTTTTTTATCTCCGCATATTATATAATGACCTCAAATTCATTTTCCCGTGATACTGGTATTATCGCCCCTATTTTCAATAATATCAACAATTCTTTGCCCATAGTAAGGAGCTATTTTTCTTGAGAAAGTTATATTAGGGTGCGAGTCATCCGGCCCGGCCGCGTATTCATTTTTTATGTATAACTGACCTTCTGTTTCCAGGGCGTAGAAATCCCAAATATAAATATTGTCGTTTTTTTCATCCCATTCATTTTTGACCCAATCAAAGAATTCTTTGGCTCGCGCCGCGTTTTCTTCGCTTATTTCTCCCGCCACTTGAGCAGCGCCGGTCCAGACGAGAAATTTATTATTGGGAAATTCACGCATTTTATCCTTTAGGGCCCGGTACTGCAGTTTGTAGTTCTCAAGTGTTTTTTTTGGAGATGAAATGTCTGGGCTCCCCGTGTTTTCCTCGATATCGCTGACCGGGAAACAGTGTTTAAAAATTATCAGATCATATTGTTCCGTCAATATTTCCAAAGTCGGCTCTTCTTTGAAGTAATTGTTGCCGGCATGATTGACCCAGATATTCCAATAATCATAAGGATAATTTTCCCACCCATAGGGTGAGTCTTTGGGAAAATTCTGCTCGCTGATCTGATAAGCCGTGTTGTTTTTTTGATTGTAATCCGTAAACCAATCAGCCACGCCGCCGTTCCAGATATTCTCGCCGGTGGAGTGGTGGAAAAAAATAATTTCGACCTCTTTATTTATAGCCGCAGTTTTATTAAAATTATCGCTATTCTGACTTTGATTGCTTATGGTCGCATTTTTGGTCTCCGCGGCACTTTGCGTGTTATTTTGTTTATTATTTCTAAAGATAAGAAATCCCGCCAGGCCCAGTGTAATAGCCGCCACGATAATTACTATTATTAATTTATTAGACATACCGCCTGAATTTATTAAATTTTTCACTTTTTATTCTTAAGCCAAAAATTTTTGAAAAACGAGAGAGTGAGGTTGGAAAGAACAAAGGCCAAGGCCGGGACAATGGCGTTTACAAAAGGGTTCGGCAGCCGGGAAAAATACATAAAAATCACGATAATTAGGTAGGTAAGAATAAAAATTATTATTTTTCTGATCCAACTGGTTTCCCAGGCTTTGTCTAGTTCCACACGTCTGTTCCGTTCTTTTATTGTTCTTATTTCTTTCTCTATTTGTTCATTTGAAAGCATATTATTTATCCCACTCATATAGGTGAGTTTTCTTCCGGAGTTTAAGTTTATTAATTTCGCATTTAAAGCACAAACCGTTGTGGCAGCAGATTAATTCGCCGCATTTCGGACAGGCCCATTTTTTCTTTTGCCAGGCCAGGAATTTTTTCAGACCGTATTTCTTTATATATTTGTTATTTTCAATCATGCTCATGTGGTATTTTTTCGTATAGCGGTTATCCAGCCTTTTTAGTACTCGGCAGGGCATTTTTTTGCATTCATAACAGGCGTCAATTTTTTTGTTTTTATAAAAAGAACATTTTTTCATGATATGACCGCAGAACTTTTTTTTGATCCGGCAGCCGGGGCAATAAGAGATCTTTACCCCCTTTTTCTTAGTATTATTAGCCATAGCTAAGTACCAGGCGCAAAGAGAACAGTTCATGCCGCAAGGGGAGATGAGAAGAGGGGTTTTCATATTTCCATTATACCAAAAAAGCGGCAAAAGAGCTTATTGGCCACGAGTGATTTGTTAAACAATTGATATAATGAATTTAATTTTATTCTAACTTCCCCACCACCGGGTATTTGGTAATGAAGCTTTGGTCGTGTTGGCCGTGAAATTCCGCCGATAAATCGCGGCCGGCTTGATGGGAATTGTGGTCGCCGTATTCAAAAATATCGGTTACGTCATACACAACACCATCAACGGCGACGTAAGCCGGCCGGCCGTCCCGGCCGTCATTTTCGGCCAATTCCCCTGAAGTAAATGTTTTCATATTTATACTAATTAATTATTTGTCCAACTACCGGATATTTGGTGATGGAACTTTTATTATGTTGGCCGTGAAATTCCGCCGATAAATCGCGGCCGGCCAGATGGGAAAAGTGCGTGCCGCTGAAAAAAACCGAGGTGACGTCATAGACCAGGCCGTCCACGGCCACGTAAGCGGGCCGGCCGCTCTGACCGTTGTATCGGGCAAGTTCGGTCAGGGTGAAAGTCTTTATGACGTTCTGATTGGTATTCTGATTGATTACGACCTGCCCACTGGCATTATTATTTTGTCCGGAATCAGTATTTACGATAAGATTGTCTTCGTCATCATTTTCTTCGCCGTTGTCTTCTTGGTTGATGATAACATCGGTATTTGTGTTAAGATTTACGCTTTCATCTGCACCCGGTGCTTTTCTGGCATAGAATTTATCCGCCCATATGAAGAAAGAAATAAAAATCAGATAAAATAATAAAAGAATAGTTTTTCCGGAAGCGTGCCAAAACCGCCAGCGCTTGAAAGCCAGGTGGATGGCAAAACTGGTGTGGCAGACAAAAGCGACCAAAATAATATAGCTTAGCCAATCCAAATGCATTTTGGTCGCGAAATCGGCGCTGATAATGCCTTTAGTCAGGCCAAAGCCGCTGATGAAATACAAAAGCAGACAGATAAAAAGCAGCCAGGCGGCATAGCGGTCAATTTTAATTAGATATTTCATAATTATTTACTTTGAAAAATGCCGTAAGTGTTATCGATATTATCTTCAAATAACGGGAGATGCGGTGGTTTGAAGGTGAAAAAAATAAAAACAAATATCAGAATTAATAGTGAAAAAGCCGGAATGATTCTATTCTTGGGCTGATTTTCCCGCGACAATATTTTATAACATACATATTTTCCAATAACAACCGGCACCACAAAAGTCAGTAAGATATCCGCCCATAAGGTATTGAAGCCGACAATGCCAGTGTAGGTGTAGAAAAAGCCGGTGATTAAGAATATAACCAGCCAGATTTCCGCCGCTTTGGCGCAAAGCAGGTTTTTCCCGGATCGCCGCAAAAAATACCATTCTACTAAAGCGAAAAGAAGAATGGGAATTAAGGCCAATTTCAGATGTTCCCACGTGCTTTCATTTACCGGCGTCAAAGCGCCGACGATTTTATTGTTGCCTGACCAGCCGTAGACAAAGTGAAAAAGAGAGCCGAAGATAGTGACAAAGAAAGCGCCGATAATTGAGAGTTTTAGAATGGTTTTGCTCATATAGTAGTCTGGATTATAACCTATATTATACTATTTTTCCTCATTATATCTAAACGGGTTGAAATTAGTGTGAAGATCGTAATAATCCTCGTTTTCCCTTCTTTTCAAAAAACCGACAATTTTATAAGTTAAAGGCGTGAAAAATATTTCCACCCCACATTTGAAAATATAATTGGAGAGGAGAACAGCCGCCAGCAAACCTGGCTTTAATACGCCAGCGAAGGCGATTAAGACAAAGATTAAAGTATCAAAACCTTCGCCGACCAAAGTGGAACCTATTGTTCTGGTCCAGAGATATTTCCCTTTTGTCCATATTTTCATTTTGGCCAAAACTAAAGAATTGGAAAACTCGCCGATAAAATAGGCGAGCAGGCTCGCGACCACGATTCGCGGAGTTAAACCCAATATTTTCATGTAAGCGTCCTGATTTTCCCAATCCTTGGCCGGCGGCAAGGCACCGACAATCATTAAGATTGCGGACATTAAAAAAGCGGAAAAGAATCCCAGCCAGATGACCCGGCGGGATTTTTTATAGCCATATACTTCGGTTAAAATATCACCGAAAATATAAGAAAGAGGAAATATTATCGTTCCGCCGTCAAAGGAAAAAGGCCCTAGTTTTAATATTTTGGTGGAGGCGATATTGGAAATCAGCAGGACAGCGATAAAGAGGCCCAAGACCAGGTCGAAATATTTATAGGGTCGCATATTCGAAAAATGACAATATTATATACTTTTAGTATCCTGTGAAATAATTAGCATTAATATAAAAAGGAATGACGTATAGTTAAATATCATTTCTGAAAGTTTTTTTTCATATAATATTCGTACATTTTTTGTATTTCCAAAACCTTTAACATTAACATAATAAATATTATTTTTTACCAAAATATTAAGTATTTCATCTTCTTTAATAGAGTTTCGGATTCTCCTTAGTTCTTCAAACCCAGCGGAATATCGAATAATATGTTTTCTAAGATCTCCTTTGATTTCTGGAAATGATTTATCATCTGACTTAATTTTTTTCAATAAATCATTATAACTTTTAGGCAATTTCTTATTAAGGGAAAGACCAATAACTTCTAATAAAATATCGTGGATTATTCTTAGATTAAATATGAAGTATTCAGTCAATGCGGCAACAACTTGATTCTCGGCTTCATTATTTTTTACATTTTTACCACCCAGCTTATATAATATATCTCCGAGGACGCCAGCCCTAAATAATCTATAATTCAATGTTTTTTTCTTCTTACGATTTGTGTATATTTTAACAACTTGTTGCGAATACTTACTAACAACAAGCAAAATGCTAATATCATCAGTTTTATCTTTAATGTTTATTGTTATCATATCAAAATCTTTATTAGAGAGAGTATTCAGACTAAAAGCGGTTTAAATCAAAATATTATAGGGGCGCATAAATTTTCATTTACATCACTTTCAAATAATAAGCTTCTTTCAGCCACTTGGTCAGTTTGGCATCCAATTCTTTTTTGTCCTCAATATCGATTTCATAAAAATATTTATGGCTTGACGCTTGACTCCATTTATTTATCCGCTTGTCTTTTATTTTTTCTTTTAAGACGATATGTATTCGAATCTTGTCTTTCATGATATAACAGCAGCCGAAGGTATAGGAGGAGACGAAATGGATACAGCAGGGCAGGGATTCAATTTTGATCGGCCCGATTTTTTTAATTTTTTTCAAGACTTCGAAATATAGGCTTTTAGCCAAATCGTTTCCGCGGGCCAAATGTTTTTTAACCGGGTAGACAACGCAGGAATGGCCCTGATTTTTATGGGCGAATTGACGTTTGCATTTTGGGCAGGTCCATTTTTTGGCCATAAAGTTAGTTTTAATGATTATAGCTTAGAGTTATTTTTTCAATTTATAGTAGCTTTTTGGATCAAGATAATCCGTTAGGAAATTACACATAGTAGTATTTGGCTCGGCGTCTTTGCAGGGGCAGGGGGATTCTTCCCGGATTTTTTTGTCAATGATCATTTCTTCTAAGTCCGCGCCGGCGGCTTCGTATTCCGTCAGGACTTGGTCCGTAAAATGCGGGAAGATGGAATCAATATTTTCATTGAAATCTTCATTTCTCGCTTTGAGCGAAATATCAAAATCATTCCCCCGCTGGCTGAATACGGCGTAGCCTAAGAGTTCTCCGGCTTTAATTTGATAGTCAGTCACCATATCTTCCAGATTATTAAGGTGGAATATGGTTAGTTGCCAGTTTTTTGCTTGATTCGGGACCAATGTAAAGTGGTTGCCGCGTTCGGAAGACTGTATTTCAGTAATTTTTCCGTCAAATGGGGCGAAGACTTTTACTTTATCATTGCTTGGACTGTCGATTTCCTGCGGCACGAAATAATGTTTCAGGCTGCTGGAGGCCTCCGGTTCGCCGAACAGATTGGTGGCGCCATACCAGTGGCCGGCACAGGAGCGGAAGCGGGAGATGGCTAGAATCTGGGTAAGATCGACCGGATTAGCGGTAATGAATTTTTCGCTAGCCATTTCCGCCGGGTTCATATTTGGTCTGATTTTTTGTTTTAAGAAAAAGCCGATTATCGGTATGGCCAGAATTACTAATAAAATCAGCCACCAGAATTTTTTGAAGAATGATTTTTTGGGTTTTGCGTCCATATGTTTATCGTTCATAGGTAATTGGATTTTGGAAAGATTCGGACGCACCGCAGCGTCCTAATTGTTGTTCAATCTGAATATGCGTATCATCAATCAGCTGAAGGAGGATCTTTTCCTGGCCGTTGGTGCGGTTATCATCGTAGCAGTAGACTTTTCCGTCGGCGGTCACCTCGGAATATTCCCGGTCGATTAAGCCGGCATGTTTCGGGATAAACCAGAAACCCGTCACGTTTGAGACGGTGAATTTCGCGTATTGGGTCTCAACATTGTCGTGAATTAAGATCATCGCGTTATTATTGTCAGTGACATTTTTTGTCGTCACCGGATTTTTAAACCAGTTGCCGGCCGCTGTACCGGGGATATCATACATGATTTTTCCGCAGACCGGCTCGGTGGTTTTTGCGACAAATACCTGGGTATCGCTTCCCTGTGACCTCATGTCGCCGAACAAAGCAGAGTATTTGGCTTTCAGCTCGGGAGTATAATAATCTGTCAGGCAGTAAGCATGATTGGTAAAGGTGTAGTACCGGTCCGGATTGGCGAAGCCTAAGGCCGGTTTGTTATAATCATACAGCCCGTAATCAACATGCATATTTTTTGGTCCCAATTTGCCCATATAGCCGATAATCTCGCCGGCTTTCAGCTGAATCCTGTCAAAATTCGGGTGGCAGGTGTAATACCAGCTTTGTTCATCTTCTTCGGTTTTTTCCTGACTGCAATTCAAGTTTTCTTCGTGAACAGCCGCGGCCAGCTTAGGCGAAAGTTTCGTGTAATGAACCATGGAAAGGTTAATGCCGCGGCAGGGGACCATATTAATCTGATAATCGTTGCCTATCAATGAATCATCGCTTTTGTAGTATTTTTGCTTAATTTCTACCCAGATCAGGGTCATGTCGGAGGGAGCGTAGACCGGAACTTCGGCGGTATATTCCCCGGCATAAGGATATATGTGGTCAACCGGTACGACATGGCCGGACTCGTTTGAATTGCCCAAAGGGATGATGCGCAAGGGTAAGCCTTCGTCCATGAACGGCACGGTGAATATTTGCGAGGTATCGGCCGGGCAGGCCGGTAGGTCCGAAGCCAAGCTTAAGGCTTGGAGATCATCACTTTGAATTTGACTGGTATTAGTTTCTTCCGGTGTATTTTGTTTTACGTTTTTGTCTGACTCAGTTTTTTTGCAGGCGGAAATAAAAAGGACCAGACAGAAAACCGCGGCGATAATGAATATTCTTTTAATCATAGACTTTTTTGGTTGAATGTTTTTTAATCCCATATTATTTATTTTCCTCTGTTTCGGGTTTATCATCTTTTACTTTCGGCTCCTCGGCAACTTCATAAGTGTTTTCGCCCAATTTATATCTAATAAGTGACCCGTCTATAAATCCTTCCGTTTCCCGGCCCAAAAGAAATTCAATGGCTTCGTGGTGATGCTTAACGCTTCCGGTTTCAGTCGAACACCGGAAAGAAATCTCATCGCCGAGCTTGAATCCCAATTCCGAAAGAGGTCGGGCTGATAGGGTGTAATCATATCCCAGACCGCCAGCGAGCATCCCATTCATTGAAGTAATCAGAAAGGCATCCTCGCCGCTGGCGTCTTTGCCGTTTCTTGTGATAAATGACATTACGTTAGCGACCGGGTCGATCTGTGCGTATTCTCCGTTTTCAGAAACAGTATAGTAACCGATGCCATCGTGAGCGGCATCTACCTTGTCTTGGCCGTTTTTATCTTTATAAAATATTTCGTCGAGCTTCCCCCCGTGGCTGATAATATAGTCGCCATCATATGAAACATGATCGGTCGGCAGTTTACCCCAATATTCAAATTTCAAGTACATATATTGGTTGTCAGCGCCGACGGACAAGCTTTTTAAATCTGTAAATGGCATCGGATAGGGAGAGGTGTTGTTGCCGCGGTACGTGTCAGTTGTCCGATTATGCGTGTAGATAAAAAAGTCATCTTCGGGGTCCTCAATTTTTATACCGGAAGCAAAAGCCGCATCAGCCGCCGTTAGCTGAGCCGCTGAAAACGGCAATGTTCTGCCAGTTTTTTTCGGATCACCAGACCCGTCGACAGGCGTGTTGTTATTTATGACCTTATAGAGATTTTTTTCCTTGTCCGAATCGCCGTTTTTTTTATCCCGGAAAGTTGCCCCCATGAACACAACCACAATAATAATGATGATTGAAATCAGCCACCAGAATTTTTTGAAGAACGATTTTTTGGGTTGGGTGTCCATAATTATCTAAATTTATCTTCATAACCTCCCGAGCAGATTTCCGGGGCATTGGCTTTCATCTCCGGCGAATTTGTTTCCGCCCAGATCTTCTCGATTAATATTTTTGAGGCGCTGTCGAAATAGATCATGGGGCAAAGCCTCGGCTCGACCGCTGCGATAGACAGATCTTTTTGCGCGACATCATAATAGCCGAATTGCCAATGAATGTTCTTGTAATCTTGTCCGTTTTTGCCTTTTCCTTCGTTATTCGGCCAGCCGATGAAATCGCCGATTTTTACCTTGTCGCCGACTTTCAGATTGGGATTGGTGGCGTCAAGCCCGCAATAATCCACGCCCCAGCCGTCGTCGGTCTTGGTCACGACCATGACCGTCGCGTTTGAAACTGTGTCTCTGATATCGACGATCGCGGCGTCCAGGGAGGCGATGATTCTTATCTCTTTGTTCGTATTCCACTGAAAATCCAAGCCTGGATGGCCGAGGGCGGCATCGGCGTGGAATATCGTCTCGCCCATGGGGATCAGGGCGTCGGGGGCGTCTGAAGCGGCGAAGGGCAAGGACAGGACCGGTGTAGACGTCGGGCGGACGATTTGTATCTCCGGCGGTTCACCGGTTTCGTTCTCAGCGGCGGCTTTATTCTCGTTGTCTAGCCGACTGGCCCGGTGGCCGGTAATCCAGCCGTAGACAAAACCGACGATGAGCACAATCAAAATCAGGCCGAGCCACCAGAATCTTTTGATATATGATTTTTTTTCATTGTTCATAATTTATCTATCTAATGTCACAGGTTGGTTAAATTGATCCGTCGTTTTACAGGCGCCTCGTTGGTATTCAGCTTTAAGGTGATTGTTATCAATCAGCTGGATTAGCATTTTGCCAGCAGGATCGCCAACGCGATATATTGTGAGATTATAGCAGTAAACTTGACCGTCCGTGCTAACCTCGCTTGGTTCACGATTGATTGTGCCGGAATGTGCCGGCGAGAAACTGAATATTTTCGGACCAGTAACTGTGCCAGCAGAAGAAATCATGCCCTGAGTGTGATCAATGTCGCCATGGATGATGGCCAATTCTTCCGTATCACCGATATACCAAGTACCCTGAATGCTACCGATAACCTCCTGATGCTGGGTACCGCAAAGCGGTTCGCCGGTTCTTTTTGTGAATAATCCGTAATAATCATCGTACAAGCCGAATAGGTTATAATATTTATTTTTCAACTCACCTGTATACATATCAAAAAGGCAGATAGCATATTTCATATTTCCATTGTGGGTGTAGAATTTTAATTCAGGATTAGTAATCGCCGAGGACAGCTGACGATAATCATGCGCCCAATCTTCAAAGGTTCCGCAGCGTCCGGGTTCTTGTTTCACAATACCAATGAATTCTCCAGCCTTGATGGAAATATTCGTTTCGACCCGGCAGTATTTACGGGCGCCTTCTTTGCCTAGTTTTGTAATTCCTTCGGTGCATGCTTTTGGATCTTTCAGCGCATCAGCAATCACTTGTTCGATTGACTCTGATATCGTTTCATAAATACTGAAATCTAGTACGACATTCTTGCACACAGTGAATGTCAGATTGGTACCGATTAATTCATATGTTCCGGTATTTTTAAGATCTATATATTCCCGGTTGACCCCCGTAATCCATCCGTCCGCTGGAGCATAGCCACGGACTGGGTCGCCGCAGGGTATGTAATAGGAGTTATGGTCGGTCGCTCCCGTATGCCCCGGCGGGCTGACCCAGCCTAGGGGGCCAATGGCCCCAATTTCTTCCGGGTCAATAAAGGGGGCAGTTAAAATGCCTGCCAGATCATTTGGGCATTCGGGGAAATTACCTCCCTTGTCAGAGTCTTTATCAAAATCCTTTTTTTCATTGGTATTAATATCTTGTTGGTTCTGTTCAAAAGGTTTTTTATTTTTTTCATTAGGTTCGTCTTTGCCTGATAATTGCGACACTATAAGACATCCCCCAATAAGAATTATAATTATTAATAGGATCCACCAGAATCTTTTGAAGGATGATTTTTTTGATTGGGCGTCCATAATTGATTATTTATCTTTGATACTCAAATGGGTTTATAAATGATTCATCAGAACTACACGACCCGTCCTGATGCTCTACTTTTAGCCGATGATCATTAATTAGTTGAACTAATATTTTCCCCGCCATCTTTTCTCTGCTCAGCTGTTTTTCTGCGGAATAATCATCCATAAAACAGTAAATATTGTCATCGGCTGTTATTTCACTTGGTTCTCTGTTAATTATTCCTGAATGTTTCGGGAAGAACATAACAACCGAATAATCTCCCGTGATAGATTTATCCATGGAAAATATGCCAATAGACGGGTCCATATTGTAGTGTACGATAGCCAGCGCTTTTGTTTGGTATACTTCGGGATTATCGCCCCACCACACTCCTTGGGCAGTACCGGGAATATCTTGGATTATCTCTCCGCAAACAGGTTCTTTAGTCCTTGCCATAAAATCCAGCGGGGTAATTACGGATTTCCCGTTTATCGTCTCCTCCCTTTGCGACAGATATACCCCAAATTTTGAAAAATACTGATCCTTCAGATCCCCTTTGTATAGATCAAACAGGCACATCGCACGGGAATATCGTTGATCTTTGGCATAATCCCAATTAATATCCGTTCTTTGCGGGGTGTTGTAGTTTGCGGCCCATACTTCAAAGAAGAAGCCATCATCTTTTTTACGCGTATATCCAAGCAGCTCCCCGGAAGTAACTTTTAGATTTGTCTCATAAATACAACTCCCTTCCGTTCTCCCATGGCCTTCTTTATTAATGTCGTAGGTGCAGGAACCTTCAATGTTTTTTATCTCATTTTGCAGCCTTTGAGATATCTCGGTATAAGTCGTCAGATCCAAAACCAATCCTTTGCAAATAAGAAGAGATATTGAATATCCGGTGGGAATGTACTCTCCGGTCTCCGATTTCGCCGACTCTTCTGTCATTGATAATTTTAGCATTGGCCGGCGCGTAAAGAGGAATCTGGCCTTCAGCGAGAGACTGAAAATAGATGTGATCAATAGGGATGACATGACCCGGAGGATTTATATTTCCTAAAGGCGTAAGAAACAAAATTGCTTCCGGCGGCATAAAAGGATAATCTAATATACCAGAAAGATCAGCCGGACAATCAATTACATCTGACGGGTATCTTATATCTGTTGGTTGTTCGTTATTGTTTTGATTATTTTCTGATAAGTTAACTGCGTCATTTAAAGAGGTTTCGTCTTTTTGGCTATTGCTGTTTAACGCGAATACTATAATAACCACGAAAGCGACTATTATTAATAATCCCATCCACCAGAATCTTTTGAAAAATGATTTTTTTTGATCCATATTATTTTTATTTGTAAGCGGCGTAATAAATACCCTTGGCGTGCTGGCCGTAATACATAAACCAGGCGCCGTTGATTTTTTCAAGAGTGGGATCGCAGGGCGGATTGGGAACGAATTTAAGATTGGCGTTTTCATTATTGCTCCAGTCAAAAACCGGGGCGGAAAAAGCGCCGCTTGAGTAAACCGTGCGATAGATACCGGCATAGCTCCAGAAATAAACTCTTAATTCGCCGTTGTCCCATTTTACCCACTCCGCGCCGTCGGCCAGGCCATAAAGAGTCTCATTCCTTGAATCAAAGGCAAGGCCCTTCTTTTCCCAGGCCAGGCCGTCGCGGGAAGAGGCCCAGAAATAGAGCTGAGTGGTTTGGTTAGGCACTTTTTCCGAGGTTTCATAAGGCTCGTTGATTGTTCCGCGGTAAACCATAATATAGGTTTTGTCCGGCAGCAAATAAGTGCTTTGAGCGCCGACACTTTCCAGGTTAAAACCCGGTTCGGATTTATCAATCCTGACGCCGGGTTCATCGGTCCAATTCAGTCCGTCTTCGGAAACCGCGCTTTTAATCACTTGGTCGTTCTGAAAATAGGCGCGAAAACGGCCGTCAGGCAATTTTACCACATCAAAAAATACCGCCCAGGTTTTTCTTACCCCCTCTTCTTTGGTCCAGGTAATCCCGTCCGAAGAGACAGAGGAGTAAATCTGGCCGGCAAAATCCGGGGTTTCCGGTTCAGCCGCGTAATAAAGTCGGTACTGGCTGTTGCCCAAGTCCAGGATTTCCGCGTCGGCGTACTGGCCCGAGACGACGACGCCTTGTTCTTGCCAGGCAGGAGTAGTATTAGTATTTGTATTGGTGACCCTGGTATTGTCAGCCGTCTTTTTACAGGCGGAAACAAAAAATACCAGACAGATCAGGCTTAAGAGGATGATAAGTTTTTTGGGCATAGATTATGGTATTTAAACAATAAATTATGCTTCTTTTATTCTACCATTTTTAGCCATTAAAAAAAGAGCCGACACGCGGCCGGCTCAGGGCGATTTAAGGTATGGGGTTGATTTGGAAGGGGATGTCGTCTTTTCCCGTGGTTTTCAGATTTTCCCGGAAATAAAGGGAAAGGATTTCGTCAACCTCGGCAACTCGGGAAGGAAGGGCGAGAATCTCCGCCTTATGCACTTTGCCCAGTTCATGGATTAGTTCCAGGGCGTTGCCAAGAAACAGTATATAAAGGGCTTCTTCTCCAATGATCCTGCCGAAGATGTTCGAAGAATTGAGTTCTTCGTGAATCCTCTTTTGAATCTCAAGAGGAAGCTGAAGGAATTTCTTAATCGTGAAATTCACGATTATCTGCCGGTCTACGACTCCCATCTATGCACCTCCCTGAAGAATGTTCAGGGCTCAAACTTATCAGATATTAAAAGAAAAGTCAATAATCCTAAAAACTCCGCCGTGACGCCTAGTGCGAGGGATGATTTTCGTTTTTCCGCTGGTTTTACTTTTGAGCTAATTTCTCGTTGAGTTATTTGTTCTTTCTGTGGCCAGAAAGAACCAAAGAGCCCTGGGGGCTTCAATTTTTTTGTTGCTAAGATCTTCATGTATTCTTAGCCCCGCGGGTACAAAAAGGAAGCCCCCAGACCCCAGCTTGCTAATATCATTTTTTGATGCTAATTTTTTTTGGAGCGCCTCGGCTTCGGTGCCATTCAGCCTCGGCGCCGGCTTTTTTATCGCAAAAAAACCGCCGAGCAAAGCCGGCGGCTTGGGTACATTTGATCTAAATCTCTAGTCTAGGCGGAAGCGGAGCGGAGGGTCAGGGTGACGTCTCCGCCAGCCTTTTCCTGGTCTTCGGAAAAACGGTAATTACCCTTTGGGGTGAAGACGCCGCACGACTCCTTCCGGGCTACCTTCAGGCGGTACAAGACAGGCGGCTTTCCGGCCATGGGTCCGTCCAGGTATTGTTTCTTGAACTTGACCTCCTCGTTTTCTACCTGGCCGGTGATTTCGTCCTGGCCGTTTTTGTCCAAGATTTAGCCGGTAATGGCTCCCTCTGGCGCGACACTCATTTTGCCGATGAATTTGAACTCCTTTCTGACGAAAGACACGGGAAACACCGAGCATCCCCAGACCGCGTTTGTGTACAAACCATCAACGGTATAGTTACCCTTCAGCTTGCTCATGCTAATGGTACCTCCTTGATTCACGCCATGTAGAGTTATCTGGTTGAAAAGAACTTAAATAAATATATCATAAAAATTTCCTTTGGCAAGGAGATAAAGAATCCGCCTCAATTCTCCTTATAGTAATTTAACCCAGCGCCTTTTCCATCGGCTTATCGATATAAAACCAGAAAAGCCTGCCAGACCAGGAAGACCGGCCAGACGCAGGCTTTTAAAAAGCCTAAGACGCCCAGCCAGAAAGTGGCGGCGTGGCCGATAAAATAAATGCAGGCGCCGATAAAGCCGAAAAAGTACAGGGCGCTGCCGCCGCCGTGCGGTTTGAATTTGTGGTCCATAAGATTTGGAAATTAATAATGATTTATTCTACTTTTATCATAACAAAAAAAGCACGTTTGAGGAAACGAAGCCTGAATACAAAAACCGCGCCAGGGGAAATATCAGAGGCGCGATTTTTTTTATTTAATTTATTGCGGATTGGCCGGGACAGGCGAGGCGGACAATCTTTTATACAGGGAAATATAGGCGAGCCAGACCACGGGCAGGGCGACAAAGACGCCGACGCCGAAAACTATCGCCCCCAGAATGATGACCCCTAAAGCGGTCAGGCCGAAACCGAAGAGCGGCATTTTGATGCCTTTGGTCATGGCCGTGCTTTGTTTCATTGCTTCCTCAATGCCGAGATTTTTATCGATAATCAGCGGGATGGTGAACAGAAAGCGTAAGGCCAGGTAAATGCCGGGGACGATAAGGAGGATAAAACCTATGGCGACAATAATGCCAATAATCAGGTTTGCCCCAAACACGCGCCAGTAGGGCTTGACCTGGGTAAAGACATCGGCGAGCGGCCGTTTGTTTCCGGCCTGGTAGTCCAAGACAAGACGGGTGTAACCGCAGGCCATCCAGGTAGACAGGAATATTCCGAGAATATCAAGAGTGTAATGGCTACGGCCGTAGCCGCTGGTGATGCTTTCAATAAGGCAGACGATCACGGCCAGGCCGACGAAGTACCAGAAGTTTTTTTTGACTTCGGTCCAGCCATAGCTTATCGCCTGACCGGTTTCCACTTTTTTTGTTTCCATAAGTTTAGGTTATTGGTTAATTAACTTAATTATAGCAAAAAAAGAGGGTTTGGGGCATGTTTATTAAAGATACAGGAAACAAGTGTCCAAACAATTACCAATATCCAATAACCAATTTTTTAAACCATTTATTATGTTAGATGTGTTTAGTTATTGATTATTGGTGCTCGAATATTGCCTTCGCCCTGGCTCAGGCTAGGGGTTTGTATCTTGTTTCTTGGTTATTGTTTCTTCGCCAAAAGCGGTCCTATCAGCACGCCGACAAAGACCAGATAGGTGCTCCACTGGCCAAAGACTTTATCCGTCGTGCCGTTAGGCAAAGCGATGACTAAAAGAATGCCGGCGACAATGGCCGTCCAGATGAGGCCATAGAGCAGGGCCTGTCCGTTGCCCGCGGGCTTGATAATCCTGGCGAAGAGCCAGGAGATAAAAGTCATCAAGATCGCGATGATGACTCCCGTCCACCATAAGCCGGCCGGCTCGTCGGATCCGGTGAGTTGCGACATCAAAAAGAGCAAAAGCATGGTGATAATGAAGAGCAAAAAGCCGAAGATTATCGCCAGCAACCATTTTGTTTTTGGCTTTACTTTTTCCAAACCGATAGGGTTGTTTTCCATAGATTTTTTTAAATTTAATTTCGGTACATTATATATAATTATTTCAATCTTAGCGCAATATCAATCCATATAATTGAGCGTCTTTACGACAGAATTGTTGCTTGATTGTTCCTTCCCAGACGAACCCTTTTTTCTTATATAGATTTACGGCCGGTACTAATTCTTCTTGTGTCCAAAGCCAGATTTTTCCGCAGTTATTTTGTCTCGCAAACTCTATTACTTTATCGACTAATTTTGAACCGATTCCTTGTTTTCGATATTTCTCCTTTACCATCATATCGCCCAAGCGAATATTCATTAAGCCTAAAAATGCGGTATCGATATAACAAGTGGCTACCGCCTGGCCATTCTCGTCAGTCGCTAGAAGATACTCCCTGGTTTTGTTGGAGCCGTCAAAGTACTTTGTTAAATCTTCATAATTATCAATCTTTATCAGCTCGGCCGGCAATTTGCCTTTTAATTTTTTCCACTCAGAATATACTTCAATCAATTTATCAATATCGTTTTTAGTGGCATAGTTAATAATAATCTTCATTGTAATTTCACTTGTTATATTTTATTTTTCGTCTTCAAATTTAACGACATTTTTCCCTCGCTGTTGATTCTCGGATTCAAGTGATTTCAATATGCTCAGTCCGTGGTCTCCGGCTTCCCGGATTTTTTTAAAAGTTGATTTATCAACGAAATAGACTTGGACGCCATTTTCAATCATGGCTTCAAGCCCGCTTTTGTATGGAGTTTTATCACTCAAACTGACGGTTTTTTTGCCGGTCCACTCGCGACCAGTTTTACTTCTTTTAGGATCAGTTTCAAATGTTTCGCTGGGGAGCGAGTATATCGTACCGCCTTGGTCCAATTCTTCAAATAGTTTTTTATCGCTAATTATGTGACAGTTTACGCCGTCAAATACCGATTTTTGCGTCCATCTATCGTCTGATGGGACGAGAAACATTGAAGCGTAGGCTTTGTCGGGGGTGGCAAAAATTACTGGACCCTCTTCGGGATCGCGAAAAGTTTCTACCCGCGGTTCAAATTCATTTATTTCTCGGTTGGGAGAGGCATGATACAAAAATGGCGGTTTTTCTTCTTGTTCAGGCGAGTCAAAATTTTGTTCCGGATTTTCCACAGATTTATTTTTAATATATTAGTGTGGAAAGATTATCTCGCCCAAGGCGAACATCAGCCAGAAGCCGCCGACCAGGCAGAGAAGAATAAAGACAATAATGTTTAAGATAGTCCTTTCCTTAATTTTGAAAATTGCCTTGATGCTATAATAGAGGCCAAAGATAAAGAATACGATTTCCAGCAAGACCGAGAAAAAACCGCCGGGTATCCGAAAAAGACGAGCGGTAAGATTGCCAAGAGAAACAAACAGCAAGCCCCAAACAATAGTGATAATGCCAAAGATCAGGGCTCTTTTACCTTCCTTGGTCTGGGGCAACCATTTTCTGGCGGGTTTTTCCGAATTTGTTGGGTTTTCCATGGATTTTTTTAAAAAATTATTTTCTTAAGTGTTTTTTAATAATTGCGCGGATATTTTTTTGACTTTCAACCGGCTATTTTTCGTCTGTTTTTTCAAAAAAAACTTGACGTCGTTTCTTTGGAGGACTTCCGGCCCGAATTTTTCCAAAGATACCAAGACCTGCTGGATGGCGACATTAGTGCATTCAGGCGATATCTTGCCCTTGCTGTAATATTTGTTTTTTCCCACAGAGAGCAGGGCTTTCAGGATTTTTTCCCGATATTTGGGTTTATGGCCGGCGATTTCTCCCAAGGCCTTGATGGCATTGCCGGCGGTGATCATCATGGGGTCGGAAAGAAGGGCAATAAGTTTTGGAATCAATCGGTCAACTTTGTTTTTTGAATCAACCCGGGAAAGATTGCCGATGATGATGGTGGCTGTCCATTTCATCACGTTTTTGTCGCTGTCCAAAAAGGCCGGAAAAAAATCAAAATCAGGATAAAGCGCCTTGGGATTATCCCGGGAAGTATTAATGGCTTGTTTGGCGCAACAATACTTGATTTCGGGTTTATCCGCCAAGAGATCCTGCAGATTTAGTTTTTTCTTTTCCATGGTTTTAGAATACTCTTTTTTTGGCCAAAAATCAAAAATGTTGACTTTTGCATATGTAATTCTTATACTAAATATGTATTCATTATTAAGCATTAAATACGAAAAGACCTATGACAAAAAAGATTTTACTTTTCGTGGCCGTGATTGGCGCCCTGGTCTTTGCTTGGCCGGCGGCGGATTGTCGAGCCGCGAACATTGCCGGTGGCAGCAGCCTGGATAATGCCGTCGAGCTTAAAGCGGGCACCCATACCGGCGGAGCGATTAACGGGGATACGACCCAGTATTTCTACGTCACCCTGGGACAGGGGCAGCAAATTACCGCCAAAGTACTGTATACCACCAACGTCCAATACGGGACATTAAGTACGTTGGCTCTGTACGATCAGGACCGTAACCAGGTCGTGGAACAATTCGAAGCAAATTATTCCACTGTGACCCTCACGGCCAATTGGCTGGTCAACGGCGACCAATCGTCTTACAAATATTATCTGAAGCTGGCTTCGGATGATGACGGCATCAGTTCGTATAACCTGACTTTGACCATCGCCAATAAATACGATGGCGGGTCCACTCAGGATGCCCCGACTACTTTTGAAAAAGCGCTGAGCGTAACGGCCGGCACGACCAAAGGCTATCTGGCAGGTGGCACCGAGGCGGGCAACGACACGACGGATATGTACGCCCTTGTTCCTACGGTCAACGGCTCGTATACCATTACGGTGACGCCGCCCACCGACGGACAAATAGGGGTGACTGTCTACGACGCAAACCGTCAGGAAGTGGATTCGCAGATCGGCAACAATGCCGGCAGCATCGTGACCAGCACTGTTCAGGCCGCTCAGGGCGCCAATTTATTCATCAAAGTCGGCTGCGATTATTACTGCAGTAATACACTCACCGAGTACCAGATGGTGATCGCCGCACCGGCGACAACAAACACCAACGGCAGCACAACAGCCGTCAATCAGAACGTCAATGCTTCAAGCAATGCCAATGCTAATACTAATACCGCCGTGAAAGCGAACAGCAACGGTAATATCAATACTAATACCGCCGCGAAAGATGAGGAAAGCGATTCCCTGACGCTCTATTTGATAATCGGCGGAGCGGTGATTCTCGTGGCGTTGATTGTGGTCATTATTATTGTGGTAAAAAAGAAAAAAACAAGTGCTCCGACGCAGGAACCGCCAGCAAAGAAATAAGATCCGATATATCTTCAAAAGAACTGCACCGCAAGGGCAGTTCTTTTAGTTTGAAAAGCAGTATCAATTATTTTTTGCCTGCCCGCCTTGGGCGGGGTTATTGGTTATTCTTCAAGATTTCTTTCGCCCACCCGGCCGCTCTTTCCATTTCGTTCTGGCCAAGTGGTCCTTTCGTGCCTGAGACAATGAAACCCGCAGGGGCGGCGACTAACTGGCCACCCTTGCCTTGCAGCTCTTTGACTATTCGGCCGGCGGCATAACCGAATATTTTCAGGATAAAAATCTTTAAGTGAGTATCAAAGGCTGTCACTTTGATGTTCTTTAGTCCGTCCGCCGGAATTTTATCCAGGAAAGCTTTTATGGCCGGGCTAGGCCGGCCGCCGTGCGTGGGGGAGCCAATGATGAGCAAATCAATTGATTCAATATCGGAGATCTTGGCCTCGTCGGCCCTGATTATTTTAACTACGTTTGAGGGGGCTGAGGGGGTTAAGGCCTCGGCCACGGCTTGGGCGATTTTTTCCGTGTTGCCGTAGAGGGAGTCGTAGATAATCAAAATATTCATAGATTATTGATTTATTCTGTATTCCATTAACACGTAGGTTAAATACAGCAGGAGCAAAATAAAGGCTTCTTTTTTTGTCAGAATTTTGCCGGATCGCATGAAAGAAAAAAGAATAACGGCCGTGAAGACCATAAACATAGCGGTCAGATATATAATCCGGGTCGGAAAAGAAAAGGGGTGGATGACCGCGATTAGGCCGACCGCGATGGTGGCGTCGGAAATCACCGTGCCCAGGATATCGCCTAAAGCAAGACCGCTTGCTTTTTGCCTGACGGCCCGCAAGGAAAAAAATAACTCCGGCAAGGTTGTGCTCAAGCCCACAACTAGCAGACCGACTAGGATGGGATTGATGCGGACAGAATCGGCTAAAGCGACGCCGTATTTCACGGTCAGGTGGGAGCCTAAAAGCAAGACCGCCAGACTGAGTATCAGAAAAAGGATGTTGCGGAAAGGCCGGTTCGGCACATTCTCGTTTAAGGGTTGTGCGCGGGAAAAATTTTTCCGGAAGGTCCACCAAAAAAAGAAAACGCCGGTCGCCAAAAGCAGAACCCCTTCAAGCCGGGAGTAATAACCGTCAAAGCCGACAAAAATAGGGACGGCCAGCAGCAAGGGAAACCATTGGTTGCAATCCAGGATTTGGCTGCTGATTTTTATCCCCCTAACCGAGAATAAAACTATTAAAGCGAAGACCAGGGTCAGGTCGGCAATGTTTGAGCCGAAAAGAGTGCCTAAACCGAAAGAAGGAATGCCCTTGATCGAGGAATCAAGGGCGATAAATGTTTCCGGCAGGATGGAGATAACCGCCACGATCAAAAAGCCGACGACATAATTAGGCAGCCGTAAAATCCGCGCCAAGTTAATAGCGTATTTTATGGAGAAGTCGGCGCTTTTGATGACCAGGAATAAAGAGAGGGCAAGGAAAAGTAAGTTAAGCATGGTTATTGTTTTTCCAATTTAAAATAGGCCCAAGACTCCATAATAAATAAGGCTAACTATTATGCCCGCCATGATGACTCCGGCGGCAATAGACGGCAGAGCCTTTTTAAATGGGATATTAAAAAGGAAAGCGGCGATGGCGCCGGTCCAGGCGCCGGTTAAAGGCAAGGGAATGCCGACAAAAACAGCCAAGGCGATCAGCAGGCCGTATCTTTTGGCGCTGCTTTCAAATTTTTTCCGGGTGCGGCTGAAAAGCCAGGTAAAAAAACGGTTGAAAAATTTTGATTTTCTCATCAAAAAATTTGAGACCGGTTCCAGCCACCATAAAATAAACAAGATAGGCAGCAGATTGCCGATGAATGACCACAAAAATGCGCTCCATAAAGGCAGGTGAAAAGAACCCAAGGCGATCGGCAAAGCGACTCTTAATTCGGCAATTGGAATCATTGCTATTAGAAGGGTAGCCAATTCCGGAGGGAAATTATTAAATAAAGCGGCATAATCAATATTAAACATTTTTGTTTTTTAATAGTTGTAAATTTTTTGCTTGACGATTCTTAGGAGTGGCTAAATTGACGATGAATTCGATCAAGCCCATATTTTTTTCAATGATTTTTTCTGATCTTTAATAATTCTTATATTTTTCGCATGACCGAAAGGATTGGCGGGCGACGGATGGTATAACGGTATTATACAATAGGCTTTACCTTTATAGGTAATTTTCTTTATTTTACCCATCAGGAGCGTCTTTTTAAATATTTTTTCAAGGACTTCTTTAGTGATTACGCCCAGGGAAAGAATGAGCCGGGGTTTATAGTGATTTATTTGTTTGAGCAAATGATTGGCGCACAATAATCCGCATTTTGATAGTATTTTTCTGTTTTTGCCTAGGTAACATTTGGCAATTTCCGTAAACGCGCATTCTTCGAAAGTCACGCCTATTAAGGAAAGTTCTTTATTTAGACGTTTCCCAGTGGGAACTATCTTGTTTTCCAAAGTGTAGAATGCTTTACCGGATTTAAGCCAGCCATTTTTTGCCAGAGATTCTCCTAATATCAGTATTTTTTTGCCCTGTTTGCTAGTTCCTCTTTGGAAGAAAAAAGTTACGGATTTTGAGTTTATTTCTTTACAGTGATGGATTTCTTGAGCCATAAAAAGTGGAATATATTTAAGAAAATATTTTATTGGCTCAAGCTAAACGACGGGTTGCTTAAACCTTGCCAGTCATGGCTTGCCGGGCTGCCGCCTTCATCCTGCCGGTTTGGGCCGACGGAATAAATCAGTTTCTGCTCAGCGGAATAAAGAAGCGATTGTCCGCTGTACGGGTCTTCCGGCACGGCCTCCAGATATTTCGGCACTAATTCCGATAAACTGGTTGGGAGGCGATTATTGTCAATTTCGAAGGCGCGGACAGCCAGCGTCGTTTGGGTGGCGTAGACGGCCAGGGATTCATTGCAGCGTTTGGCGGGTAGTCCTCCCAAGGAAATTTCGCCTTGAGAAATCAGTAATTTGCCGATGGCATTGGGAGTGAAAAACCATGAAAGGGCAGGATAAACTTTCGGAAAGGTCAGCGGAGGGTTGAAATCAACCGTGGCGCAGTCAGCCTCGTAGTTTTTAACCCCGTTATTTATGATTTCATACTGAAAGCGCAGGGTCTGATTCGGGTGATAATAAAATTTCGTTAAGCCGGTGTAATCAAGAAAAGTGCCCCAGACAGAATCTTTCTGGTTTTCCTGTCCAGTGGCGGCGTCAAAACTCAGACTGTACGAGCCCAGCAATGGCCCGAGCCGGGTATATTTCTGCCAGTAACTTTTTAAAGAGGCATATTCCATTTTTAAGGCTACGACCTGGCCTTGGCGGGAATCGTTAAAACTCAGCAGTTTTTGCGCCATGTCTTTGGCTTGGGCCGCCGTAATATTACTATTGAGTGCGATCTGGCGCAAAGCGGTCAGACCCGTTTGCTTGATACTGTTGGCCACCAGATAACCGATAACAGGATTTAAGTCGTATTCCATGAGCTGACTTAATTTAACCACATCTAACGCCTCATTTAACCCGCCATCAACGTCTCCTGATCTTGCTTTTGATTCGGCTTCTAAGGCCACAACTTGAGCCGCTTGTCGATAAGAAGAATAATCCGGAATAATCAAGGTATCAAAATCAATCGCTCCCGGGTCAGCAAAGCTGGGGTCCTGGAAATCTGTTTTGCCCGCCGCCTGCCGGAAAAGGGTGATGTCGTCGGCGTGCTGGCTGATGATTTCAGTGGCAAAAGTTTCATTGGCTTTAAAGTCATTTACCGCTTCGGCTAATTTTGGATCAGGTTCAGCCGGGAACGAATTAGAATCTTCAATTTTCTGCATTTCCACGAAAGCATTATACTGATCGGCAATTTCTATTTTTGGCAGCGCTAATGAAGAGTCATCTGGTTTTTGTTCATCAGGAAACAAAATATTCATTAATAAATAAAAAGCCATTAGCAAGGCCAGGGGAATCCCGATAATAAGCAGGGAAATTGGAATGAGACGGTGATGTTTCATAATATCTACATTATTTTTTAGAGCGCGATTTGAGACACTTGGGTCGGAGATCCTATCCACTCAAAGCTTTCCGTTTCATTTTTTTAGGCAATTTCTCTATCGCATATCTTAAAGCAACACGAGGCATGATAAATCTTTTTTTCATCACATAAGCAAATACTTCATCACGAAATTGCTTGCTAGCTTCTTTTAACATCCAGCCGTAGCCCTTTTGCACTAAATCCTCGTTATCTTGCAAGAGTAAATTTGCTACACCAATGGTTTCTTGTAAATATTTTCCTTTGCGTAAGGAATAGATTAAAACGACTGCGGAAGCACGACGAAACCATTTATTGGATGACTTAGCCCATCGTTTTGTTCGTGGCAATAATTTTGGAAACTGGAAAACGAGGCTGCCAAATGCATGTGTACATAGATCATCGCAACTACCCCAAGTAGTTACATAGCTCTTAAGCCAGCTTTCATAAATTTTAAAATCTTCTTTTTGATATTGTTTTTTAATTCTAAAGGCCCAATCGAATGCAATATCCTGACAACCACTATCGTTAATTTCTAATAATTTTTCGCATAAAGAAAAAATTTGCTTCTTATTTATATTCTTTACCTCCTTAAAATATTTAGAGGATAGTTTTCTTACTAAAGGAGTGGCAATTCCAACATGGGTTTTTCTGTCTTTATGGAATCTTGAATAATCCTTAATGTTTCTTGGGTTCTTAGCTAACCTCTTTAATTCTAATTTGATTTTATCTAAAATTTTTATAGATCTCATATATTTCTGGTTATTCGGGTCTGTCCGATACTAAGTTCTCTTGGCGGAGGAAGTGAAATTATTTGCAGAGCGGAGGAGGTGAGATTCTCTATCCGAGGCGGGTGCGCCTTGGGCGCAGAACTTACGACTAGATTTAATATTCCGCTAAGCGGAGACGGGAGGATTCGAACCTCCGAGACCCGTAAAGGTCTACCGCATTTCGAGTGCGGCCCATTCGACCGCTCTGGCACGTCTCCGCTCAGCGGGCTATTAAGATTTTTTAATATTTAAATTATCTTTTATCCTCCCGTATTTTTTTATTGCCGGCCATTTCTTGCCGGGATCTCCTTTTATCAAGCCCCCGAATATTTTCGCCTCATTATTCAGTTTCAATCTTTCCGATAATTCATTTAGGTGGGGAAAAAAGGAGGATTCAGCCTCGCTGTTTACATTGAAATCGTAACCGACATAAAAATAAATATCTTCTTTATCATCCACAATTCCCCGGACAATTTTATTCATCAGGGAATCATTTTCTTTAGTAATCCAGCCTTCTTTTTCAAACCAAGACGCATGGGAATAGGGCAAGGCAGGTTCGGCAACAAATAATTTATCATTATATATGGCAAATAATCTTCGGCTCCGGTGAAAAGCTTTTATTTTTTCATCTTCCTTAAAACCATATTTTTTTTCGAAAGTATCCATTATTTCTGGTAAATATTTATTTTACTCCCGTTTGGCTTATCTGGATTGGCAATAATTTCTTTCGTTTTCCAATTGGGAAATTTGAAGCCGTAAGAAATAACTTGTGCCCCGGGTTTCAATTCTTCCAGTAATTTTTTCTCCAGTTTTGGCATAACGGAATGGATGAGGAAGCAGAAAATAATATCCGCTTCAGAAAGCCTTGCATTATAGAAATTTCCCCGTTTTAAGTCAATATCCAGCTTTGATCTTTTGATCTGGCGCTTAGCCATAAGGAACGGCCACCAGGCTAACTCGTAGCCAACGGCTTTTATTTTCGGATATTTCTTTTTCAAAGCGACTAAAAACCGGGCATCACCGCAGCCCAAATCATAGACCACGGCGCTATCTTTAAAAGCCAGATTATTTATTATATAATTGATCGCCCAGACTGGCGTGGCGACATAAGGCACTTTGATCTTTAAAAGGGCGTAGAGATTATTCAGGAAAAAAGCCAAGATTATTATGGTGACGAATAAGAGGAAATAAAGGATAGTTATAATTAACGCGCTCATTTTAAAATAAACTTTTTTGTCCTTTTTCTTTTGTTCCCTCTTCGGAAAAAACTTTGACCGTGCCATAAACGCCGTCATAGCCGGGCAGGATGGTCAGTTTTTTCTCGCGGACTTTCTGGATGCCTTCGGCGATTTCCGGCCGGGTCATTTTCATTATCTCTGCCGAGGGTAAATTTATCAAAATATTGAATTCGTTTTTTCCCTGTCTGATCAGATTTTCGTATTCTTGGCGGACGCTTTTGGTTTTGACGCCCGTTCCCAACGCTTCGCCGATAATCTGTTCAAGGGGGACCAGGCTTTTAAAGGGCGGACGGTCGGAGGGGTCATAATTTTCCGGCCGATCGGCCAATTTTTCCACGCGGCTGGCTACGCCGACCGTCAATCTTTTTCCGCATTTCGGGCAGAGACTGTTCGCCTTTATCGTTTCTTTCGGCGAGAACCTGACCTGGCAGGCACGGTGCCCATCCCAGTGATATTTTCCCTCTTCAGGAAAAAATTCAATGGTATGGGCGATTTTATTTTTCGGATCATTTTCCCGGAGGGCTTTAAGGATATTATTGTAAGAAAGATTTTCCAGCTCAAATACGGTTGCTTCCCGACCCAAGTTGGCCAGGGAGTGCGCATCCGAATTAGAAACGATTTTTTTAGAATCCAGCTGGGAAAGCCGCCAATTCATGTTTGGATCGGAAGAAAGGCCGGTTTCCACGGCGTAAATTTTATCCGATAATTCGTCAAAGCATTCGGTCAGAGTGTCAAAACCGGATTCGGAGCCGAACAAAGAAAACCAAGGGGTCCAGACATGGGCGGGTATGACGAGGCATTCCGGGGAAGCTCCCAAAACAATTTTGGCCAGTTCCTTGGCGTCCAATCCCAGAATCGGCCGGCCATCACTTTTCAGATTGCCCACCCAGGAAAGCTGAGTGTTGATTTTTTCCACGGCGGCTAAATCCGGAGCGAAGACGACTAAGTGGATGCGTCGGCCTTTGCCGTTTTTGGTGTAGATACAGCTGATTTCCGTGGAAAGCAAAAAATGAATGGGAGAGTCGCTACCCTTTAATTTATATAAACCGTTGTCTTGGGGGGCTAGCTTTTCTTTAAGTTCGGCGGCCCAGGCTGGGTGGGTGAAATCTGCCGTGCCCAGTACATCGATCCCTTTTATTTTTCCCCAAACCGCAAAGTTTTCCAAATTCATGTCCGGCGAAACAGCCCGGGAAAATTTGGAGTGAAAATGTAAATCCGCGATGAATTTTGGCATAAAATAAGTGAAATTTTATGGCTTCAGTTTACCATTTTATTGGGTATTTCTCAAATAAAAAGAGGCCTTATCTCGCCTGCTCGTGTAGTTAAAAGAATATAGTTTTTATTTTTGATGTGGAGCTAATATTTTATAAACTTCTTTTGAATTCTCACTAAATAACGCCGCATAAATTTTCTTAGCGACTTCAATGGGATGAGCGTAAATTGGTAAATGTCCTGACCACATTTTAGTGCGTCTGCTGATTTCATTTACATTCTTTCTTACAAAAGGATTATCATACATGCCAGTGTCAATAGCGCCTGGTCTAATATCAATTATTGTTATTCCCTCATCTTTTAATTCTCTTTTTATTCCCTCAATGTATCCGGCTAATGCATGTTTTGCCGCAACATGGGTTGTGCCAAAATGATAGCCTCTTTCATCAGACATTGAAGTTATTATAGCTATCTTCGCTTTTCGCTTATTTTTAATTTGTTGTCGAAATACCGGCACCATCTTTAGCATTAATCTATGAGTGGCAGTGACGATGCCCATTTCCGTGGCGATTAATTCGGGCACAATTTGCTCAAATGGTAAATATATATTATCGTTGGGAATTTTGTAAGTTCCGCCACCAACCCCGATAGATTGCACCCAATAAAAATATGACTTTTTTGGCAATTTCTTTGTTAGACGCTCTACGCCTTCGTTAGTGGTAAGGTCAGCCGCAATGTATGAAAATTTTTCTTTTTTACAGCCGAGTTTTATTAAGCCCTGTTTTATCTCTTCCAAATGTTTAGCTGTTCTTGAAACCATAATAACATTTATGCCTCTTTTAGCGAGATAATAAGCGGTGGCGGTGCCAATATTCATTTTGTGGTTTGTCCCATTAATAGGAATATTATCGTGTGACGGCTTATTCTGATATTTATAAACATATCTAATCGGTTTAGAACCGCAGCCAGTGATAATAACTTTTAAGTTGTTATTTTTATTTCGCATAGTATTATTTGCTAATAATATCATATACTAATTTTTCATCCCCGTCCATTTATCTATTTCTTGTTATATATTCAAAAACCCTTTATAATTATATAAAGAAAATTTATGGAAACCAGAAAAAAACATAGTATCTTTATTGTCTTCTTTGATGTTTTCACGGTCATCATTTGGTTTTTGCTACTTTTGGAATTTTTTACCCGAGAGGTGATTTATCTGCCGACGGTTTTAACCTCCGCCTACATTTTGTTGCTGACTTTTTACGCCTCGGATAAAGAGATCCGGCGCTGGCGGAAGAAATTGAGAGGAGAAAGACACGGAGAATTCTTCGTCTTTTTATGGATGTTAACCCTGATTCTAATCTTAAGTTTCTATCTTTTTTACGGCCAAAAAGTGGGCTACATCATCCCGCGTGATCTGGCGACTATCACCGGTTCAGTTTTTGTCATTTATATCATCACGGATATATTTAAGGAGGAATTTCAAAAGAAAATAAAAAAGCAATAAAAAAAGAGAGACAAGGTCCTGGCGATGGCCTACTTTCCCCCGGGGATATACCCCAAGTATCATGAGCGCTGAAGGGCTTAACGACCGTGTTCGGAATGGGAACGGGTGTGGCCCCTTCGCTTGAATCACCAGGACTCTGTCTCTCTTTTGTATATTTTAAAATAAAAGGCAATATAAAGAATCATTGATGAATCCCAATCGCGAGTAAATCGGAAATCGCCGATTAGTATGGCTTGGCTTAAATCCTTGCGGATCTTACACCTGCCACCTATTAACCTGGTCATCTTCCAGGCGGCTAATAAGGAAACCTAATCTTGAAGGAGGTTTCACGCTTATATGCTTTCAGCGTTTATCCTCGCCGAACGTAGCTACTGAACAATGCTCTTGGCAGAACAGCTCATAGACTAGAGGTTCGTTTTTCCCGGTCCTCTCGTACTAGGGAAAAGTCTTCGCAAGTTTCCAGACGCCCACGGTAGATAGGAGACCGAACTGTCTCACGACGTTCTGAACCCAGCTCACGTACCGCTTTAATTGGCGAACAGCCAAACCCTTGGGAGCTTCTCCACCCCCAGGATGCGATGAGCCGACATCGAGGTGCCAAACCGGATCGTCGATGTGGACTCTTGGATCCGATCAGCCTGTTATCCCCGGAGTAACTTTTATCCGATGAGCTTCTTCGATCCTACAATCGAAAGTCGGATCACTAAGTTCTACTTTCGTAACTGCGCGACTTGTCAGTCTTGCAGTAAAGCTGGCTTATGCCTTTGCGCTATCAGCTGGATTTCCAAACCAGCCTAGCCAACCTTAGTAAACGCCTCCGTTACATTTTAGGAGGCGACCGCCCCAGTCAAACTACCCGCCAGACACTGTCTTCTCAACCTGATATAAGGTCGAGAGTTAGAATTAAACGTAAATTAGAGTGGTATTTCATTGGTGACTCCACCCCGCCCGAAAGCAGGGTTTCGTAGTCTCCCACCTATGCTAAGCAAACGCACACTTAATTCAATGCCAAGTTGTAGTAAAGCTTCACGGGGTCTTTTCGTCCAGCCGCGGGAAACGAGCATCTTTACTCGTCTTGTAATTTCGCCGAGTCCCTCGTTGAGAGAGTTTTCAAGTCGTTATGCCATTCGTGCAGGTCGGAACTTACCCGACAAGGAATTTCGCTACCTTAGGACCGTTATAGTTACGGCCGGCGTTCATCAGCGCTTCGGTTCGGTGCTTTCACACCTCCCCTTAACGTTCTGACACTGGCCAGGCATCAGCCCCTATACATAGCCTTTCGGCTTGAGCAGGGACCTAAGTTTTTGGTAAACAGTCGCTTGAAATCATTAACTTTGACCCCTGGTTTCTTGCGAAACCGGGGTAGGCCATATACCGAAGGTACGGCCACTGTATTGCCGAGTTCCTAAACGAGGGTTGTCTCGTACACCTTAGCAGATTGACTGCCCACTCACCTGTGTCGGTTTACGGTACGGTCATCTTGTTTATGAATCTTAAAATCTTTTCTTGACACTAACGCCACGAGAATTGGGTCGACCTTGCGGTTTTCCCGGCCGTCTTCCCCCACTAATTTTGCAACCGACTTCGATATTGAAATTTCAGAATTACTTTGAATTATTGTTTCAATTCATTTTATTTGTCAGTGGCAAAATAAGTGGGGGATAACGACGCGTATAGCCAAAACACGTTCCCGCTTAATCAATGCGTCAACTTTAAGAAAAAACAAGACAGTGCCGGAATATTAACCGGCTGTCCATCGGCTACGCTTTAACGCCTCGCCTTAGGACCGACTAACCCTGGGTCGAGTCGCGTTGCCCAGGAAACCTTGAGTTTTCGGTGTCAGGGATTTTCACCCTGATTTTTGCTACTTATGCCAACATTCTCTCTTCCATGTCCTCCATCCCGCTTTACAGCGTGGACTTCGATGAACATGGAATGCTCCTCTACCACTCCTATTTATAAATAAATAAGAGTCCACATCTTCGGTATTAGACTTAGCCCCTATACATTGTTAGCGCAAAGTGACTTGACTAGTGAGCTGTTACGCTTTCTTTAAAGGATGGCTGCTTCTAAGCCAACCTCCTAGTTGTTTAAGTCACTCCACCACTTTTACACTTAGTCTAAATTTAGGGACCTTAGATTGTGGTCATGGGCTGTATCCCTTTTGACCAATGGAGCTTAGCCCCCACGGTCTGACTCCCGTAATTCAATGAGTGGGATTCGGAGTTTGGTTGGATCTAGTAGGATTTCTCCATCTAAACCCATTCAGTGCTCTACCCCCACACAAGGATTTACGAGGCTAGCCCTCAAGCTATTTCGAGGAGAACCAGCTATCGCCGAGTTCGATTGGAATTTCTCCCCTACCCACAACTCATCCCCTAGTGTTGCACAGCTAGTGGGTTCGGACCTCCCCCTTAATTTCTTAAGGGTTCATCCTGGTCATGGGTAGCTCACCCGGCTTCGGGTCTATTCCATATAATTTTTTATAAGATAAGTAGAGAAAGCCTTTAAAAAAAGACTTCGCTACTTATCAAATAAATGACGCGTTTTCACGCTTGCTTTCACTTTGACTTCACTCTAGAAGAGTTTAGCCGAACTATATAGAAATAAGTCGTTGGCTCATTCTTCAATAGGCACGCCGTCACCCCCGCATCTCGCTAGAGCTCGATCGCGGGAAGCTCCAAATCCCAATTTCCAAATCCCAAATAAATCTCAAATTCCAAATTCCAATTTTCAAAACCTTTTTATTAGGGTTTTGGTCATTTGAATTTTGGTCATTGGATATTATTTGGTAATTGGTGCTTGGTTTTTGGAATTTCCGTATCGAACGCAGTGAGATACGGGAGCTCCGACTGCTGGTAAGCGTATGGTTTCAGATACTATTTCATTCCCCTCACCGGGGTGCTTTTCACCTTTCCCTCACGGTACTTGTTCACTATCGATCACTAAAAGTATTTAGCTTTGGCAAAGCCCGTCTTGCGACGGACATTTTTATAGTCTTGCCGGTTTCCTACGAGGTTTCTCGAGCCTCGTAGTACTTGAGATAAATACGGAAAAAGTTAATCTTCTTTCGCCGACGGGACTATCACCCTCTTTGGTCGCCCGTTCCAGGGCTGTTTGGCTAGAAAATAGTAACAGGATTTCCCGAAACTTTTCGGGAAATTCTACTACATGCGCTTTTTCTTTTCCGTCATAAGCGTAAAATAATGTAATTATCTCGCTACCCTCATAAAGCATAAGGGCTTATGACCCCTTCTACGAAAAATTCGCAGAAACTTTAAAAGTTTTAGCTGCTCCCTTTTCGCTCGCCACTACTTAGGGAATGGGTTAGCCAATAGCATATAGCATATAGCATGTGGAAATTAATCCCCAAGCCATAAGCTATTAGCAATAAGCTAACGTTTTGGTTTCTTTTCCTCTGGGTACTAAGATGTTTCAGTTCCCCAGGTACACTTCCGTATCCTATGGATTCAGATACAGATGATTCGATCTTCCATCGAATCGGGTTTCCCCATTCGGACATCCCCGGATCAAAGGTTGCTTGCCACCTCCCCGAGGCTTATCGCAGGCTGCGACGTCCTTCTTCGTCTTTTAGTGTCTAGGCATCCACCATACGCTATATTTATCCCGATTTACTCGGGATCAGAATTCATTTTCACTTTAATACTAATAAGGAATTAGTATTAATAAGATGCTCTTTATTACTACCTTTTATTTATGCTGATTATTAAATTGTCAAAGTTCTCCATTATCCTGATTATGAGATACAAAAAAGCCGCTTTTGGCGGCTTTCGCACCTTAAGATATAAGAAGGCGCAAATCAGCCGCTTTTTTGGGTAAGATTAAGGTTTTTTTGTACCATATTCTTTGTGGATAACTGCTAAAATAACTTAGCAAAAGTAATTATAACTCATTTACGGGATTTGTCAAATATACGGAGGTGTCGAGATATTTAGATATTGAGATCCGTGATTCGAGATTCGAATCTCCTCGTAACGGACCCCCCCCATCTCATTTAATAAAAAAAACCCGCCGTGGTTGAGGCGACGGGATTCATTACTGAAGAGTACGATGTTCGGGCATGTTGTTAGTGGCCGACCAGGGTTTGGATAGTTGCCTCTAACTTTCTAAAGCCGTCAAGCTTCTCATAGGAACCATTCGCTCCGCATTCCCGGGCGATGATAGCCAGGCCGCCACTAATCGTTCCAGAGCTCATGAGGATGAAAGGTAAGTCGGGAAAAAGTTTTTTCCCTTCCTTAACGAATGCCGGCCCATCCATCTCCGGCATCTGGTTGTCGGTGATGACGACTTCAAAGTGATTTTCGCGGAGCCTGTCCAGCCCTTCCCGGCCATTTTCCGCCGTGGTCACTTCGTATCGGCCGATACTGGTTAAGAGTCGCACCAGTGATTCCAAAAAATCCGGACAATCGTCAACGATCAGAATTCTGATTTTCATCCCTATCTCCTTTCTTTCCGCGTAAAGGGCGATGGCCGTATCTTAGGCCGGTTGTTAAAGAATGTCAAGAGAGAGATTGAGAGATAAAGATACTGAGCGATTAAGCGAGTAAGATTTTAAGATATTGAGAGAATTGAGGAATTGAATAAAAAAGCGCTTGGTGACTTTTGGAAAAAGTCAGAGCAAGCGCGTTTGAATAATCAGGGTTTATCCCTTACGGTTATTCATTCCAGACAGAGATGAAGGAGAGGGCGATCAGTAAAAGAACGTTAGGAGTGATGGCGCCGATTACCGGTCCGAGTAAGAGCCAGGCAGGGGAAGGTTTACCAAGGGCGGCTTCCGCCGGATTTTCCGGTTCGCCAACGACGAAGGCGATTGATAGGAGAAGTCCGACGACGGCGCCGGCGATAGTTATGCCCAGAAGAAAATAGGGATGACGGAACTGAATTAAGGCGTCTATCACCCCCCCAAATGATGAAAGCGAGGAGGGCGAGGCCCAGCAGGATTTGCCATAATGGCATAGGTTTTTCCCGCGTATCTATGGCGTTCATGTTTTCACCTCTCTTTTCGGTAAAGGAGCAGTCGCTGATTTGAGAATATTTTATTTTATCACATATAAATAAAAAGACAAATGAGATAGATACTGAGCGATTTGCGCCCGAGGCGGACCAGCCTTGGGCTGGAAGCGATTAAGATATTGAGTTATTCAGTAATTATTTAAAACACAGCGTAGACTTTCGAATCTGCGATGGCCAATAAAAAAACCCGCCGCGGTTGAGGCGACGGGGGATTCGACGGAAAGAAATAAAATTATTCCACGACCACCAGGTATTGGTCGGTCCACCTGGCCGAGGAGTACATTCTTATTTGCAATTCTCCATGGTCGGTGTGGACACAGGTAATAAAAGAGCTTTCCACAAATGAAGATTTACTGAAAGAAACTATGTCTCTCTTTTTTTCTTCGGGAAAGGAGCGGAAGAAGGCTTCTGTTTCAGCCCGGTCAGGGAAACGTTCGCCAGGCAAGAGTCCTGCCGCGGCCTCGTGGTGATCGAATACTCTTTCTATACTCTTAAGACGCATTCTGACCACGGATCGCCCGCGACCAGTAATTTGAAATCGATCAAGCGCACCGGGGGTTAGATAGCAATAGAAATGGTGATCGTAATGTTCTTCTGTTCGGCTTTGGTCATAATCCACCGGCACGAGAAAGTCGGCACCGTCGCGGCTGGCGACGAAAGCAGGTGTTGTGGGCAAGATTTCCTCCTTAGTTAAAGAACCATTACTCATGTTTTAAAGCGATGGCCGTATCTTAGTTCTCTTATAAATAACTGTCAAGAATAAAAAGCCCGCTTCAGGATTGAAGGGGGCTTTTAGGTAAAAAAGGAGCGAGGTGTCAATTTTCTACGCGGATCACAAGTCTGTTGTCGGCTATCCAGCTCCGAGCGTGGTTTCGCGGCCAAATAGCATTCATGTTTCTCGCGTTAGACCAACGTATTCTAGTTTCCTTGGTCTTTTTCAGAATCAAATGAATGTCTTTGTAATTGCCGCTCTTTTTGGTCGGCAGCAAGATGAATCTATCACCCACGGCCAACTCCCTGAAAGTCAGATGGACTCTTTTGGCCACTATTTTACTCCTTTCAGAAAAAATTCAGCTGTCTTTTTTCCCCGTCGATTTCGGCGGAGAGGGGCTTTTGCTGGAGGGAATGCCAGAGCGCCTCGCAGGTCACGGTGAAGTATTCGGGATTGAGGGTTGATTGCAGTCGGGTCAGATCCAGGTGAAGACGATAGATCCGGGCCTGACTATAGCCCATCAGCGAGACGCCGAGGAACTGATGGATTGACGCTTTATAGGCGTTAAGCCGTGGATTTTTCGCCAGAAAAACCTGGACGAATCTTTCTTTTGTTTTCCGGGCGATGACGCGGCCGAAAAGGTCGCGGTTGAAGGCCGGCAGTTGATCCAGCCGGCAGGCCGGTTCGAGCTCGAACAGGAATTCGCAGGTAAGGGGCGAGGAGTTGGGCAAGGATTTAGCGGGCGTGGCGCTGGGCATTTTTTCTCCTTTTGGGTTGAGGGGCCGGGGTAATGGGGAGGGTATAAATTCCCACATGAATTTTTCTTTTCCAGGCCGGCCATTTTTCCATTCTTCGGTTGGTTTCTTCGATAAAGGCGCGAAGAGGCATCTTCTTTTTTGTCCGCTTGACGGTTTCAGGCATTCGGTTTTTCCTCCTTTTCCGGCAGAGGCAGACGATAGATGAAAAGCAGTTTTGACGCTCTTTTTTTCCAGGCCGGCCAGGCGTCATAGATTTTCTTGGCCTCTTCAGCGTTCTGCCAAAAGGCGGCGACCTCTCTTTCTTCTTTCTTTGTGAGTGGCATCAACTCCTCCTTTCACCCCGGCGCGACTGGCACTTTTCTTTTTAAAGGGCGGCTTTATTTGAAAACAATAGGATATCTTAACAGGATAATAAGAAAGTGTCAAGCATATGACAAAAAAACAGAAAGTTATTATATTCTGTTTTTTGTGGTGCCCAGGAGAGGAGTTGAACCTCCAAGCCCTTGCGGGCACAAGGTCCTAAACCTTGCGTGTCTGCCAATTTCACCACCTGGGCATAAACATTAAAATCTAGCTTTATTTTAGCAAATTGTCAATATATTTGACAGCCAAGCCTGATTTGGTTAAGATAAATAACTCTATAAATCGATAAACATTTGTTGTTTCAAGTTCTTTCCCAAAAGAAAGGGAGGAGTCATGAATAAGAGAGAGAACGGTTTTTCCAAGAAAGGCGAATTGGCAATTATGACGGGAAATGCCAATCCCGACCTAGTCCAGAAAGTGGCCAAGATTTTGGGAGAAGATTTGTTTCTCCGGACTCAGATTGGCAGCTTCCGCGACAAAGAGTGTCGGATCATTTCCGTCGATGATGCCCGCGGCCGCGATGTTTATCTGATTCAGCCGACGGGACAGCCTGATCGTAATCTGGTTGAGATCGAACTTCTGGTCGGAGCAATTCGGCGCTCAGCGGAAAAGATCACCGTGGTGATTCCTTACTTCGGCTACAGCCGGCAGGAACGTCGAGGAGAATCGCGTCAGCCGATTTCCATTAATAGCGTGATGCGTCGTTTGGTCGGGACGGGTATCGACGGTCTGGTTTTTTTCCACCTGCACAATCCGGTCTCAGCGGGCATCCCCGAGGCGATCGACCCGCATATGAAGGTGGATCATCTTAATGCCAGGACGATCATCCTCGATTATCTGATGAAGTCACGCAATCTGAAGAAGACGACGATCGCTTCTGCGGATGTCGGTGGCACTGCTTTCGCTCGGTCTTGTTGGCAGCGTCTCCACGCCGCGGCGCCGAAAGTCGGTTTTGGCCTGGCCTATAAGGTGGGTACCAGTTCGACTGGGATTGAAGAGGTTAAGCTCTTCGGCGATTATCGGGGCAGGGAAGTCGTATTTATCGATGACATGACGACCCAGCGGCGATACGATCATCAAGGCCAGCAAGGCGGCTAAAGATCGGGAGGCAAATACGATTGAAGGAGTTCTCGTCCATCCCGTTTTGGCCGATGAGCAGGTCTGCTATGATCTCGCGGCCAGCCCAATTGATCGTTTCGTGATGACCGACAGTCTGGCCATTCCTCAGCGGTACCTGGATATTCTGGGCTACAAGCTGGAAGTGCTTTCCCTCGATAAGCTACTGGCGCTGGCCATCTGGCATTTGCATACCGATCAGAGCATGACTCAATTATTTGAACTGGAAGGGTATCTCGAGAGTTTCGCGGCCATGCAGAAGGAATTGGCAAAGTAGTAGTTAATCGATCTTTCACCGGGCGCCTGTGCTTTTAAGCAGGCGCCTTTTTATATAAGTGCATAATTTGTGGAAACTGGGGCTTGACAAAAAAAGCGTAAAAATTTAAGATATATATGTAGACAGATTTTGGTGGCTCCGCTAAAGGGGTCACCAAAATTTTTTTATATAGACATTTTTTCGGTGGTTTTTAAGGAAAACCGTATATGTCAAAGAAAACTATTTTCTTTAGTTTAGCTCTTTTTATTTCGTTAGTTCTCGCTCACCAAGTTAAAGCAGAGAACACCCCCGCAGTAGTTATAAATGAGCTAATGTGGATGGGCTCTAATTTGTCATCCTATGACGAATGGATCGAGCTGAAAAATACGACGGGAGCGGAAATAGATTTATCCGGCTGGTATTTAACCAAAGAATCTTCGGGTACGGAAATACAGATGTTAAAAATCCCGGCGGGAAAGAAAATATCCGCCTCCGGATTTTTTGTGATTTCCAATTATGACACTACTTCGGCAAACTGTGTCTTAAATTTTACGTCGGATTTGGTGGATTCGGATGTATCTTTGGCAAATTCCGCCTTACAAATAAAACTCTACGACTCGGCCGGTAATTTGATCGATATCGCTGATGATGGTTCGGGCAGTCCCTTAGCCGGAGAATATGCTTCCGGCATGACTTGGAAATCCATGGAAAGGAACAACAGAATAACAGACGGCACGCTCGCCACGGCCTGGCATACCGCCGCCGGGCAGGGCAAATTAAAAGACGGCAGTTTGATTTACGGCACGCCTGGCCAGGGAAATTCCAACCTGACGCCGATACCTTTGGCCGGCGGCGGACAGGAAGTGACGGAGGGAGACCAAGTCTTGTTTGACGCGTCTGATTCATACGATCCCGACGGCGATGAGCTGAGCTATGCTTGGGATTTTGGCGATGGAAACACCGGCGCCGGTCTTACCCCGGATCATATATATACAATAATGGGCGAATATACCGTGACCTTGACGGTATCTGACGGCGTCAACCAGGCGACGGATTCGCTGCTGATTATTGTAAAAAAGAAGGAGGAAGTGATTATTACCCCTGGACCAGAGCCTGGTAACGAAGAGGATAAAGGTGACAGCGCTGATGAAGACGAAGATGTCGAAGACCCGGGATCCGAGAGCCCAGATGAAGAAACGGCGAAGCCGGAAAGCGGCATAAAATATGATTTTTCCGACAAGATATTATTCTCAGAAATTTTTCCCAATCCAGACGGCGAGGATGCGGCTGGCGAATTTATTGAATTTGTCAATACGGATAGCCGGCCGGTGAATTTGCGCGGCTGGAAAATATTAATCGGCGACAAGCCCTACCTTTTTGAAGCCGATACGGTGATCCAGAAAGGGGGTTTCCTGGTGGTTAAACATGATCAGACAAAGATCTATCTCAAAAATTCCGGACAAACACTCTATTTATCTGATCCGAATAAGAAAATAGTCAATGGCGTGACCTATGGTTTAGCCAAAGAGAATTTAAGTTTTAGCCGGAAGCCGGGGCAGGAGAGTTGGGGATGGACGGCTGCGGTGACGGAAGGTAAGGTGAATGTAATCCAAGATGTTCGTAACGAGGAAGCACGCGACAAGGAGATCGGAGACGAGAAGATCGGCAATAATATAAAAGAAGTAAGTCTTTCGCAGGCGAAAAATTTAGAAATAGGAGAGAAGGTTAGGATAATAGGCTGGGCCGCGGTGATGCCCGGGGTTTTTGGCGTCCAGTACTTCTATATTTTTGACGGTCAAACCGGTCTCATGGTTTATTCATCCAAAAAAAACTTTCCGGATTTAAAAATCGGCGATTATATTGAAGTAACCGGCAAACTGGCGGAAAGCGCGGGCGAAAAAAAGATTAACATCAGCGCCAAAGAGGATATAAAGATGTTGTCGGCCAAAGAATTTCCGGCCGCGCTGAATATTTCGTTTGATGAGATTGACGAAAACTTGGCTGGCAGCTTGGTTGTCGTTTCCGGCGAAGTATTGAGCGCTTCCGGTAGTACGATTGTTTTGAGCAATGACAGCGGCGAAATGGAAGTATATTTAAAAAGAGGCACGGGGCTTAAAGCCAAGAATTATAAGGAAGGAGAAAATCTAACAGTCCTTGGTATTTTAGCGCCGTATGAAGAAACTTACCGGCTTTTGCCACGGGTGGCCGGTGATTTGAAAAAAGAAGAAATAAAAGTGGCAGAGAGCGCAAAGAGCGCCGAGAATAAAAAGGATCAAAAGGTTTTGGAAAATGACACGACCGCCGGGCAAGAAGGCGCAGTGCTGGGAGCCAGCGATAAGGCCATTGATTTAACCGCGGAAAAACCGGATTCGCTTTTAAAATATATTATAGTTTTGGGAGTAAGCATGTTATTAGTCTCTTCAGCCTTAATTTATCGGCGGTTTAGAAATAAAAAAGAGATAATTCAGACATAAAAAAGATCCCCGCAAGTAGGCTTGCGGGGAGTCGAGCACTTTTATCGAGTCAAAATTTCCAGCCAGGATTGGTCACGACGATAATAGTGAAGACCAGTAGTCCCATAAGCAGGGAGGTGACCAGGAATCCTGGGTACGAGTCCATGTCGAGCGGCTTGCTCAAAAACCTGTTCCACTTTTTCTCTAAATTCTTCAGGTATCGCATGGGAATCTCCTTTCCTCCTTTTGGATCTCGGTAGGAGCGTAACCAAGTCAGAGCGGTTCGCCATTGGCGAAACGTTTTGCCTCTTCAACCATGTAGTTGAAGTACACATGGTCTGGCAGACAATGAACTCTAAGAATAAGCTCGGGATCTCCCGGCTGAAGCGCCTGACACTTGTTCGCCTCCACGATATTCGATACGGCATACCCGTCAGGTATTTCACTCTTTATACAATCAGCCAGAGAGAGGCCATCTCTAAAACACACTTCTCTCACTTCTTGGACATAGACACCTATGCCTATCAGGATAAACACGCTATCTAGTCCCTTTTTCCGGAGTACTGAAGCCCGAGCAATAAGGCTTGGCCAAAGCACATTTTTGCGATTGTACTTGCCTCGTATTATTTTGATCTCGTCATCAACAAAATCCCAGCGCCTACAAACTGCCCATAACCAAGGAAAGTCACGGTTGACAAGCCGGAGATTTTGAATAAACCGACGACCAGAATTATTCTTCTGATCTGACATCTCGCACCTCCTTGGGACATCCGTCCCTTTGAGTCCATCCGGACAACCAAGAAACAAGCAATCTATCTATTAAAGGGTGTTATTCCCGAATTTTTTTGCCGATAAAAAGTGCATTTAACTCCGTACAGTATCATGTTTATTGTATTTTGTCAATAGTTGTAAAAAAAACGGCTATCGAAGGTTCAAACTTCTTTAGCCGTATGACGTTTACGATGAAAGATCAAGTTCTGCGGCTGAACGCAGAAAAAGCGTGGCGCTCCAGAGTTGCTCGGATGCGCCGTATCCCTGGCCCGTAGCGGGATCATACCATTCGCGAAATCCCTCAAGGCCGAGGAGTTTTTTGAATTGGCTTTCCGCCAGGTCGCGTTCGCCCATTTTGATGAGCGCCAGGATAGAAAAGCCGACAACGAACGGCCAAATGACCACGCCGTCGGTTCGTTCAATGACCCTTTCCTCTTCCGGCGAGATCGGATTGTGTCGGCACTTTATGGTAATGCCGTGCGGGGTATCTACCGACCGGAAACTGGCCGCCAGACTGGGATAGTGTTCCCGGGGCGCCACATCATAGAGAATGGCGAAAGCGCCGCCCAGCGGATCAAATCGCAGGTTACCCGGATAGTCCAGGTAAAAACCGTCCTGCCAAAATTGTCGGCTGATCTTTCGGCGAAGTTGAGCGGCTTTCTTTGTTTCTCCCATGAGTCGATAGGCGTGGTACATAAGCGAATTGTTGGTGAGAAGCGGTTTTTCGCCCAGCTCGCGTTCCATGGTGTCGCGCCAGTCGCAGCCGATAACAAGATTGTTTTTCATCAGATTTCTCTCAATGTAATTGAGAGCGTTTTGTATCTGCGAAGCATATCTTATTAGCAGATTTTTATCTCTCGTGCGTTCCGCGTATTCATGCATTCCGATAAGGTAGAGAATTTCCGAGTCGCGCGTTCCCGGCGTGAGATTCCATAATTTTCCTGCCAGGAAGCGTCGGAGCATGAACGAACATTTCCGGTCTTTCCAGCTTTTACTTATTTTGTCGAGGAGAAAGGGATACAGCCGGTCGAGGAAAAGAATCGGGATTTGACCGTTTGGCCGCTGACGCTTGGATAGGTTCTCGAGATGAATTTTTACGATTTGTGTTTCGCCCAAGGCAAGCAAGGCCGGCATAATCGCCAGAGCAAAATCCCGCGTCCAGCACTGATAACGATACCGACTGGGATCGGCCCAAACGCCCTTTGTGCCGATACATCTTCGGAGAATCTTGTCGGCGTTTCTCTTTTTTTCTTCCGATGACATTACATTACCTCCCGTTAGTTATTTGCGTTGATGACAAAGAACCGGATAAAAAATCATATATTAAAAACGTCGAAATGTCAAGGGTTATTATGGGGAAATAAAAAAGCCAGCTTGTTTAAGGCTGGCTTCGCAGGGTCAGGGTTTGTCGGCCGGTGTTTGGGGCGGCGTATTTTTTTTGAAAAAAATCCGGTCGCCGGGCTGAACCCGTGCGTGGTTGAGGGTATCCGCCTTGACCTGGAAAGGCGTGAAATGGCTGGTGATTTTTTCCACTTGTTCGTCTCTGATCTTAAGACCCGTAATGGCGTGGAAATCGTCATCCAGATTGACGGCGATAGAATCGCCGATGGCCACGAACCAAAAAGGTACCGTGATCCTGATCCAGCCGTCAGCAATTTCTTCGACGGTGCCCAAGAGATGAGCGTCCATCCTTCCCCCTTGAATTCGGGTTGAAAAGAGCGTTTAAATCTATTATTCTGCCTTTATCTTAGGGAGCTTGTTTAAAATTGTCAATGCTTCGCAATAATAAAAAAAACCGGTCTCCCGCAGGGAGACCGGTCGAATTTCTTTTGGGGAACTAGCCGCCATTGACGGCGAGAGCGAGAGGAGCGGGGCAGCCTATCCAAACCTCCGTGCCGGGGAGGATCCGCTGGAAAAAGGGCGGGAGAATGATATTGACCAAGGCATTGGCCTTTGCCTCGGTCACTGGCTGGCCATTGCGGTCGAACATTTCTGCGACGCGGAAAACATGGGCGGGGTCGCCCAGGTCGATATATTCGCCCACGGCCAGAGGCTCTTTCAGGACCACGGAAACGACAGAGTCTTCATCGTTCTCTCTTATCGCGACGATGGTGCCGATCCTGTCCAACGGATTCCTCCTTTTGGGTTGTGGCGTGGTAAGAATATCGCCTACGACGATGCCTATTACGAAGATAATCAGCCAGTAGTAAAACGGCATACTTTGCCTCCCTTATAGAGATTTTCCCAAAAAAATTAAGAACAACTAAACATGATAGCTTAGATTTCAGAATCTGTCAACCTTTCCTCGCTGTATCGATATTTGGAATAATAAAAAACCCATGAAATGATCTTCACGGGCGAGACTGACGCAAGGCCAATCTACTTGGGGGTGCTATCGTATTTTAGCCTCTAGCATGTTGTGGGTGCTAGCGTGTCTCACCACGAATGGTACAAGCGGATGATCCTCTTCAGGTTTTCCATGTTCTTCTCGAGCAAGAGCAAACTCTTGTAGGGTCGGCACTCTTGGCAGACTCTGCAGTGATCAAGTAACAAATTCTCTACTTCAATTTCATTGATAGACTTTCCCTTTTTTGAAGGTACGAGAGTGAAGAAAAGTCGGCAGAACCAAGAGCACTCGCTTAGTCTATCAAGAAGCTCGATCGCAAAGGGGTGATACGCGGCTAAATCTCGGCATTGAGGGCATTCTTTCTGGTGGTGGCGCCACCATTTTTCCTCTTCGGGGCTATCGGTCTCGGCATACTGATCTAACAGTCCCAGGGCCATGTAATTTCCCTCCCCGAAGTGTTCCAGTACGGTCGGACAGTTGTAAACGGATTGAGCTTCTCGGCGCTTAGCCAATCGCTCCAGCCGTTCTTTTAGGGCAGCTTGATAATGCATGGTTAACCTCCTTTGGTTAGTTGCCCTAGTTGAGACACAATTTAGAAAGGAACGTGAATTAATAGAGTAGCTTAGCACGGATTTTCTTTCCTGTCAAGAGGTAATAAAAAAAACCGGTGAGCGAAACCCACCGGTTGAATCTGTAAGATGTGACGAACTACTTAGAGGAAATTACCCGACGAGCGCGCAGATTTTCGTAGGCGCAGCTAGGATAATGCCAACACACAAGAAGCTCTTCATTATCAGCATCCCATTTGACACCTAGCACACCGCCATCTTGAGGGCGAGGACCAGCGCAAAGCGTGGTGTTCTGAACGTCGAGATGCTGATTGGTCTCGCAATAGTACTTGAGCTCATAGATTAGTCGTTCAAGTAAGTTTAGAATACTGGTATTTTGTTTCTCGAACTGGCTGGCCGAAATGAACATCAAATCCTTATCGGCTTCCACGCAATCTCGAGTACGGATAGCATAGCTGCGATCCGTTATCCGGAGATTCACTACGGTGTTTCTATCCAGGTCACCGAGGTAGACTGAGACCGGAAAGTGCTTCCTCAACGTTTTGATGACCCAGCTGAGAGTCATGCCCCTGGGAATGAAGATGATGCGAGTGAAGTCGCCGGGATCATCGGGAATAGGCACATCCGAGAAATCAAACTCCGCCCGAAAGTACTTGCGATAGAAATCCTGCCATTCCTGACGGATGTCAGTAATGACAAAGGGATTGCGGTGCTCGGTGAAAGCCCGCGCGTGTTCCAACGTGAGCGATCCGTCATCAAACTGACGGAACATGTCACGTATGACGCCCGACCATTCGGACATCATGCCGACCACTTGTCTTTTACTCATGGCCAGCCTCCTTACTGTTAAGGGACAAATTACCCGGTGTTTCCGAGTAATAAAATATGTTAGCGCAATTTATTGAATATGTCAAGATGATTTTTCCGGCAAGACTGATCAGAGTTTTTCTGCTAAAATAGGGTTATGAGTACTCAAAGGAAGTTTGTTATTATCGACGGCAATGCCATTATTCATCGGGCTTTTCACGCATTGCCTCCCACCTTGACTACTAAAAAGGGGGAGTTAGTTAATGCTGTCTATGGCTTTGCCGCCGTACTGTTGAAGGTTTTAAAGGATTTAAAGCCGGATTATATCGCGGCGACTTTTGATTTAGGCGGGCCGACTTTCCGGGACAAGATGTATAAGGAATACAAAGCGACGCGGGTTAAAGCCGACCAAAGTCTTTATGACCAGATTCCGCGAGTGAAAGAACTCGTGTCCAGCTTCAATATTCCGATTTATGAAAAAGCAGGTTATGAGGCGGATGACGTCATTGGCACGATTGTTGAGCAAGTGGCCAAAGAGCCGACGGAAAATATTATTGTTACTGGCGATTTGGATACTTTGCAATTAATTAATGATAAGACTAAAGTCTATACTTTAAAAAAGGGCGTTTCTGAAGAGATTGTTTATGACGAGACGCATGTCAGGCAAAGATACGGTTTTGGCCCGGAGCAGATGATTGACTATAAAGCCTTGCGGGGCGACCCTTCCGACAATATTCCCGGGGTGCGCGGGATTGGGGAAAAAACCGCCGGTGATTTAATCAAGGATTTCGGCTCTCTGGAAAAGATTTATAAAGCTTTGGATAAAGGCGGTAAGGCGGCGGAGAAAATAAAAGAGCGTTATCAGACTCTGCTTAAAGAACATAAGAAAGAAGCTTTTCTTTCCAAAAAACTGGCGACAATCGAAAGAAAAACACCGATTGAGTTTGATCTGGAAAAAGCGGCGGTGAAAAATTATGACCGGCAAAAAGTGGTGACCTTGTTTTCCGAGCTGGAATTCAAGAGCCTTTTAAATAAATTGCCCGGGGAACCCGGTGGCAAAAGATTCCAGGGCAGCATGGATTTAGGCAGTAATACCCCGGAAGTTGATCGGAAGAAAAGATCGGATAAGCTGGGATTGGATTATCAGTTGGTGGATACGGAAACGAAGTTAACCAAGCTGATTGAGGAATTAAGGAATTTAGAAGAATTATGCGTGGATACGGAAACCACGAGTCTTGATCCTTTTCTGGCCGAATTGCTGGGAGTGAGTTTTTCCTGGCAAAAAGACAAGGCTTTTTTCGTTTCTTTAGTTAAATTGCCTGAGGCTTTGGAAAAGTTAAGGCCGGTTTTGGAAAATGGCAAGATTTTGAAATACGGTCACAATTTGAAATATGATTATGCGGTTTTAAGGCAGGCGGGAGTAGAAATGCAACCCCTATATTTTGATTCCATGATTGCCGCTTATTTAATCAATCCCGGTATCCGGCAATATAATCTGGATAATTTGGTTTTTACCGAATTAGGTTACGAGATGCAGCCTTTGGAAGAATTAATCGGCAAAAAAGGAAAAAATCAACTTCCTGTTTCCGCCGTGCCCGTGGAAAAATTATCCTGGTATTCCTGCGAAGACGCGGATTTCACTTTTAAACTAGCCAAGCATTTGGATCCCGACCTTGAGCATAACGCGGCGGAGGGATTGTTTCACAAAATGGAAATGCCCCTGGTACGAGTTTTGACCCATATAGAGGAGGCGGGCGTTAAGATAGATGCGGATTTTTTAGGGAAAATGAATAAGGAGATATCAGTCCGTTTAATAGAAATTGAAAAACAGATTCATAAATTGGCTAAAACTAAGTTTAACATCAATTCGCCTTTGCAGCTTAAAGAAGTTTTGTTTGAGAAATTAAAAATTTCGCCCTTGGGCTTGAGCAAGACCAAGACCGGAATTTCCACGGCGGCGGCGGAATTAGATAAACTAAAAGACAAACATCCGATTATTGCCTTGATTTCGAAAAATAGAGAATTGGCAAAGTTAAAATCCACTTACTTGGAGGCTTTGCCTAAATTGGTCAATCCAAAAACCGGAAGAGTGCACACGAGTTTTAATCAGACGGTGGCGGCTACCGGCCGTTTATCTTCTTCTGAACCTAATTTGCAGAATATTCCCATCCGGACGGAGCTGGGAGCGAAAATCCGGAAAGCTTTTATCGCGGAAAAAGGTTTTAAACTGCTGGCGGCGGATTATTCCCAAATTGAATTAAGAATTGTCGCTTCTTTGGCCAATGACGAAAAAATGATCGAAAGCTTCCAAAAGGGGGAGGATATTCATATCAGAACTGCCGCTGATATAAATGAAGTACCTTTGGATAAAGTCACCCCGCAAATGCGGCGCGCGGCAAAAGCCACCAATTTCGGGATTATTTATGGATTGGGTATGCACGGTCTCGCGGCCAACGCCGATATCAGCCTGGACAAGGCGCGCGCCTTTATTGAAAAATATTTCACCATCCACGAAGCCATTGCCAATTATTTGAACGACAGCAAAGAGCAGGCGCACGAGCTGGGTTATAATGAAACTTTGTTTGGCCGCCGCCGGTATTATCCGGAAATTAATTCCGGCAATCAGGGCTTGCAAGCGGCGGCAGAAAGGGCGGCCATCAACCATCCGGTCCAGGGCACGGCCGCGGATCTCATTAAAATGGCGATGATTGAAATCAGTCATAAATTGCCGACTGTTAGTCCAAAAACCCGCATGATTTTGCAGGTGCATGATGAGCTGGTTTTTGAAGTGCCGGAACCGGAAGTTAGCAAAGTTTCTAAGTTCGTGAAAGATACCATGGAAAACATTTACAAACTGAAAGTGCCGATTAAAGTGGAAACAGGCGTGGGGGGTAATTGGGGGGAGTGCAAGTGAGGGGAGATAAAAAACATGATCAAAAATGAATTTAAAATCCAGTCCCTTGGCATGTTTCTCGCCGCCGGAATTTGGGGTACGTGGGTAATAATACTTAAAGGCGTAACACTGCCTGGTTTTTTTGTCACGGCTATTACCTCTTTAACGGGATCTTTGGCCTTACTTATTGTTATTTTACTTTCTGGCAAATGGCAAGACTTTCTTCAAACAATAAAAGCAAAAAGCCTTTGGCGTCTAATCATTGTAGTCGCATTCTTAGCGGCCCTGCAGAACGCTTTGTTAATGGTTTCTTTTAAGTTGGCAATTGCCGGTGGCGGCTCGGTTTTAATTCCGATCATCCGTTCCTTGGTCGGCGTCATCATTCCTTTTACGGTCTTATTTTTCAGGAAAGGGGAAAAATTTTCCCTTCAGTTTTTGTTTTACGGCGCCTTGGCCACTATCGGTGCTCTTTCCATTTTTACCTGGGGCGGCATCAATGTCGGGAGACAAATCAGCTATTTCGGTTTGTTCCTTGCTTTCTGTTCGGTGGTCGCTTTAGCGGTTCAATATATATTTTTAAGACGCTTAGCCGTAGAAATGGCAAAAGAGGGGCGGTCTTCTTTAAATGTCATTGCTTTTCAGTCTTTTTTATCTTTTCTTTTTTTGGCGCCTTTGCTTCTCGGTTATCTTCTAATAAACAGGGAAATCATCAACCTTAATCTTGTTCGACAGTTACTTTATATTGGATTTTTTGGCTTAACGCACGTCGCCCTCGCTTTTATCTTTATGTTCAAGGCCTTGAAATATGTCACGGCTCAACAAAGTCAGATTATCGGCTACCTTGAACCATTGGTTAGCGTCACTCTTTCCATTCTTTTTTTGAAAGAACTTATTACTTTGGGTTATTTTATCGGCGCGTCTTTGATATTAGTCGCGGCCATGGCCGCCAGCCTGAAGACAGCTTCGATTGATTATGAATAAATTAAGTTGAGACGCGTGGGGCAATTGGGGAGAATGCAAGTAGGGGGGTATTGTCATACTGAGGTGGTCGCACGGAGCGACCCTCGAAGTATGACGCCAATTGGAAGCGTTCCATAGTCTTATGCTTCGAGACGCCCTCGTTTCGCTCGGGCTCCTCAGCATGACAATGGGAGCCAGTCCACTTAGATTAGACATTGACTTTTTTTTATTAATATATAAGATATAGGCAGGTTGTTCTTAACAAGGAGGTTCTAATCATGACTCGTCGGAAAGGACAAGGCAAGGTAGCGTCTCTTAATGGTAGCAAAATTATTACCGCTTTTCTTCAAGCGATTAAGGATGCCGGGGGCGACGAAGCGGATGCTCTTTCGTTCGCTGACGATAAAAGGTTGAAAAGGCAAGTCGGCCGGCTTATTTTTTGTCGTTATCATCTGCCTACAGGCGATCATGGCAGTTTGGGTAAATTTGGTACGGAGTGGTAAATAAATTTTTACGTAATTGCGCATGGCACAGACAGATAGAATAAGGGGGTTAAAGGTGAAAAAAGCGTTGTCGGCTCTGGCTGTCTGCCTGGTCTGGGCGGGGATGGGCGTACTATTGCTCTGGATGGGAGCCAGTTCCTCGGTAGGAATTTCCGGTGAGGCTTTGGGATTTCTTGTTTTTCTCTCGCTCCTTCTCGGTGCTTTGGGCGTGCTGATCTCTGGTCTATGGGCCTTGATTGAATTGTTTATTATCATTGGGTCGGCAGTCACGAGTCATCGAGCCAGAAGGACGGCTACGCCGTCAGTCTGATGAAAAACCTAATTCCTTATCTGTTCGTCAAGAGAAGATTACCCTATCTTCTCTTTTTATATAAATTATTGTATATTCAAGTCAGATATTAATCAGTTAAATTAATCTTATGAGAGTAGAAAATAATCCAGAACAAAAAATTAACCAGGAAGAGGCGGAAAAGCCGAAAAAGAAACACCACCGATTAAGAAATTTTCTAATCGTTTTAGGCGTGATAATCGTGGCCTTGGTTTTAGTCATCGGCTATTTGGGAATTTACAAAATCCCCGTCATTTCTTCTGTCATGGGCGCGGACAAGCCGAGGGATTTAGGGATTAAGACGAGCGAGGAGGCGCTGGCCAGCATTAAAGAAAAAATCCAGATGAAAATCACCGGCGATTATGTTAATTTTGAAAGCACGGACCCGAGCCAGCTTTTTACAGGCGTAATTCCCGTGGACACCAGCACGACGTCAGAAGAAATTACTTCCTGGTTGCAGCGGTTTGAAGGTGATGACCCGATTTTTTCTGATACCCAGGTTAGGAAGTTTGAGGGCGGCTTGGAAATCTCCACGATGCTGAACATGTATTTAAAGACGCCGGTTTACGTCAAGGTATTAGTTAATCAGACTTCCAACAAAAGCGTGTCTTTGAATATTCAGAAAGCTTCGCTTGGAAGAATACCCGTGCCGGAAGGATATCTGGAAAAAGCTAGCGATTGGTTTGAGGAAAAAATTGCGAAAATCATGGCGGCCATCCCGGGGTTTTCCATGGAGAAATACGAAATCCATGAGAATTATTCTACGTTCAAAGGTACTTTTCCGGCCCAGGTGAAGAAATCAAAACAGGGTTTCAGCGCCTTGTTTAGCTTGTAAGACCAGGAGAAATTAAAGCGGAAGCCATAAAAAAACCCCAAGCGAACTTGGGGTTTTGCGTGTTCTTGAAAAAGAGCTATTCTTGGTCGGTCTTGATGTATTTTGCCGTTCCCTCATTTTCCGTCCGGCGATGCCACTCGCGGAATTTCCCGAAATTCTCGGAGATTTCCCGGAGATAATGAGAGATCTGCGCTTCGCTCGCCAGGCCCTGGAAAAATACTGCGCAGGAAAGATTCTTTTTCTCAGGAATGAGGATCTGGACAAAGCCGTCCTTTGTGGAGAAGATCAGTCCCGTCCATTTCATGCCTTCGAGTATGTGATTGGTTCGGCCACACCAGCTCGGGACGACCAGGCGGATCGTTTCCATCTCATCCGACTTGACGTCATGGGTCATATTCCTTTGATTTAGGTCTCCCTGATTCGGAAAAGAGAAAAACGGGCCAGCCCAGCCTTCTAACTTGAGATCTTTCAATTGTCGAAAGTCCACGTCCGCCTCCTTTGTTTTTTGCCAATTCCCGATTTACCGATTAATAGATTGACAGACTTAATAAAATAGCACAGCCGCTATTTTTTGTCAATTCTCATGATCCGCCGGGAGTTTTTGGCAAAATAAAAAAGGCCCCGGCGGCTTAACCTCCGGGGCGCTTAGAGATATGAATTTACTTTGAAAGGACTATGGAATTTTGGCAGCGGTTGCAACGTTGCCAGACATGAGGAGTAGTCATGTCCGAGCCAAGAGGCCGGACGCCGGCGGTGAAGCGACTGACTTGGCCGCCGCAGCCGATGACCGGGCAATCGCCGATTACTGCCTCCTGGGGAACAAGGGCGATTATTCCCGCGAAGTGTTTGTGTCCGTCGGGAAAGCCCTCGGCCGGTAGATCGTTGATGTTCATGCTTTCGCTCCTTTGTTGGTGGGACAGTCAGTGTTCGGGCAGCCCTCCTGTCCGAAGGTTACTTGCCGATGACAGACATGGCAGTCGAACATTTTTTCCTGAAGCTTTGGCCGATTGAGAAGAAAACCGTTCCCGCGGGGGATAACATATTCCGTGCTTTTCAACACGTTGATTACGAATTCCAGATTCAGCTCGGGGTAGTTGGGTTGAAGAACTGACAAGACCGTTTCCGCTGGGATACCGTTTTCGGCCAGATCGGGCGCGATCTTTTCCAGATGGAACAGGGCGAGGTAATAACGCAGCGTCACAAAACAGTTTATTTGGGGAATGATTTCCTCAAGGGTCGGTTTGGCTGGATTCCATCTCAAAATGCAGAGATGAAGCAGCCAGACGGCGTTCTTCGGCATTTTCTCTCCCTCCTCAAGGGTTAGGGTTTTTCCTCGTTATTCTTTGGCGTATCGACAAAACCGGATTGAGCGCAAGGGTAAAAAGTCCCCGGCGGCAGAGGTTTGGTCGTCGGACTGGGTCCGGCGCATTGATGCTCTTCTCCGGCGCGGATTACTTGGTGACAATGGGAACATTTCGTCGACAAAATGATGATCTTTTCCGGCACGGCTTATTCTCTTTTTTTATTTTCCCTTAAGACACTATTGATGAAAAGAGCGCCATTAGTATATCAAAGATGTTATAGCTTAACAAATTATTGCCTGTGCGTCAAGCCTTGACTTAAGCCAATTGGCCGTGATAAGGTATTTAAATTAAGTGAGATTTTTTGCTCTTGAGTTTGTTATCTTGAAAGGAGGAGGCGATGCGTTCTTTGGAAAAAGGAGAGGATCCCCTAAGTTGGTTTTTCCGGAGAAAGGCCGGTTATGGCCGTCGGGAGAAGCGGCGGGGGAATTCAGCCAAGGGATCACCTCCGCAGCCGGAAGTGAAGGAAGTAAAACCTTCTTTGCCGCCCGCCACCCGAGAAGAAAAGTGTGTCGGAATTCTCAAGTTATTAGACGGTGGCGAAGTCCGTCTCAAAGACCTGCCTCGGTTGATGAAGCTGCCCGGCGTTAATTGCTGGGGGAATATCAGGGAAGTCGTTGAGGACCTGGAAAGAGAAGGCCGCGTGGTCAGATTTTCTTCTGCTCATAGAAGCGTGATGCTTGCCAGGGCAAAAATCACTTATGTAAGATAAAATCAGGAATTGTTCCCTATTAACTTCCCGGTCGGCCGGTCGGGAAGTTTTTTTATCCCGTTAGAAAAAGTTTTCCAACATGTTTGTCCGGCTTAACAAACACCCGTTTTTGTGAGAAGATATTATTACTTATGTTGATTTTTCTACATGGTCCGGATACTTACCGGTCAAGACAGAGGTTAAAATTTTATAAAGAGGGTTTTAAAAAGAAATATGACCCCCGGGGTTTGAATATTGAGGTCCTGGCGGGCGAAAAACTGACCTTGGCTGAATTCCAAAAGAAGTTGTCAAGTAAGGGGTTACTAGCCCAAAAAAGGCTGGTCGTGGTGGAAGAGCTGATCAGCAAGAACAAAAGCAAAAAAATCCAGGAGGAGCTCGCTGACTACCTTAAAAAAAATCCGCCCGACAGCGATCAGGTCCTGGTTTTTTGGGAGGGGAATATAGGGGGAGGGCGAAAGAAAGGCAGGCGGATAAAAGAGGCCAGCGGCCAGCTTTTAGATTTATTAGCGGATAAAGCAAAGGTCGAGGAATTCCCGCTTTTGTCCGGCGCCGCTTTGGCTAAATGGGTCAGGGAAGAAGTGACCCGGCGCCAGGGCAGAATAGCGCCCGATGCCTTTGAGCTATTGATCGTCTTGGTGGGCAGCGACCTGTGGGAAATGGTCAACGAAATTGAAAAGCTGGTAAACTTTAAAAACGGAAAGATCATCACTAAGGAGGAAGTGGGCGAATTTGTCAAAGCGGGTTTTGATACGGATATTTTTAAGCTTTCTGACGCTCTGGCGGAAAGAAGGTTGAAGGTCGCCTTAAAGCTTATTCACGATCAGATAGAAAGCGGAGAAAACGTCCTCTATCTATTGACCATGCTGACCCGTCAGTTCCGCATCCTGCTTTTGGTCAAGGAAACTTCTAAAGAAGAAAACAATACATATGCCGTCGCTTCACGCTTGGGCCTTCATCCTTTTGTTTGCCAAAAAGCCCTGTCCCAGGTGAAAAATTTCAGCCTGACTGAATTAAAAAATATTTACCAGAAACTGCTGGAAATAGACATTAAGATAAAAACCAGCCAGGCGGAACCGAAAGTCCTGTTTGATATGTTCATTTTTGAAGTGTGTAAGGTTTGATTCCCGGTTATGGTTATTGGGTATGGGGCGTGGCGGTTAGTATGGCCCTAGGGCATGGTTTTAGGGATAAATCCGAAATTCGAAATCCTAAATCCTAAACAGATCCCAATATTTAAATTCCAAAACAAGAAGCTTGGGTTGCCTCTTGACTTTTAATCGTGAATATGCTAGATTATTTTATTATCGGAAAAACCGATAATCATCATTTGCATGGGGCAATGATGCACGAACCTTGAAAGGGGGTTGTCGTATGACGACGAAACACGTTGTCGCAGACGACGTCCTGGGCAGGATCAGCCGGAAGGTCTGGGAACTGATCCGCAGAGTTCTTGAGGGTTCGGTGGATCCCAAAAGGTCTGCTGAAATCGTTCAGCTGGCGCTTGAGGGAGTACCGGAGCCCAGAGATGAGGGATCAAGCTGGGGAACCTATGTTCTGGAGTTACATTGGGCGTGGGACAATGGTCATCAGGAGTTTGTGACCATTGGCATAGAGAAGTTCGATCACCCTATTCCCTTCGAGAGGATTATTGATTCTTCTGCAAAACAGGAGGATAGAGATCAACTTCTAAGAGAGCTCAAAGAAGCCAGTCGCTCAATTGGTCTCAGCGCTCCGATGGGTAGCCCTCGGATGATTCGGCTCTATCGTGTAGTCCGCGTTGACTATTTCGGCTGGGATCCGAGCTTAAGTTTCGGGACCAGACTAGGGCGAGAAGGAGCAGTGGATCTCCACTTCATTTTGAATCCCATCTGTGACTTCGATGACGATGACAAACCGATTCACTGTAGAATCGAGAAGGACTAGCACTCGATAAGAGTTGGGGCCTGCTTAGTAGCGAAAGCGAACAGCAGGCATTTTTATTATATTAAATCTTTTTAAAACAAAACAAAAAAGTGGCCTTAAGCCACCTTTTTAATTGAAGAATTTAACTTTTGAGTAAGGCGTTCAGCTTTTTCGAAAGCCTTGATTTTTTCCGGCCGGCGGTATTTTTTTTCAGATAGCCGTTTGAGGCGGCCTTGTCATAGGCCTTGATCAATTTTTTGGCCAGCTCTCCCGCTTTGGCCTTATCTTTTTTCTCGCAGGATTGGCGGAAAGCAACTGACATTTTTTTTATCGCATTAATGACCGTCAGGTTTCTGGCCCGTCTTTTTTTTGCTTGACGCAGGTCCTTAAAAGCCGCTTTTTGTATGGGCATAAATATATTTATGGGTTAATTAGGTTAAAACTATTGTAGCACAGAATCCTTTCTTTTTCAAGATTTTATGACCTTTGTTATATTTGACGGGAAACAACTTTAGATATAAGATTTAATTTCTCTTTCAAGGAGAGTCCTTTTCATTTTAAAGTGTGCCTAAAAGGAGGTTTGGTTATGAGTGGTCATTTTGGGATGTTTAACGGGGATAAACAGCTTAAGTCGGAGAGATTGGTTTCTTTGTGCCGTTTGGGAGCGACTTCGATTCAGCACCGGGGTCCGGGCTGGACGGGTGTCTCCTATACGAATGGTGACCGGGTTTGGGCCGACGATAAGGCGCCAAAAAAAGTGGAAGATTTCATGACGGAAAGCCTGATGAAAAAGATTTTATCAGACGAGCCGGTCGCTTTAGCCATCCATGTCCAGCAATCCTTAAAGGGAATGCGGGGCAAGATTGACGCTCAACATCACTATGTTCGGGGTGCCCACGGTACCTGGAGTCTTTCGACAGACGGCGCGATTCCGAGAGTCGATGAGCTCAGGGAACAGCTGAAAAGAGAAAAAGTGCCTTTTTATGGGCATTCAACCGCCGAGTTTTTGCTTCTTTCCATTCTGCACATTTACGAAAGCGGTTCGAGTGATCTCATCAAGGCCATGACCCAGGTGATGAATAAAACGGTCGGCGTTTTTTCCGCCTGTTTAATGACCGGAGAAGCGGCTTATCTCTTCCGTGACCGGTTTGCCGGCCAGCCTTTCTGGTTAGCCAGATTCGGCTCGGTCTACGTCTGGGCTTCCGAGTCTTGCGCCATTGACCAAATGCGGTGGGTTCTAGGCGAACCCGAACTTTTCCGGGTTATCCGGCCAGGAGAGATTATTCGGATTGATTGTCGGGATAACTTCGACAGCATTCAAGCGGTGGAGCCGTCTCGGCCTTTGAAGCGATGCATCTTCAATCCCGTTTATACGGCGCGGCCGGACAGTCTGATCGAAAACTATGAAATTGTCGACTGGCAATCAAGGATGGCTTTGATTAAGGAGGGTAGGGTTTCCACCATCGGTACGCATCGGATGAGAGCCGCCCAGTTTTCGTTCGGCCAGAGGGAACTGCCGGAAAATTCCATCATCATCTCGGTTCCGGCTTCCGGCGATTTCTACCAGGATGGTTTGTCCCAAGCCTCTGGCTTAGCCATGCATCATGGCATCGTCAGAAATCCTTACGTTGGCCGAACTTTTTTGGGCCCTTTCCAGGAAGCCAGGGAAGAAATGGCTTTGTTGAAATTCAACCCCTTGCCGGATTTATTCGTCGGCCATCCGAATGTGGTGGTCACCGACGATTCAATCGTCCGGGGAACGAATTTCAAGAAGATTTGTTGGATGCTCCGTCATTGCGGCGCAAAAAATATCCAGCTGCGGATCGGTTCGCCGCCCTACATCGGCGTCTGCCATTACGGCGGTGATACCCGGACCGAAGAGGAATTATTCGCCAATCAGTGTCGGGGTGAAGATGCCCAAGTCGATATCGTCCGCCTCGCCAAGGAGATTGGCGCCGATAGCGTGGAGTATCTTACCCTGGAGAATTTAAAGAAATGTATCGGCTTGATTTCAAATCCTGATGATTACTGCTATTCCTGCTTTGACTGCCAGAGATGGCACGAGGAGGTTTGATCTTTTTCAGCAGACGGCGGCTCCGCAAAGCGAGAGCCGCCTTTTTTTGCCTGATTGACATTTATTAATAATTTTTGTAAGGTTAGGGCAATATTTATGAGATGTGGAGGGTTGAACTTTGACATTTTTTTGTTTATTTCAGCGAAAAAGTGGCTAAGGAGGTGACGGCGATAAGGTTAGTCTAAATCCGGTAAAGTCGGCACAGTTGTTTACAGCAAGGAGGTCAGCGAAATGAAGACGGAAGTGTTCGTAGAATTTTTCCTGGCGCGGCTCGATTACATGCTCAATTACTGGAAAGAAATCGGCGTCAACGACATCTTGCGGTTGCCCAAGTGGTTCAATCTCCAGGCCCTTTACGATAGGAAAGGCGGAGTATTTCCTCTTAACGATCTTCGGAAGATGATCGCCGAGGTATCGGAAAAGGCAAGCGCGGATGAGCTGGAAGGTTTTTTCCGCGGTTTGATCGCGGCCATCAGGTTGCTGGACCTGTCGATAGACTTCGACGAGAAAGACCAGGTCGTCCAGAAAAGAAAGGAATCAAGAGGCGAAGCTGGCCAAGCCGCCGAAAAAGGGGAAGGAGGCTTTCCCAAGAGCGAGAGAATGCAAACCATGGCCGAGGCCTGGCAAGCCTATTCGCCAGGTCCGTCCGGAGAAACTCTCAGGCAAACCTTGGCTCGTTCACTCAATACCTTCGAAGGGAAAGAGTGGAATAATGAGATGACCAAGGCTTTGAAGGCAGCCGGCACAAGGAAAATACAGGTCGGGTACTCTGACCAGGGTAATTTCAGAAATTCCGCGGCTCTGAGAGGATTGCTCAAATCCAAGTCCGGGCTTTAGATTAGTCACTCGTTTCTCCAGAAAAATTAAAGGAGGTGAGATAGTTGGCTCAGACGGAATTGGGGAGAAGAATCGAGAAGAAATTCGGCAAGCAGCCGATCGATGACATCCTACGCCAAGTTTTTCGGATGACTGAGGGCGACATTGATAAAATGTTGCGTTCTATTGATGAGCCGGAACTGACCCGGCCGATTCTGGAACAGGCCTTGCGTAATCTTGGCCTCCTCTCTTCTTCTCCCCGTCCGGCCAATCAGCGGGAGAAGAAAGCGACAAAATCACCAACCCCGCCTGAAGATAGGAGAGATGAAAGTCTGACTTTGGCCGAGGCTTTGCGCTTGGCCCAAAGGAAGGCCAAAGGCAAGGGTTTTTTGCTTGTTTCTGAGATCGACCAGATCGCCCGCCGCTTGTTTTCTTCCGGTGACCACGCTCTGCTTCTGGAATCCCTGGAGGTTTGGCTGGAGGAAAACGGTTTTGTAAGCTATGAGTCGCTGGAAGAAGCGCGTCTGGCCATCAAAACGCGGGCCGTTAAGCGCGTTAAGAGCCTCTCGTCTTTCTGGTCAAACGATCTTGTCCGTCTCTATCTAAGCGAGACCAAAAAAACGCCGTTGCTCAACCGCGAGCAAGAAGAGTCTCTAGGTCGCCGGATGGAGGAAGCCATCTTGGAAATTTTTTCCTTTTTGGCTCTTTCCCAGGTGACCTACACTTTTTTAAGGAGAATCAGCGAAAGCTTGCGGTCTAGTCCGGCTCTGCTGACCGACGTATTCGTCACCGAACAAAAAGGGCGCATGCCCTCTGCTCTGCAGCTGGAACGGAAGAGAAAAGCGGCCATCGCGGGACTTAAGGAGTTGTGTCACGAAGGCGAAGCTTTTTTGCGTCTTAAGAGCCAGTCTAAAGGCTGGGCCGGCAGACGCCAGGCAATGGTTGATCTTTTGGTCAGGCAGGACTTTCAGCCGGATTTTATCGAGACCCTGATGGTTCACGTCATGAAAAATCACACCACGCACTTGCTCGATACGAGGGATCCGGGAGAGTTCAAAAGCGGTCTAAGAAAGGCAATGACCGTTCTAGATGAGGCCAGGCATAATTTCATCGTCGCCAATGTCCGGCTGGTCATCAGTATCGCCAAGCATTATCTCGGCCATGGTCTGGAATTCCTGGATCTTATTCAGGAAGGCAATCTCGGTCTGATGCACGCGGTGGAGAGGTATGATTACCGCAAAGGTTTCAAATTCTCCACTTACGCCACTTGGTGGATTCGCCAGTCGATGTCCAGGGCGCTCGCCAACCAATCGAGGACCATCCGGGTGCCGGTCCACATGATCGGGCATATTAACAAAGTAAACCGGGTAATTCGTTATTTGCAGAAGACAACCGGTCGGTTGGAGTTCGAACCCAAGGAAATTGCCAAACACCTTTTTGGATATTCGGCGGAAAAAGTGGCCCAAGTTCTAAAAGCCGACGCCCGAATGATTTCTCTTCATGGTTTGATTAGTCCCGATGCAGACGGGGATGAACTGATTGATTTTCTGCCTGATCGGAATGCGGTCAGCCCGATAGATGAGGCAGAACAAGCCAGTATCCGGCAGAAACTGGAGGCCTTGCTCGAATACTTAAAGGACAACGAAGCCTTGATCATCTGTTTGCGGTTCGGCTTATGCACCGAGTGGTCGCTGGACGGAGTGGGGCCCAGCGTAAGAGCCATCGAGATTAAGGAACTAAAAGAAGAAGTTGAACTACTGGTTGAACATCACAAAAAGGGCAGCTACCTCACCTTGGAGGAAGTGGGCGCCATCCTTAGTCTTACACGGGAGAGAATCCGGCAGATCGAGGTCAAGGCGATCGTAAAGCTTCGTCACCCCAGCCTTAATCACCCGAAGAAAGCAGCCATTGTCCGCGATCTGTACGCTCTCTACCATTCAGAAGTGGAAAACGATCTTTTTAGCGGAGGAAGAAAAATATAATTGATAAGGACCCGATTCCCTTGACGGAGCGGGCCCTTTTTTATCCCATTATAAATCGCATTTCTAACGGGATTCCTTCTTAATTTGATTTTTTATTTCGGCTATTTCATCCCGTAAACTGGCCGCTTTTTCAAATTCCAGGTTTTTGGCGGCTAGGTTCATCTGGTTTTCCAGATCAAAAAGCAGATGCGAGATTTCATCTTTGGGAATTTTTTCAATATTCACTTTAGGCAACTCTTCTTCGGCGCGTTTGGCGCCGGCCAGGCGGTCGTCGCGGATGGCTTTTTGGATGGATTTCGGGGTGATGCGATGTTTTTTATTATATTCTTCCTGGTATTTTCTCCGGCGGTTGGTTTCCATAATAGCCGCTTTCATCGAGCCGGTGATTTTATCGGCATACATGATGATATGACCTTCCTGGTGGCGGGCGGCCCGGCCCATGGTTTGAATTAAAGCCGTGTCGGTTCTTAAGAATCCTTCTTTATCCGCGTCCAAAATGGCGATTAAAGTCACTTCCGGCAGATCCAAGCCTTCGCGGAGCAGATTTATGCCTACTAACACGTCGTATTTTCCGGTGCGCAGATCTCTTAAAATTTCCAGGCGCTCGAAAGTGTCAATCTCCGAGTGGAGATAATGGACGCTGACATTGGCTTCTTTTAAATATTCGGCCAGCTCCTCGGCCAGTCTTTTGGTCAGAGTTGTCACAAGTACCCGTTGTTTTTTCTTGACCCTTTCTTTAATCTGATGGATCAGGTCATCAATCTGGTTTTTGGTCGGCTTGACCTCAATGGTCGGGTCGAGCAGGCCGGTCGGCCGCAGAAGTTGTTCGACTATTTGCTTCGATTTTTGTAGTTCATAAGGAGCCGGGGTCGCTGAAGTATAGATAACCTGATTGATTTTTTGGCTGAATTCCTCAAATTTTAAGGGCCGGTTATCCAGGGCCGAAGGCAGCCGGAAACCGTATTCAATCAGGACTTTTTTCCGGGAGCGGTCGCCCTCGTACATGCCGCCTACTTGGGGCACGGTCATGTGGGATTCGTCAATGAACATTAAGAAGTTTTTAGGAAAGTAATCAAGAAGAGTGAAAGGCGCCTGCCCGGGGTTCCGGCCGTCAAAATAGCGGGAATAGTTTTCAATCCCGGCACAAAAACCGGTGTTTTTTATCATTTCCAGATCAAAATTTGTTCTCTGGGTAAGCCGTTCGGCCTCCAAGGGCTTATTTTGTTTTTTAAATTCCGTCCGGCGCAAGGTCAGGTCTTTCTTGATTTGCGAGATCGCTTCCTCCTGATTTTCCGGCGGGGTGACATAGTGGGAGGCCGGAAAAATTTTGACATCATTTATGACCTGCAAAGTATCCGAGGTCAGAGGATCAAAAAGAGAAATTTTTTCCACCGTATCGCCGGCGAATTCGATCCGGTAAGCTTCTTCCCGGAGTGAGGCCGGATAAATATCAATGACGTCGCCACGGATACGGAAAGTGCCCCGCTTGAAATCAATATCGTTTCTTTGATACTGAATATTGGCCAGCTGCTTTAAAAAATGAGAGCGTCTTATTATTTCGCCTTTTTTTATTTTAACGCTTAGATTCAGGTAAGCGGCCGGGGCGCCAAGATTATAGATACAGGAAACTGAAGCGACAATAATGACGTCTTTTCTGGTTAGCAGATCCGTGGTGGCCGCATGCCTAAGGCGGTCGATTTCTTCGTTGATCTGGGTCTCTTTTTCGATATAGGTGTCAGTGCGGGGGATGTAGGCTTCAGGCTGGTAATAATCGTAATAGGAAACAAAATAATTGACGGCATTTTTCGGGAAAAATTCCCGAAATTCCGAGGCAAGCTGAGCGGCCAGGGTTTTATTGTGCGAGATGATCAGGGTCGGCCTCTGGACGGCCGCGATGATGTTGGCCATGGTAAATGTTTTGCCCGACCCGGTCACGCCTAAAAGAGTCTGGTCGCGATATTTTTTAGCCAAGCCCGCCACCAGTTTATTTATGGCTTGGGGCTGGTCGCCTTTGGGCTTGAATTTTGCCTGCAGAAGAAATTTCATATTTATCGTCCGGCGGCGCGGGTTAATCTTTTTATTTTTCCGGCCAAAGCGGGCGTCAGTCGATTAGCCGGACAGCGCCAGCGCCAATTATTCTTGTTAGTGGCCGGTCTGTTGAAGCGGGCCTCGGCGCCTAAATCAAGAAAATCCTGGAGGGGCGTGATAAAAGTCTCTATTTTGGATTTTAGGCCGGCTTCGATTAATTTCCGGGTAAAATTGGTTTTTAAGGCCTTTAAATATTTTAAGGCGAATTTCCGGTGGTAAGAGTAGCTGGATTTTTCCAGCCAGCCCCTGGCGGTATCTGTGTCGTGGTTGCCGGTATAGGCGACGCCGCGAACGGGAAAATTCGGCAAAAAGTGAAAATTATCTTTTTCGCCGCTGAAACCAAAAAGCATGACCCGCATGCCGGGAAATTTGAATTTTTCCCTTAAACGGATAACTTCGGGAGTGATCAACCCGAGATCTTCAGCGACAATGGGTAACCGCCCCAGTTTTTTTCTTAGCGTATAAAAAAGCTTATCTCCCGGCACCTTGACCCAGCGGCCAAGGCGGCCGTCTTTTCGGCCGTATTTGATGAACCATAAATCTTGATAGCCTCGGAAATGATCGACACGAATCAAATCGTAGAGGCGGAAAGCCTGTTGAAAACGGTTAACCTGCCAGGCAAATCTGGTTTTTTGTATGGCTTTCCAGTCGTATTGAGGATTGTTCCAGATTTGGCCCCAACGGCTGAAGTAATCGGGTGGCACTCCGCCGACGTAAAACGGCCGGTTCTTTCTGTTCAATAAAAATAATTTCCGGTTGGCCCAGACGTCAACGCTGTCCAAGATAACAAAAAACGGCAGGTCGCCGAATATTTTCACGCCTTTTTGATTGGCATATTTTTTTAAAGCCAACCACTGGCCAAAGAAAATCCACTGCTCGTATTTATAAAAATCAATCAACCTATCCAATTTTTTCTGCCAGACGGACATAACTTTTTGATCTCTGTTCGCCAATGGTTTCGGCCAGCGGGACCAGGGCCGGCCGCGGAAATGATCCTTTAAGGCCATGAAAAAAGCGTAATCGGAGAGCCAGGCCTTTTCCTTTTTTTGGAAAGCCAGATATCTTTTTTTCTGTAATTTATTGCTTTGGCGGTAGAAAAATTCATAGGATTTCTTGAGGAGGATTAATCTCTGTTTTTTTATGAGATCATATTGAGCGGGTTTAACCGGCAGTCTCGGCGGCAAGTCCTTTTTAGCGAGCAGATTGTCTTTTACCAGCTTTTCCGGGCTGATCAAAAGCCAGTTACCGGCCATGGCGGAAGAGGAAGCGTAGGGGCTGCCGATATTATCATAATCATCCGGAATATTAAGGGGCAGGATTTCCCAGATTTTTTGGCCGGATTTTTCCAGGAAATCGACAAATTGAAAAGCAGCCGAGCCAAAATCGCCCAGACCGTAAGGACTGGGTAGACAAGTGGGGTGAAGTAAAATACCGGATGATCGTTTCATATCCCTTAATGATATAGGAAGATTGCATATTTGACAATTATATATTTATTTGGTATAATATATTTAGTTAGTAACTAAACTGATAAATTCAAATTTATCCCCGTTTTCTCCCATCATTATTTACTCCAAAATATTATAAAATATGAAAACCAAGAGAATAATAATGGGTTTAAGCTTGAGCTTTATCCTAACAGGCTTGGTTTTTGTTACCGGCGGTAAAACAGCGGCCAATCCTCAAGTCTTAGGCGCCTTTGATCCGCCTTTCATTTGGCCTTCGGCACGGACGGCTATTCCTGTGTGGATGACCGCTGACCGTTATGGCACGGTTCCACCGATGGACAAAACTTACATTTTGAATTTTTGGGCTGGCCATTATGACCTGTTGTTGGACGGACAGCCTTACGATGAGGTTAAGGCCATAAATCCTAATATCAGAAATTTGTCGCCTGGCTCCCTGAGTTATTTTACGATGTATACGCGGCCGGAATACAGCACGGGTGAGCATTACTGGGGCGGGATAGGAGAATTAAAAACCTGGGTGGAGGCCCACTGGCAGGAATATGCCTGGGCGAGTCAATTCACGGACGCGGCCGAAGCTTTTGAAGATTGTTTTATTCATGTCAATCAGGAAGTGACCGCCAGTTTTGTTAAAACAACGGAGGAATATATCATACCGGCCTATGATCCGGCCAATCCTAAACTTTCCCGTTTGCCAGGACCCTGGGACATAGACTATGACTGGATGATGAATGTCGGTTCGCCCGTATACATTTCATTTTGGCAGGATTACTATATGCAGCAGCTTGGAGCGCAAGCCACCGAAGGAGTGTTTTTGGATTCGACAGGCTCGGGTTGGATCCATTTATGGGTTGGTCCGACAAAAACCGTGGAATATAACACTAATGATGACGATACTGCTAGCCGGCTGACATTTACCAATGATATAAGAAGCTTAACCGCCTCGGTCCAGGCGGGTTTGCAGAGCTCTTATCCGGATAAAAAATTAGCGATTAATGATTATAATACTTTTGAAGCCAACGTCACGCCCAAAATGCTGGATTTTCAAAATCAAGCGGACATTCTTTGGCGGGAAAACGGCATTCATAATAACAGGACTTCCACTGATATGAAGAATGAAATTGAGGCGGACATCCGGGCCACTGAGGCCGGCAAGATCGTTGTTTTGGATCAAAGCGTCGAACTTTGTAGTTCTGTTATTTATTGTGGCAATAGCGATGTTTCATACGAACCCTGGAATGATCCGGCTTGCATGGCCTGCGTTGATCAGGAACGACGGGCGGGGCTTGCTGCTTATTATCAGGTGATGAATGATAATATATATTTTTCCTCGGTCGTGGATTTATTTTTTGCTAAATTTCCATTTCATGAGGAAGACCCGGCGATTTATGCCTGGTACGACGCTATGGGTTATGATATCGGTCAGCCCGTCAGCGGTTTTAATAGTGATTGGGCTCATGGTCAGGATCCTTCCCAGCCCGGCCTGACTTATTATGTTTTTGCCCGGGAATATACAGACGCCTTAGTGTTATTCAAAGCCAAGCCGGCGGGATCGCCCACCCACGGCGTTTACGGGGCAAATTCTGAAACCATTCATCAGCTTGACGCCGCTTACCGGCCCTTGAAACCTGACGGTACTCTTGGCGATCCGGTCACCAGTGTCACTTTACGCAACTGGGACGGGGCGATTTTAATCAAGCCGGATACAACCCCTCCGGCGGCCGTCAACGATCTTAGCGGCGATTAAGTCTATTTATTATCGAAATGCCGAAAATTAAGAATAGGAACAAGAAAAATAATCATAATAATATGAAAACGGCGGTTACCATTAAAATAAAGACTCCAGTCGGTGTTCTTGTAGTGCCGCAAATATTTATCGGTGTCTGCTACGTGGTAGGCGTGATCGGTGTCGGAGCCATTCTAATAATAGCGGCCATTGGCTTGGCCGTCCCGGGTGTCGCGATACCGTATAAAGTGAGCGCGACCGGCAGCTCAAATTCCGTCACTCTGACTTGGACGGCGCCAGGCGATGATAACGCGATCGGTTTAGCCGATCAATATGATATTCGCTACTCAACTTCCCCGATTACCGAGGAAAATTTTTCCGCCGCCACGGCCGTGGTCAACCCCCCCGTGCCTCAGGCCGCCGGCGCCACGGAAACCTTTGAAGTAACGGGTCTGGAGCCGGACACTCTTTATTATTTTGCCTTAAAAACAGCCGATGAAGTTCCGAACTGGTCGTCTATTTCCAATATAGTGAGTAAAAAGACGGCCCCGGCCTACGTCTGTACGCCTTCATGGTCCTGCACCGGCTGGTCGGTCTGCCGAAACAGTCTCTCCACCCGTCAATGCATAGACTTGAATAATTGCGGGACGGACAGCGGCAAACCGATCACCCAAAGATCTTGCACGATGCCGGTCCCCACTTGCACCGAAAGCTGGTCTTGCGGCAGCTGGAGTGTTTGTTATAACAGTTCGCAGTCCCGGACCTGCACTGACGCGAATAGTTGCGGGACGGTAATATATAAACCCGTTACTCAAAGATCTTGCATCATGCCGGTTCCCGCCTGCACCGAAAGCTGGTCCTGCGCTGATTGGGGCGATTGTCAAAATAGTATACAGTCCCGGACCTGCACTGACGCGAACAGTTGCGGGACGGAAACAACTAAGCCCGATACCCAAAGATCCTGCACGATGCCAGTTTCTGCCTGTACCGAAGATTGGTCCTGCACCGATTGGGCCGATTGTTCCCGGGGTTTCCAGCGCCGGGTTTGTCTCGATCAAAATGATTGCGGTACGACTGACGATAAGCCCGAAGAAGTCATTTCTTGCGCCGTCGGGGGGCAGGAACCCTTAAGTCCTCAAGAAAAATACCTGGTGGTTAGTCCGACTTTGCGTAGCGGGCCACACGTCAGGCTTTATCGCCGTAATTTTCAACTAAAGAGCCAATTTTTCGCCTATGATCTGAATTTTAGAAACGGCGTGAACGCGGCCTTGGGCGACGTGGACGGGGACGGATCAGTAGAAATATTGACGGGCACCGGTCCGGGGAGCGCGCCTCACGTCAGAATTTTTGACACCAATGGACAGGTTAAATATCAATTCTTCGCTTATCCCGAACATTTTCGTATCGGCGTCGTTCTGACCACGGGCGATATCGACGGTTGCGGCCGGGATGAGATTATCGTTGCGCCTCAGGCCAGGGGCGGCGCGCAGATTAGAATTTTTAAATTCCAGCCGGAAAACAAGAGTTTCACCGTTTACAACCAGTATTTTGTCTATCCCCTGAATTTTCGTTTAGGCCTGAATCTTGCTTCGACCGATTTGAACTTGGACGGCCGGGCGGAAATCATTGTTGCCCCGATTTCATACGGCGGCCCCCATGTCCGGGTCTTTAATATCGATCCCGTCACAGGCGATCTGAAACTCTACAGTCAGTTTTTCGCCTATGATTATTATTTCCGCGGCGGCGTCAATCTGACGACCGGGGATGTCGATAACGACGGCCGCGAAGAAATTATCACCGGTCCCGGCACCACCGGCGCTTCGCACATCAGGATCTTTGACGATTGGGGCCGGATTAAATACCAATTTTTCGCCGCGAACATCATTTTCCGCGGCGGGGCAGAGGTGGCCAGTTTTGATTATGATTTGGACGGAGCGGACGAAGTGATCACGGCCACTTATTCCGCCGGCCCGCCCGGAGTATTCGTCTTCGATAAAAAAGGGAACGAATTTATCAGAACGATTAATTTTTCCGCCTACAGTGAGTTATACCGCGAGGGTATCCGCATCGACGCATACTAAATGACGGCTGGACGTTTACTAAGTATTGGTGATATTATTTAGGCATGATTTCTTATCTCCGCGGCAAAGTAAAAATCAAAAGCGATAAATATGTTATTCTGGACGTGGCCGGCGTCGGCTACCAGATTTTTGTCAGTCCCGCCGCCCTGAAAGAATTGGGGGACAAGGAAGAAATTGAGCTTTATACTCATCTTTATTTGCGTGAAGACGGCCAGGAACTTTACGGATTTTTGAATCTGGAAGAAAAGGAGTTTTTTGAACTGCTATTAAGCGTTTCCGGTGTGGGCCCCAAAGGCGCTTTGGGGGTTTTGGCCATCGCCTCGCTTTCGGCGGTGAAAAAAGCGATTATCCACGGCGACCCGGCCGTGCTGATCAAGGTTTCGGGCATCGGCAAAAAAACCGCCGAGCGCATCATCGTGGACCTGAAAAATAAAATAGACATCCTGCCGGGCGAAGACCAGACCATCTATCCTTCCGAAGTGGGCGACTCGGCCGCCATCGACGCCCTGGTCGGTTTGGGCTATTCGGCCAGTGAAGCCAGGGATGCTTTAAAAGAAGTGGACAAGGAAATTCCTGAGGTGGAGGAAAGGGTGAGACAGGCATTGAAGTTATTGGGAAAAAAGTAGGTCAGATGTCGAGAGATTAAGATATTAAGATATTGAGCGATTAAGCGACTAAGATATTAAGTTCTCATTTTAATATAAAAACCATGAAAAACCAAAAAGGCGTTATCAATCTCGCCTTGCCCATCGTTATCGCCGTGGTCTTGCTGGGCATTATCGCTTTTGGCTATTTTTGGTATCTGCCGAAGGTAAATGAAAATAATAATGCGAACACAAACCAAGTGGCGGTTAACACCAATGTAAGCCAAAACCAAAACGCCAATTCAAACCAGAATACCAATGCAACGGTTGTCGTGAATGGAAATGCGAATACTAATTCTAATACGAATACGGCGGTTGATACGACTGGGTGGAAGACGTACGCAAATACAACTTACAGTTACGTCGTAAAATATCCCACCAGTTGGGAATTAGGGGATAGTAATCCAGCAAATGTTTTTTTTAAGAATGGCACGTATGGCAGTGCTTATGAAGGTGGTGATACGGGTATAAGAATAAAATTTTATAACTCGCCCGACGACATGGCTACATTAAAAGGACCAGTGGATGGCACACATTATAGTTCTTTGGCGCAATGGATTCAGGCAAATAAGAATTATGTACCCGAATTAGCCGTCGTTAGCTCTAGCTTTTTAGGATTAACCGGGCACGAAGCGGCATGGCCGGCGATGGCAGGGGAATATAGATTTTTTCTAGAAAGGAACAGTAAAATAATGGTTATAAGTTTGATATATCTAAATTCACCAGCAAGAAATATAAATAGCATTGGTCGGCCAGAATTTACCGCCGAAGAACAAGCATTCTTTGATTCTTTTCAATTCACCGACGAAACCGCGGGGTGGAAGACGTATACGAACGAAGATTATTATTTTACTATCAAATATCCAGAAAAAAGTAATTTAGAATCTGATGGTGGTTGGGATATTATTATAACGCCTGGTATTGACAACTGCTCTTTTAGATTTGATGGACGGGGTTTAGGTCGCGGTTTGGAATCTTATATCGGTTTAGAGGATGAAGGTGTTGAAATTGACGGCAAAAATTATGAGAAAAAACGTTTCGCTTTTCCTAGCAGAAGAATCGGAGTTGAAGTGATATTATTGGAAAATAATATATCACATATTGAACTTGATTATCCTGATAATGAAGAAAATTCGGAATGCAGCGGTTTATTAAGCGATATGCTTTCCACCTTCCAATTCGCCGATTAATTAATAAAACCAAAATAAAGCTAAAAATTTTTAATCTAAAAAATCCTATGAAAAACCAAAAAGGCGTTATCAATCTCGCCTTGCCCATCGTTATCGCCGTGGTCTTGCTGGGCATTATCGCTTTCGGCTATTTTTGGTATCTGCCGAAGGTAAATGAAAACAAAAACGCGAACACAAACCAGGTGGTAGTAAATACAAATGTCAATCAAAACGCCAATTCAAACCAGAATACCAATGGCACGGTTATCGTAAACGGGAATGAGAATGTTAATTCTAGTGCCAATACGAATACTAATACGGTTGTAAATTCAAATACGAATACAGCGGGATATGAGACATATACTAATAACACACTTAAATTTTCTATTAAGCATCCAGCTGGCTGGACTATAGATGATGCAAGCACGCCGAACAAAGTATGGTTTAATCCTGTTGGTACAGAACAATTGGACAGCATTGAAGTTGAAACGAGAAGCTTGACTGATTGGTTAGCTAGTTTTGATTCAGATATAGTTGAACAACGGACAATAACTGTTGATGGGTATACCGGTACTCAAGTCGATCTCACCGCTTTTTTCTTGCAAGAAACAGCAATCCCTAAAGATGGGCAATTATATATTATTCGATCCAATAGATATATTAAGGATCTTAATTTATTATCCACTTTCCAATTCACCGACGAAACCGCGGGGTGGAAGACGTATATTTCAACTTTAGCAAACTTCACCATCGATTATAACCCTGATTGGATGACCACGGGATTTGAGGGTTTGCAATCGACGTTTGGACCGAATTCTGATGTACTTTATTTTCACTCGCAGCCGTCGAATGGTGATTATATCTGCGTGGATATTAGAATTGGTTCAACCGTGAGCAACTTCTCTCTCACGGGCGGCGAAGTTATTGCTACGCTCCCGAACGGATTGAAGATTTATCAGCAGCAAAAGATGTATCAAGATAAAAGTTATCCGATGCTGACGCTGACAAGAAGTGATACTAGCGTCATTACTGCACCAAATGGGCAACTACTTTGGGTAATGGCCATGTTTAATTGTGTTCAGGGTGATATTGGCAACACCAGCCTGAATTACCAACAACAATTGAGTGATGAGCGTTTTTTACAGGCAATTGAGATGCTTAAAACCTTTGCCTTTTCTTCATAGATTTGGGTCTTGGTCAAAAAAATTCCTCATTACGATATTCGAAAATAAAAAAACCAAAATAAAGCCGAGAGGGGAAGCTGACGAAGCTTCCCTTTCTTGTTGTAGGTGGTAGATGAGGGCATGGCTGCATTGAAGGGGCCAGTTTATTTTTTGGAAATCCTAATTTCTAATGTCTAATTTCTAAACAAATTCCAAATTCAAAATCCCAAATTCTAAACCGTTTTTGGTAATTGGAAAATTGGGGCTTCGAATTTGTTTAGAATTTCGTATTTCGGATTTCGAATTTATCGCTAAGCTTGAATTTTATGGCATTTTATTGGATAATATAATAACATATGGAAGTCCAAGAAATTAATGATAAAGAAAAATGGGATGGTTTTTTAGCAAAACAAGCCAAGAGCCAATTTTTGCAGTCCTGGCTTTGGGGGGAATTCAAGAGGGGCCTGGGAGTAGATATTTGGCGATTTGGGATCCTAAAAAATGATGAATTAGTTGGCGCCTGCCTGGTTTTAAAAAGTCCCTTGCCTTTGCATAATAATTATTTATACGCGCCCCGAGGCCCGGTTTTCAGTTTTAACTTAAATTCCGAAGAAATAAGCGCGGGTTATGGATTATTAACGGAAAAAATCAAGGAAACCGCCAAGAAAGAAGATCCTATCTTTTTGAAAATTGAGCCGACTATTGAAAAACCCTTCAGTTTGAACCTGGAAAAGATCGGTTATCGTTCGGCCAAGACCATCCAGCCGCCGGACACGGTAATTTTGGATTTGACCAAAAGCGAAGAGCAGCTTTTAGCCGAGATGCATCCGAAAACCCGCTACAATATCCATTTGGCCGAGCGCAAGGGCGTAAAAGTAATTTTTTCCCGGGATAAAAAAGACATCGAGGTTTTCTACAAGCTTTGCCAGGAAGTGAATGAAAGAGAGAAAATCAATTCTTTTTCCCAAAAGTATTATGAAAAAATGTTTGAAGTTTTAGGCCCGAGCCTGAAGATCATTAAGGCGGAATTTGAAGGCAAGGTCCTGGCCATTAATTTGAATATTGATTTTGGCGATATGGAAACTTATAATCACGGCGCTTCAAGTTCTGCGTGCCGTAACGTGATGGCGCCGCATTTGCTACAATGGGAGTCAATCAGGCAAGCAAAAAAAGAGGGTTATAAATATTATGATTTCCGCGGCATCGCGCCCAGTGACGACCCGAACCACAAATGGGCGGGAATCACCCGCTTTAAAAAAAGTTTTTCCGCCAATACCGCCCATTATCTGGGAGCTTATGACTATGTTTTTAAATCATTGCTTTATCAATTCTATTTATTGGGAAAGAAAGTCAAGTGATCAATAATAATAATACGGCGATTCAGAATCAGCCCAGAACGCGATACGTCCTTTTGGATCTAATCCGCGCCTTGGCGGTTTTAGGCGTGATCCTCTGGCATCTTAGCGCGGATTACGGCGTTTTTATGAACGGTTATCTAAGTATCGGCGGCATTTATTACATAAGTTTGGGCAGCTTGTCGGTCTCCGTTTTTATTATTTTATCCGGTCTGGTCCTAAGCCTAGAATACAGGAACATTGAAATAAAATTCCGTCATTTCATCGCGAAGAGACTGCTTAGGATTTACTCGGTTTATGTCTGCATTTTTTTATTTACGCTTGTCTTGTTTTTAACACTGGATTCAGGCTATAAAATTTCATTTTTAGAATTTTTCGGCACGTTTTCCGGTTTTGGGGCTTTTTTTGGCCTCTGGCGGGGAGGTAACCCCTATTATTTCTATCATCTGTTAAATCCCAGCTGGTTTATCGGTATGATCATATCTCTGTATCTGTTTTTTCCGTTATTGAGAAAATTTATCCAGTCATACCGTATCGGAGCCGTTATCAGTCTGCTGATCGTCAGCATAATTTTCCGCACCTTGCTCTTTGGCAATTTCATGGCCTTTATGACCGCTCCAGAATGGTTCCCTCTTGGCCGGGTATTTGAGTTCGGCCTGGGCATATACTTGGGTCTGGTTATTAAGCCGGATATCTGGAAAATATTGAATACGGGTCTTAAAAAAGAGAAGGCGCTGAAATTCCTCGGAGAGATTTCTTTTCCGCTTTTTTTAGTCCATTATCCGCTGCAGTGGATATATCTGGAGTTGCTGCTGAAAATCGGGGTCAAACCCTTCTTAGCCGTCATTTTGTATCTTGCCGCTTCCGTCTGGCTAAGCTGGTTTTTCCTCTATCTTTCAAAGATCATCTTGGCGAAGGTGAAATATTACTCTAGAATATAAGTATGATCAAAAAAGTCGTCATTTCCGCGGCCGGCCGCGGCACAAGAATGAAAGAGTTAACGGCTGACAGGCCCAAGCATCTTTTAGAGATCGCCGGCCATCCCTTTCTTTATTATCTTTTGGACCGTCTTTCTAAGGCCGGTTTTTCCGAAATGATCCTGGTGGTCGGCTATAAAAAAGAAGCCTTTAACGAGTTCATAAGTAAATATCCTTTTAAGCTGGCCGTCATCGATCAGCATGAGATTTGCGGCGAAGATTACGGGACAGCCATACCGATTAAAGCCGCCCAGAAATTAGTAGGTACCGATGATTTTGTGGCGGTGGCCGGCGACAATCTTTATTCCGTGCGGGACCTGAAAAAGGTCTTGATCGATGATAAGCTGAATTACATCAGCGGTTTATCGGTCACCAATCCTTCCGGCTTTGGTTATCTGGAAACGGATAATTTCGGCTATTTACGAAATATTGTCGAGAAACCGAAAGTGTATCCGCCGGGCCCCTGCTTTATTAACTGCAGCTTATACAAGTTCACGCCGGAAATTTTTGAATCAATCGGCCGCATTGGTTTATCGGTCAGAGGCGAATACGAAATCACCGACGCCATCAAGCGTCTGGCCCGAGAAAAGAAAGTAAAAATGGTCACCCTGGAAGATTTTTGGCTGGATTTTGGCCGGCCGGAGGATATTGAGAAACTGGCCAAGCATTTGTCCGGTGAGTAGTCGGTTTCGTTCTTCGGCGGCGTATTTGATTACGTTTATCGTCAATCGTCTACCGAATTATCTTATGAAACACGAATCACGAATGACGTAACGAAGGATGCAACCGAACAACAAATAAAAAATACTTGTCCCCTTAGTTTCCCCCTTCGGGGGATCACCCGTAGGGTGACAATGGACAATTTAAATACTTGTCCCCTTAGTTCAATGGATAGAATGCAAGCTTCCGGAGCTTGAGATAGAGGTTCGATTCCTCTAGGGGGCAATATAATAATTATGCTTTATAATTAATAAAATAATATGAGTGATTTACAACTCATTCTGGGTTGGGGTTCGCCCATCGGTATCGGAATATTCCTGGCTTTACTCGGTTTGATGATTTTCCTTCTTTCCCGGGCGGGTAAAGAAAAGAAAAAAGAATAAAGGACATCCCATCATGAATTTTTAGGGTGATTTCGGCTTGTTTTATTCTATCCAAATTATGATATAATAAAATCATGAGAGGGGAATACAAATTAGACTGTGGATAATTCGGGGGGCGCTTTGTAAAAAGCGCTTTTTTCGTTCTTTTCAACGTCGCGACAGGAGGTTATCGTCAAACTCAACGGAAAAAAAGGAATTCTTTCGGTTTCCATCACGGACCGGAGTGTCAGAATCAACGGCGAGGTTTTTCACGCCATTAACGGACACAAGAAGCCTGACTATACGTTCGAGGGTGTTCGTTACGACAATGACGAAGAGATGAAAATCGCCCAGATGCTTTTCGAAATGGGCATTTCTTTTCTTCACCACGTGGAGTTTGAATTCAGAAGCCTTGGCAATGGCGGTAAGCATGCCATTTGGTGTCCGGATTTTGTCTTCGGCCAGCCCCTTCGCTGGACCGGCGAAAAATGCAACGGTTCGGTCATCATCGGTTTGGAGGTCAAGCGCTCGCACGTTAAGGGTAAACCTCTTTCCCGATCACGCTCGCTGCTGGCGGACAAGGGCATCCCTATCTTGCTCGTTGACCGCGATACGGTAGTCCGATATTTCCAAGAGGGAAAGAAACTTCCCCTAAAGCCAGTCAGAATGACTAACGCGGCTTGAAGCCGATAGCCCCGTCAGGACCGGAAATGACGGGGCTTTTTCTTGCTTGAAAATTACCCTTTTTCGGTATAGGATAATGGATGTATGGCAAAAATAAAAGAACTTATTTATTCGACAAAAAAGCAATTTGAATTGATTAATATTACGGCTGAAGTAAACAAATTCGTGGCTGATTCGCGGGTTTTGGAAGGAGCGTGCTTCGTCTTTAGTTTGCACGCGACAGCCAGTCTATACCTGAACGAGAATGAGCCGGGGGTCAAAGAAGATATATTGCAGGGTATACTTTCCCTGGCGCCGGAAAGCAAAGATTATAAACATAATGTTATTGATGGCAACGCCCGGGCCCATATCCTGGCGGCCATTGTCGGTTCTCACTTAACTTTGCCTGTCATTGGTGGTAAATTAGCTTTAGGCACCTGGCAGGAGATATTTTTTGTGGAGCTGGACGGGCCCCGGCCGGCTCGCAAAGTAATTATAAAAATTATTGAAGGTTGATTAATTTAATATATGGAAATAGGGGTTAGCACTTTCGTAAAAACTGGGAAAAATTATCTGGAAAGGTTTAAAGATTTAGTTAACCTTGGTTTTAAAAACATTGAATTTTATAACAGTGAGACAAGGATCAGGACCGTGGATCTTTCTTTCTTGAAAAAAATAAAAAGAAAGAAACATCTGAACTATTCGTTGCATTCCATGGTTCAGGATTTGTTTTGTGCGGATAAGTCAATCGCCGAGGCGGAATATTATTGTTTAAAAGGTGAAATCCATGCGGCTTCACTTATAGGTTGTTCAAGAGTGATATTCCATATCGCAAAAAAAACTGCTTTATCGGTTAAAGAAAAAAGTCAATTGTCCGCCTTAATTATTTGGGCGCGTAAACAGTCAATTAAACTTTGTCTAGAAAATAATCATTCTGTCGGCGCGTTTAGCGGTGCTTATCTGATGCAAATCAAAAGTATTTTTCCGTCATTATACTTTTGCCTCGACATCGGTCATCTGAACATTGTTTTAAATAGAAGAGAAGGCATTGATATGAATAAATTTTTGTCAGCGCTTAAGAACAAAATTTTGGAATTACACATTAACAGTAATAATGGTCTTCGCGATCAACATCTCGCGTTAGGGAAAAAAACTGAAAAATATTTCATGGATATTCTTAAATCTTTGAATAATAAAAATATAGCCGTAATTATTGAGACTAGGGATATTAAGCAAGCTTTAAGAACAAGAAATTTCATAAAAAGTATTGAAGGGAGGTGAAAACAATGGCGGAAGAAAAATTAATCGGAAAAGTCACTCATTTTTTCAGTAAAATCAGCGTGGCCGTTTTGAACTTGTCAGAAGATAATTTGAAAGTAGGCGAAAAAATTCATTTTAAGGGTGGCGATCGCGATTTTGAACAGACAGTCACTTCCATGCAGGTTGAGCACGAGGATATCGCGGAAGCGAAAAAGGGCGATGACGTGGGTTTAAAAACCGATGCCCCGGTCAGAGAAGACGATCAGGTTTTTAAGGTTATTGAATAGATCAAAGATTTTCGACATATGAGGAAAATAATTTTTATTTTTCTTTTGTTTATCTTGGCGATAACAGTTTCTGCCTGCGGGAAAAAGACCGTGAGCCAGAATACAAATTCTTCGGGTTTGGTCGATATTGCGACGGGCGCGGCCGATGTCAAGATAAAGGAAAGCGCGGAGAAGAATTTAGCCATCGCCGAAGCGAGAGACATTTATAGAGTGAAAAAAGAACAAGGTGAGGACCTATCAGCCGGACCCTGTCTTTCTAATGACCTGATTGAAGATTGGGTTTTGGATATCGCGCATAATCCCCGCCAAGACGTGGATAATGAACCGGCCAATCAATGCGAGGCTTACCGGAACGGTCAGGCCCATCATTTTGTCGAGTTTGATCTGGATGGGAATTTGATTAGGGCGGAGTGATTAAGATATTGAGCGATTAAGATATAATTAGAAAATACAGAGCGGGTTTTCCAACCCGCGATGGGAAAATTATTTAAATGAGCCTAAAAAAATATCAGCAAAAAAGAAAATTTGCCAAAACGCCGGAACCTAAGGGCAAGGAGATAAAAAAATCCTTAAGCCGTTTTGTCATTCACAAGCATCGGGCGAGTCACCTGCATTGGGATTTACGCCTGGAGTTGGACGGCGTCTTGAAATCCTGGGCGGTGCCTAAAGAGCCGCCGGTTAAAACGGGTATCAAGCGTTTGGCGGTAAGAGTGGAAGATCATCCCGTGGGTTACATTGATTTCAAGGGCACGATTCCAAAAGGCAATTACGGCGCCGGCCAGGTGGAGATTTGGGACCAGGGAAAATTTTCTTTATTAAACCGTTCTATAAACGAAATAAGTTTCTTACTTTCAGGCCGGCGCCTCAAGGGCCGATATCTGTTGATTAAGCCCAAAGGGAGCCGTTTCGGCCGGAAAGCATGGTTATTTTTTAAACGCGAGAACAAATGATATTGGTCTACGTTATTTGCAAAGATATTAAAGAGGGGCGTAAAGTCGGTTTCGCCTTGCTAAAAAATAAGCTAGTCGCTTGTTATAATTTATGGCCGATTGAATCGGCCTGTCGATGGCAGAGCAAAATAGCAAAAAATAAAGAAGCGGCCTTATTATTAAAAACCGTCGCTAAAAATTACCCGTCTATCGAAAAGCTGGTCAAAAAATGCCACTCTTATCAAGTACCCTGTATTTTTTCCATAAAACCTGATAGAATAGAAAAACATTACATTCAGTGGCTAAAAACGGTGACCAAATAAATCATGGTTTTTTATAAACGGGACAAAACAACACAAAAATTAGTCTTAGTGGGCGTGCGGCAGGTGAATGGAAATATTATGGCTATTGAGTATCTGCAAAATTCCGATCCGAAATATATTGACGGGCTTTTTTTCTTTGCGAAGCGTTACGGCCGGGCGACTTTTGAATGGGAGGGGGATGTTTATGAGATCATCCGCAATAGAAACATAACCTATACTGTAAATAAACTGGGGAGTGAGGTCGAGAAAGAAATAATGGAATTTCGATGAAATCTTTCTTAAAAAAAATCATACCTCGGTTTATCATCCTTTTCTACCATCGATGCTTGGCCCGACTGGCGGTTTTTTTATACCGGAATCCTTCAAACAAGCTGGTCGTGATCGGCGTAACGGGCACCAACGGCAAATCCACGGTGGCTAATTTCATCAGCTTGATTTTGGCGGAGGCGGGTTTTAAGGTTGGTTTGACCTCGACCTATAATTTCAGGATCGGTCAACAAGAATGGCTGAATAACAAAAAAATGACGATGCTCGGTCGCCTGGCCCTGCAGCGGTTCTTGGCCCGGCTGCATAAAGCCGGGTGTCAGTATGCGGTGATCGAAACCTCTTCAGAAGGAATAATGCAGTCGCGTCATCTGGGCATTAATTATGATATCGCGGTCTTTACCAACCTGACGCCTGAACATATCGAAGCGCACGGCAATTTCGAGAATTACAAAAAAGCCAAGGGCAAATTATTCAAACACTTGACCCAAAGAAAAAGAAAAAAGATCAACGGAAAGATCATTGATAAGATTTCCGTCGTTAATCTTGATGACCCGCACGCCGATTTTTTTATTTCTTTTCCGGCGGACAAAAAATACAGTTACAGTCTTAAAAATAAAAGCGGAGACCAGGAAGTTAAAACAATCCGGGCGGAAAACGTTTCAGTTAAAAAAGAGGGAAGCAGATTTCATGTCGGCGGCCAGGAATTTATATTGCCCATGTTGGGCGAACACAATATTTATAACGCCCTGGCGGCTTTGACCGTCGGTCTTTCGCAAGACATTTCTTTGGTTAAGGCGAAAACAGCTTTAGAAAAAGTAAAAAGTTTGCCCGGCCGCTTAGAATTTATCAGGGAGGGGCAGAATTTTACGATTATCGTTGATTATGCCCCGGAAGTCGTTTCCTTGAACAAGCTTTACGAGGTCGTAAAATTATTTGATAAAAATAAGATTATTCATGTCTTGGGTTCTTGCGGTGGCGGAAGGGACAAGGCGAGACGGCCGATTTTGGGCGAAATCGCCGGCCAAAAAGCGGATCTGGTTATCGTGACCAACGAAGATCCGTATGACGAAGACCCGATGGCCATTATTGATTCGGTCGCCGCCGGCGCGGAAAAAACGGGGAAGATAAGGGGGCAAAACCTATTTACCGTATTAGATAGGCGTGAGGCAATCAAGCTTGCCCTACAAAAGGCAAGAGCCGGCGACCTGGTCTTACTGACCGGTAAGGGAGCGGAACAGGCTATTTGCGTGGCGGGTGGCAAAAAAATTCCCTGGGACGAGAGAACGGCGGTTAAAGAAATATTGTCTGAATCGGCATAAATTGTGGATAAACTGCGTATATTATTTTTTATCAACCACGTATTTATTGGCAAATAAGGATATATTTAGGCTAACTACAGCTAAATATCCTAATATTGAATGATTTTTCGCTTTTTTACCCTAAAATATTTGACAAGTTAAGCATATTGGGGTATATTTTTTAGTACAGTCTTTTACAATATCACTCATTTTATACTATCCATACCAAATATTTAGTCTTCTAACGTTATAACTAAGCCTATTTTTTTAAAATAGGTATTTTAGACTTTAAGGACTTTTTTTAAAGTCCATTATCCCCTCGCCCCCTGTTTTTTTTAAAAGGGGGGAGTTTACGGGGAAGGAAGTACATTAATGTCGGCCGACTACCAAGGTAGGAAAATTTTTACTAAACTTCATGAAGCGATCACCTTACCCGATCTTATTGAAGTGCAAAAAAGATCGTACGATTGGTTTTTTCGTGAAGGTTTAAAAGAGCTTTTCGAAGAAATTTCTCCCATCAAGGATTTTATCGGGAGAGATTTAGAGCTCTATTTTTTGGACTTTTATTTGGATGAGCCGAAGTTTAATGAAGCTCAGGCCAAGGCCAAAAATGTCACTTTTGAAGCGCCTTTAAGGGTGAAGACGCGTCTGCATAATAAAAAAACCGGCGAGATCAAGGAACAGGAAATTTTCTTGGGTGATTTTCCCTTAATGACCGATCGTGGAACTTTCGTGGTCAACGGGATTGAAAGAGTGATTGTCTGCCAGCTGATTCGTTCCGCTGGCGTTTTTTTTACTTCCGAAGTAATCCGCGGTAAAAGATTTTACGGCGCCAAGATTATTCCAAACCGTGGCGCCTGGCTGGAGATCGAAACGGATATGAACAATGTTATCGCCGTTAAGATCGACCGCAAAAGAAAAGTGCCGATCACCGCGCTCTTGCGGGCTTTTGGCTATTCTTCGAACGAAGAGATTTTGGCGCTTTTTAAAGATACTGACAATCATCCCGTAAATAAATATATTAATTCCACTATTACCAAAGACATTTCCCGTAATGAGAGCGAGGGCTTGAAGGAAGTATACAAGAGAATTAGGCCGGGTGATCTGGCGACGGTTGATAACGCTCGCGATTTGATCTATAAAATGTTTTTTTCTTTTGACCGATATGATTTCGGCAAAGTCGGGCGCTACAAACTGAATCATCGCTTCGGCTTTAATTTTTCCATGGATAAGCAGCACCGTGTTCTGCAAAAAGAGGATCTGATGGCCATTATCAAAGAAATCATCCGACTTAATAATTCTCAGAAAGAGGCGGACGATATCGATCATTTGGGCAATCGTCGGGTGCGCGCGATCGGCGAGCTGGTCCAGAATAAATTCCGGGTCGGCCTGGCGCGCATGGAAAGAATCGTGAAAGACCGGATGAGCACCCAGGATATTTCCACCTTGACGCCCAATCAGCTGATCAACGCGCGACCGGTTATCGGCGTGGTCAAAGAATTTTTTATGTCTTCCCAGCTTTCTCAGTTTATGGATCAGACCAATCCCTTAGCCGAGTTGGAACACAAGAGAAGGTTGTCCGCCATGGGGCCGGGCGGTTTATCCCGCGAGCGGGCGGGTTTTGACGTGCGTGACGTGCATCGCACCCATTATGGCCGCATTTGCCCGATTGCCACGCCGGAGGGTCCCAATATTGGTTTGGTCGGTCATCTGTCCTCGTATGCCAGGATTAATGATTATGGTTTTATTGAAACTCCGTTCCGCAAAATAAAACATGATCCGGAAAATAAGCCCAGTGAAACAGTGGGCGAGATCGTACGCGAGGAAATAAAAAATCCTGCCACCGGAGAAATAATCATTAAAAAAGAAGAAAAAATTACCGAAGCGATTGCCATAAAATTAAGCAAGACCACTTTTAAAACTATTCCCGTAAAACCGCGGGTGACGAAAGAAGTAGAGTATCTGGACGCTTTCACTGAAGAAAAATTTATCACAACGGCGGCCACCACCCCATATGATGATAACGGTTACTTTTTATCCAATAAAGCCGAGGTGAGAAAATATGGCGAGCCGACCATGGAGTCGGTTGATATGATTGACGTGATGGACGTTTCGCCGAAACAAATCGTTTCCATTTCTACCGCTTTGATTCCTTTTTTGGAACATGATGACGCCGTGAGGGCTCTGATGGGCTCAAATATGCAGCGGCAGGCCGTGCCCTTGGTGGCGCCGGAAGCGCCGGTTGTCGCCACCGGCGTGGAAGCCCGGGCGGCCAAGGATTCAGGGCATGTCATTGTTTGCGAAAAAGACGGCTTGGTCAAAGAAGTGCAGGGCAGCCAGATCGTCGTTTTGGAAGAAGAAAACAATAATTTAAAAACCTATCTTTTAAGGAATTTCGCTCGCTCTAACGCTTCAACTTGCATTAATCAGCATCCGATTGTCGATCGCGGCCAAAAAGTCAGAAAAGGCGACGTAATCGCGGACGGAACAGCGACCCAGGGCGGTGAATTGGCCCTGGGGCAGAATGTCTTGGTGGCTTTTATGCCCTGGGAGGGCGGCAACTACGAAGACGCCGTTTTGATCTCCGAAGATTTAGTGAGAGAAGATCGGTATACCTCCATTCATATTGAAGATTACGTGGTGGATGTGCGCGACACCAAACTGGGACCCGAGGTGGTGACCCGTGACATTCCCAATGTTTCCGAGGAAAAATTAAAAGATCTTGATGAAGAAGGAGTGGTGCGCATCGGGGCGAAAGTAACTTCCGGCGATATCTTGGTCGGCAAAATCACGCCGAAAGGCGAAACAGAATTGTCCGCCGAAGAAAAGTTGCTCCGGGCGATCTTTGGCGAAAAAGCGAAAGACGTGAAAGACAGTTCGCTATATTTGGAGCACGGCGAACACGGCAAGGTGGTTGATATCAAAATTTTCTCGCGTGACCGCGGAGACAAACTGCCGGCCGGCGTCATAAAACAAATTCAGGTTTCCGTGGCGCAGCTCAGGAAGGTCCAGGTCGGCGACAAGATGGCCGGCCGTCACGGCAACAAAGGGGTAATTTCCCGTGTCGTTGCTTTGGAAGATATGCCCTTTTTGGACGACGGGACGCCCGTTGATATTATATTAAATCCTTTGGGCATCGCTTCGCGGATGAACTTAGGTCAGGTTTTAGAGACACATCTGGGTTTGGCCGCCAAGCACTTGGGCTATAAAGTCGCCAGCCCCGCTTTAGATGGCGTGCCGGCGGAAATGATCAAAAAAGAATTGGCCAGGGCCGGTTTTCCGGAAGACGGAAAAGTGACCCTTTACGACGGCCAGACCGGTAAAGCCTTTGAACAAAAAGTGACCGTGGGTTATATCTATATGCTGAAGCTTAATCATATGGTGGAGGACAAGATCCACCAGCGTTCGATCGGACCCTATTCCCTGGTGACTCAGCAACCCTTAGGCGGTAAGGCCCAATTCGGCGGCCAGCGGTTCGGTGAAATGGAAGTCTGGGCCCTGGAGGCCTATGGCGCCGCTTATACCCTGCAGGAGATTTTGACCATAAAATCCGATGACGTGCCCGGCCGTTCAAAAGCCTACGAATCGGTTATCAAGGGGGAAGAGATAAAAAAGATCAATGTGCCTGAATCTTTTAACGTCTTAGTCCGGGAATTGAAGGGTTTATGCCTGGACGTGGATTTGATCGGTGAAACACAGCCTCAAGGCGGCAAGGAGGAAATTTCAAAACCAGAGGGTGATATGACCAATAAACCATAAATTTATATATGATCCCCGAAGCAAAACCATTTGATTTTAAAGCTATTCGTCTTAAACTCGCCTCGCCCGAGGAGATGTTGGCCTGGTCGCATGGGGAAATAACGCGGCCGGAGACGATTAATTATCGGACGCAAAAACCGGAAAAAGACGGACTTTTTTGCGAAAGGATTTTCGGTCCTTCAAAAGACTGGGAATGTTATTGCGGCAAATATAAAAGAATAAGATATAAAGGCATCGTCTGCGATAAATGCGGCGTGGAGGTGACGCGTTCGCTTGTTCGAAGGGAAAGGATGGGTCACATTAAACTTTGCGCCCCGGTGTCGCACATCTGGTTCTTGCGGGGTGTGCCCTCCAAGATTGGCCTGGTCTTGGGTCTTTCCATCCAGGATTTGGAAAAAGTGATCTATTTCGCCAATTTCATTATTACTAATGTTGATGACAAATTAAAACAGGAGACCCTTGAACAAATTAACCGCGAATTTCAGAACAAGAAAAAAGTTATTGAAGACGATTTTAACAACCGGGCTGGCAAGATAAAACAGAAGAAAGGCGAATTGTGGCTGAAAGCGAAGAACGACGGGGAAAAGAAGGGAGTCGAGGATAAAGTTAATCAAGAGCTTTTCGCCAATGCCGAGGGGAAAGCGGAAGAACTGCGAAACTTGGATGAGACCGTGGAACTGGCAAAAAAAGAATTAAAGGAATTAAAACCGAAATTAATTATTTCTGAAAATAAATACCAGGACCTTTCTTTGAAGTACGGCCATGTTTTTGAGGCGGGAATCGGGGCGGAAGCGATCCAAAAACTGCTAAAACAGACCGATTTGGCGGCGCAGATCAAGGAATTAGACGAAGAACTAGTGGAAGCGCCGGAGAATAAACAAAGAAGGATTATCCGCCGTTTGCGCCTGATGAAAAGTCTGAATAAAAACGGCATTCGGCCAGAATGGATGATTTTGACCGTGGTGCCGGTCATCCCCCCGGATTTAAGACCAATGGTTCAGCTGGATGGTGGACGTTTTGCCACCTCAGACCTCAATGATCTTTATCGACGGGTTATTAACCGCAATAACCGTTTGAAAAAGCTGGTCGAACTGAACGCGCCGGAGGTCATCTGCCGGAATGAAAAAAGAATGCTTCAAGAAGCGGTTGACGCCCTGATCGATAACGGGGCCCGCCACGGTAAAACGGTGACCGCTTCGACCGGCCAAAAAAGAATGTTAAAATCGATCGCCGATATGCTGAAAGGGAAGCAAGGCCGTTTCCGCCAAAATCTTTTGGGCAAACGCGTCGATTATTCCGGCCGTTCGGTCATTGTCATCGGCCCTTACTTAAAACTTCATCAATGCGGTTTGCCGAAGAAGATGGCCCTTGAGCTTTTCCGGCCCTTTGTTATCTCTCAATTGATCAAGAGGGAATATGTGCATAATGTCCGTTCAGCTGGCCGCTATATCGAAACTGGTCGGCCGGAGGTTTGGGATATTTTGGAAGAAGTGACGAAGAATGCCCACGTCCTGCTTAACCGGGCGCCCACCCTGCACCGCTTAGGCATCCAGGCTTTTCAGCCGATTCTGATTGAGGGCAAAGCCATTCAAATACATCCTCTCGTTTGTCAGGCTTTTAACGCGGATTTTGACGGCGATCAGATGGCCGTCCACGTGCCTTTAACCGAACAAGCCAAAAAAGAAGCGGTTGAACTGATGCTTTCCACCAAAAATTTGCTCAAGCCGGCGACGGGTGCGCCCGTGACGACACCCTCTCAGGATATTGTCTTGGGTTGTTATTATTTGACCCTGATAAAAGAAGCGGACAGAATAAAGATATTTTCCAGTCGTGATGAAGCATTGCTTGCTTATGAAAATAGTAATATAAAGATACACGATAAAATAAAAGTTCTGATCAAGGGCAAAATAATTGAAACCACCGCCGGACAAATTATCTTTAACTCCATTATTCCCGCAGCCATGCCTTATGTTTGTAAAACTTTAGATAAAAAATCCCTTTCCCAGATCATTTTCGAATGTTTAAACCTTTTTGGCCAGGAGAGGACGGTGGTTTTGCTCGATGATATTAAGAGTCTGAGTTTCAAGCACCTGACGCATTCCGGTCTTTCCTGGGGGATGGACGATTTGCCGGTGCCTGGTGAAAAAGACGGGGCGCTTAAAAAAGCAGAAGCCGAAGTGAGCAAAATCGAAGAACATTTTTCTTCCGGTCTTTTGACCGAAAAGGAAAGACACGCCAAGATTATTGAAATTTGGGCCAAAGTTAAAGATGAAGTTCAGGAGATCTGCCGTCGGTCACTGGATAAAAATGGCCCGGTTTATGCCATGATTGAATCCGGTTCACGCGGGTCATGGGGCCAGATCACCCAGATGATGGGCATGAAGGGTTTAGTGACCAATCCCGCCGGGGAAACCATCGAATTGCCGGTCAAGGGAAGTTTTAAGGCGGGTTTTGATGTTTTGGAATATTTTATTTCTACTCACGGCGCCCGAAAAGGCCTCTCTGACACGGCTTTGCGCACGGCCAACGCCGGTTATCTCACGCGTCGCTTGATTGATGTCGCTCAAGAGGTTGTTATTACGGAAAAAGACTGCAAGGATGCGCGGGGCTTAGTCATTACCCGGCAGGAATGTGAGGCGATGGGCGAAGAGCTGTCTAAGAAAGTCTGGGGGCGGACCACTTTGGAAAAAATCGTTGATCCCAAGACAAAAAAGGTGATTATCGATAAGAATGAACTGATTACCGAGGAAATAGCGAAAAAATTGCAAAAGATTGGATTGGAGGAAATTCGTATCCGCAGCGCCCTGACCTGTCAGGCGAGACGGGGCCTTTGTCAAAAATGCTATGGTTATGATTTGGGCTATAACAAGCTGGTTGAATTCGGGACAGCGGTCGGGATCATCGCCGCGCAGAGCATCGGTGAGCCGGGCACGCAACTGACGATGAGAACTTTTCACACCGGCGGCGTGGCGGGTTTGGATATTACCCAGGGTTTACCGCGGGTGGAGGAAATTTTTGAAGCGAGACCGGTGAAACGGCCGGCCATCATTGCCGAAGTGGACGGGATAGCCAAAGTGGAAGAACACAAGGATGTGCGTCTGATTAAAATCCGTTATGACGAACAAAAAGAAGAAATTTTATGGCAGGGAGCAAAAATAGACAAAGAAAAACTTAAAGTAAAAGATGGGCATAAGGTCAAAGATCAGACCCTGGTTTATCTGGACAAAGAAAAAGAAATACGAGCGAATCATGAAGGTACAATATTGATTAAGGAAAACAAGATTATTTTAGCTTATCAAAAAAATTCCGAAAGAGAATATGTGGTTCCCGCCGGCTTCTCTATCTGGGTGAAGGACGGCGATTTGGTCACGAAAGGCAGCCAGCTGACGGAAGGCAGCATTAATCTTTATGAATTATATAAATTAAAGGGGGCGGAAGCGACACAAAAATACATAATGAAGGAAATCCAGTATATTTATTCTTCCCAGGGTCAAAAACTGAACGATAAACACGTTGAAGTGATAATCCGGCAGATGTTCTCCCGGGCCTATATCAAGGACGCGGGCGACACGGAACTTTTGACCGGAGAGATTGTGGAATACAATACGGCCAGAATCATGAATGCGGAAGCGGAGAAAAAAGGCGGCCGACCCGCGATTTTAGAGTCCTTATTGCTTGGTATTACCAAGGCTTCTTTGACCACTGACAGCTTTCTTTCCGCCGCTTCTTTTCAGGAAACCGCCCGCGTATTGATCGAAGCGGCCGTCACCGGCAAAGTTGATACCTTGCGCGGCTTGAAAGAAAACGTTATTATCGGAAAATTGATTCCGGCCGGCACGGGCTATCGCAAAGATAAAGAATAACTTTCACAAAATATATAAGAAAAAAATCCCTAAGATTAGGGATTTTTTAGTCAAATTTTGAGTGGATAAAAAACCGTTGACTTATATTTATATTAGTTCTATAGTAGTATATTGGTATATACCTTTTACATATGGTTTAGCGTAAATAAATGGGGTTTTGAACCGTGATCTGTATTTTGTTTTGGGCGCTTGGGTTGCCGAGAGCAAAGAGCGTAACCGACATTCCAATTTAAATTAGATCACTATTAAAAGCCTCGCTGATGCAGGCTTTGTAGATAGAGAAAGTCGCTCATTTAAAAAAGACAATACGATTATCGGAAGTTCTACGGTTGCCATCTATTGAAGGGAGAAAACCATGTTTAATTATAGGATGTTGCTAGTTGCCTTTATGATTTGTCTTTCGGCGGTGCCCAGTTCGGCTGAACCGCATTGGCAGTATGTTCGGGCCGAAGGTCTGAACATGATGATTGCGCCGGCCGATGAAATGGGTCGGGTCAGGCGGTTTATTGACAATAACGGTCCCCTGATACAAGGAGGTATAGTTGATAAGGGGGGGTTGCAAATCATTGATAAGATGAGTAAGACTGCTTGTGCCGGCTGGTGGGCCATTGCGATTTATATTCCGCCAGGGCAGCGGGCTGATTTCAAAAAGGGCGAAGCCAAAATCATCATGGCCGGTGTCCATAAGCGGGACACGGTAACCGTCGAAAGCGAACAGATTCTTTTTGCCTATGGTTGGGGCCTCCAGGGTCAAGCCTTACCCCTAAATCAGCGCAATCCAAGAAGTACAAAAGAAACAACGATACAAGTCAGGTGTTCTGAGGATCCCAGTCTTAACGATTTGGAATGGATGATAAAAGATGACGTGCATTATGTCATCGGTTGGGTGTCGTTTCCGTGGGAAAAGGTCAAGAATCTAAAACCTTATGAATTCAGATTGGGGGGGGTCTCCGTTAATTAAGGAGGAGGTGAGTGATGAAAAAGAGGATGCGGCGGATGATCGTCGTTGGCCTGGTAGCAGTCGGGCTACTCGTGGCTACGGCGGCGAGCGCCGAGTACGCTGAGTGCAAGAAGGCACGCGAAGCGCACTGGCTCTCCTGGGGTCAAAACGTAGCCTGTCTGCACGCGATCATGGCTGATATCATCGGTTTCGGCGGCGATTAGCCGGAACGATGAGATAGCCTGAAACCAAAGGGCGCCTAGCAGTCTTACGGGGACTGACATAGGCGCCCATTTTTTTATCTCCCGAACCTTGTCTTTATCGTTCAAAAATGCTAAAATATAAACACAATTATGGCCAGAAAAAACAAAAAATTCGAGGATAAAAAGGGTGAAAAAGAAAAGGAAAAAACTCCGGTTTTAAAACCTGAGGCCAGGCACGGCATCTGGGTGGTGGTTTTATTTACCCTGGCTATTTTGAGCTTTCTCTCTCTTTTTGATCTGGCCGGGAGTTTGGGCCGGGTATTAGCCGATATTTTAAAGAATCTTTTCGGTTGGGGAAAATTCATCTTTCCTTTCTTGCTTTTGATCATCGGCTATTTTCTTCTGAAACCGGAGCAGTATCGTCTTAAGTCTGCCAATTATCTTGGCCTTATTTTCTTTATCCTGAGCTTTTCTGGTCTTCTCCACCTCTTTATAAAATTGGAAGAAGCCGTAGAAAAAATACCCGAAGGAGTCGGGGGCGGCTACGCCGGGTTGGTTTTAAGCTATCCCCTTCAAAAAATCATGGGTTTTTGGGCCAGCCTTATCGTTCTGCTAGCCATTTTTGTCATTTCCCTGTTGGTCATGTTCAATACTTCTTTGCAGAATATCGCGGATAAAAGAGGTTGGATCAATTATTTTTTTGGAAGAATCGGAGCCATTTTTTCCCGTCCTCCTAAACTCTCCGAATCTTATGAACCGACCAGTTTTACCCGGCGGGATATTGCTAAAGAAGTTATGGAGAGGGAAGAAGAAAAATCCGCCAAAGGCGAATCCGCCTCGGGCGGAGAAAAGAAAGGTCAAACCGCCATACCTACGTTAGAAAAACCGAAAAAAATCCGGCGCGAAGTTCATATTTCTTTGGATCTTCTGGATAGTTCTTCAAGTAAACCTAGAAGTGGCGACATAGAGTTGAATAAGATGAAAATCAAAAAGACTCTGGAAAATTTCGGCATCGCCGTGGAAATGGGCGATGTGAATGTCGGGCCGACGGTCACTCAATTCACGTTGAAACCCTCGGAAGGGGTAAAGCTTTCCCAAATAACAAGCCTTCAAAATGATATTGCCTTGGCCTTGGCCGCCCACCCCATCCGGATGGAGGCGCCGATTCCGGGAAAATCTCTGGTCGGGATCGAAGTGCCAAACCAAACCGTGGCTTTAGTCAATCTCAAAGAGGTTTTGTCCTCTGATTCTTTCCGTAACCGCCGGTCTAATCTAAGTTTTGCCCTGGGTAAGGATGTTTCCGGCCGGCCTTTATGCGCGGACCTGGATCCTATGCCTCATCTTTTGATTGCCGGCGCCACTGGATCGGGCAAGAGTGTCTGTATCAACAATATAATCACGAGCTTCATGTTTGCCAACTCGCCGGACGATCTGAAGTTTATTTTAGTAGATCCGAAAAGAGTGGAATTGACGGTTTATAACAATAATCCTTATCTTTTGTCGCCGGTCATTACCGAGGTTAAACAGACGATTAACGCCTTAAGGTGGTTGGTTTCCGAAATGGACCGGCGTTTTCAAATTCTCTCGAAGACCGGCAAGAGGGATATTCACGTGTACCACCGGGAAGTGGAAGACGGCATGCCCTATATCATTTTGATCATTGATGAATTGGCGGATCTGATGTCAGTCGCTTCGGTGGAAGTAGAATCGGCGATTATCCGTTTGGCCCAGATGGCCCGGGCGGTCGGTATCCATCTGGTTCTGGCCACTCAGCGGCCGTCAGTCAATGTCATTACCGGGCTCATTAAGGCTAACATCACCGCACGCATTGCTTTTAATGTTGCTTCGGCCGTGGATTCGCGCACCATCCTTGATAGCAGCGGCGCGGAGAAGCTTTTAGGGAAAGGCGACATGCTTTTTATTAATTCCGAGTTGTCCAAGCCTAAGCGGCTGCAAGGTTCGTACGTTTCCGATAAGGAAATTGAAAGAGTGGTGAGTTTTGTCCATGATCAGGCGAAAACCGAATACAATGAAGAAATCACGGAAAAATTACAGGAATCACCCCTGGGCTCCAGTATGGAGGATTTGGGTGACGATGCACTGATGAGTCAGGCAAAAGAAGTAATTGCTCGAGCCGGCAAAGCCTCGGCTTCGCTTTTGCAGCGACGTTTGCGGGTCGGCTATGCCCGGGCGGCCAGAATATTAGATCTAATGGAAAAGCAGCATCTAATCGGCCCGGCCGACGGCGCCAAACCGCGGGAAGTTTATTTCCGTCTTCCGGATCGGGGAATGGGGCCGGTTGAAAGTAGCGAGCCGGAAGAGAATATTTCTGAAGAAGAAGCTTTAGATAAACAAGGCGAAAGCGAAAATGAAAACGAAATAGAGGAATAACCTTAAGATGGATTTCAAGCATAAAAAAATTCTGGAAAATAATACTTTGGGGGAAAAGCTGAAAGGTTTAAGGGAAGAGGCCGGTTTTTCCTTAGAAAAAATAAGTGAAAAATTGGGAATTACAGAAAACTATATCCGGTTTTTAGAGGAGGGGCATTATGAAAATTTGCCGGGAGAGGTTTACACAATTAGTTTCTTAAAAAAATATGCCCAAGCCCTGTCGATTAACGAAGACAAGGTGATGAAGTTATACGCCGACGAACGAAAGGTGTATCAAAAACTTAAAAGCAGTGATCATAACATTTATCTGCCGCCTAAAGCAAAAGTGCATTTTTCTTCCTTTAATCCCAAATTCTTCCGGAACGCCGTCATCGTTCTATTTGTCCTAGCGATTTTGGCCTACTTGGGCTGGGAATTAATGCATGTAATGGCACCCCCTCGCCTGGAAATCACTTTTCCGCCGGAAAGATATACGACCAGTGAGGAAAATCTTAAAATAACTGGCCAGACCACGCCCGAATCAAAGGTCCTGGTGAATGGCAAGGAAGTCAGCGTGGACACGGAAGGCAAATTTGCCGAGGAGATTGTTTTAAAAGAAGGGGTGAACGAGATTAAAATCTCCGCTTATAAAAAACAGGATAAAGTCAGCACCATTACCCGGATGATTTTATACCAATTAGACAAATAAATTATTAATTTTGGTGGCGGAAAGGATAAAATATATGGTGAAAGAAAAAATAAAAAAGGACAAATCATCAGACCGGTCAAAGGCGGCCTTACTGGCCATTGAGCAGATTAAGGAGAGATTTGGCGCTGGCTCCATCATGAAGTTCGGCGAGGCAAGGAGCGCGGACGTGCCGGCCGTTTCCACCGGTTGTCTTTCTCTGGATATCGCCCTGGGCGTCGGGGGATTACCGAGGGGTCGCGTGGTGGAAATTTTCGGGCCAGAAGCTTCTGGAAAGACGACTTTAGCCCAGCACGTGGTGGCGGAAGTGCAGAAGATCGGCGGTTTGGCCGCCTTTATTGACGCGGAACACGCTCTGGATCCCGTTTATGCCCGTAAAATCGGAGTTAACGTGGACGAACTTTTGATTTCACAGCCTGATACCGGGGAACAAGCCCTGGAAATTTTAGAGACGCTGGTGCGCTCAAACGGCGTCGACATAGTCGTCATTGATTCGGTAGCGGCTTTAACCCCCAAAGCGGAGATAGAAGGGGAAATGGGTGATCAGCATATGGGCCTGCAAGCAAGGCTAATGAGCCAGGCTCTGCGTAAACTTACTTCCATTGTCTCAAAATCAAAAACCATCGTCGTTTTCATCAATCAGGTGAGAATGAAGATCGGCGTTTTTTTCGGTAACCCGGAAACGACCACCGGCGGTATGGCCTTGAAATTTTATTCTTCCGTAAGGATTGAAACCCGAAGGATCGGCCAGATCAAAAAAGGCGAACAGATCGTGGGCAACCGGACCCGGGCCAAGGTGGTGAAAAATAAGGTGGCGGCTCCCTTTAAATCCACCGAATTTGATATCATGTATAATGAAGGAATTTCGGCGGCCGGCGATACGCTAGATACCGCCCTGAATTATGGCGTAATCGTTAAGACTGGAAACAGTTTTACTTACGGCCAGATAAAGTTAGGAGTCGGCCGTGATAACTCCCGCGATTATCTAAAAGAACATCCGGAGTTGATACAGGAGATTAAAACAAAGGTCTGGGAAGTGGTGAAAAGCCGGGAAAAAAGCGACAATACATAATCACAACTTACATAATATAGAAAAAACCCACCGGCGGCCAGGCGCTTGTCAGTGGGTTTTTAGGTTTGAAAAAAGAAAAATTTCAAGAAAAGAGCGGTCAGGACGGGTACCAGCAGATTGTCGTTGACTTGATAACTAAGGAACTTAATTTCCAAGGCTTCAATAAAGGTGGCGAAAAGGCTGACGGATAGCCAGATTTTCATCCAGCTCGGCTCGGGAAAAAGAAATTTGAGCGTGAAGAGGCTTAAGGCAAGCCCGGTCAGAAAAAAACCAAAACTGCCGCCCCAAGTTTTATGACTGCTCGGGAAATGAGGAGAGAAGATATGATGACCGAAGATTTCGGCCATCGGGTCGGCAAAGCCGGCGTAAATTACGGCTAGACAGACGATCTCTTTTTCCGGAATAAAACTGATGATAAGGTAGCCCAGGGTCAGCCAGAGAGAGCCGGTGAAACGGGTTTTTTCGATTTCTCTAAGGCAGAGGCGCCAAGGACCCCGGTGGTATTCTTTCAGATGCGGTTCTTTCAGCCGCCTTAAGTCAAGGATCAACATGATAAGAAAAACAGCGCCCGCCAAGCCGATCCTGAAAGGATACGGGGCAAAATAGCCGATGAAAAAAGCGCCGGCGGAAGCGGCCCAGTGAAAATATTTCCGTGGCATCAGCAGAGCCATGAATGATTACCTCCTTTTAAGGGTTTTAAAGAGCGGTTTAATATCTTAACACATAAATAATTTTTCTGCAAAAAAATGGCCGGTGGCCATTTTAGATATCTAGATATTAAGATATCAAGTGGTGGGGCAAGATCGATATCGCAATATCTTAATCGCTCAATCGCTTAATATCTAAATTACTTATTCACCCTTTCCAAGTATTTTCCCGTTTCCGTATTAACCAGGATATCCTCCCCGTTTTTAATGAAGAGAGGCACCTTGATATTATGGCCGGTCTCCAAAATCGCTTCTTTCATCACGGATCCTTGGGCGGTGTCGCCTCTGACTCCTTCGCTGGTTTGGGTCACTTTCAAGACCATTTTAATCGGGATGACCAGATTGATAGGCCGCTCTTCAAAGCGGAGTATTTCCACATCCGAACCCTCTTTGATAAAATTTGCTTTTTCGCCGATCTGTTTTTTATTAAGGGAAAATTGATCGTAGGTGGCGTTATCCATGAAAAAATAGTTTTCTCCTTCTTTATACAGGAAATTAGCCTTGGTTTGGTTGAGATCGGCTTCTTCGAATTTTTCTCCGCCGCCTTTAAATGTTTTTTCGACGATTGAACCGGTGATCAGATTTTTTATTTTAGTGCGCAAGATACCCTTGCTTTGGGCCATTTTGATATGGTCAGAATAGACGACTTGGCAGGGTTCGCCGTCTAATTTAATAAAAACACCGACTTTTAGATCGTTGAGGGTAAGCATAGCGCATTAATATTATTTGGGCGTAAAAGGCAATAAGGCCATAAAGCGCGCCCTTTTGATCGCTTCGGCCAGCTTTCTTTGGTGTTTCATGCAGACGCCTGAACGCCGTCTCGGCGCGATTTTGACGTAAGAGGAAATGAAGCGTTTAATGGTGGCGATATCCTTATAGTCAATATCGCTTTGGTTATTGACGCAAAAATAGCAGGGTTTAATTTTTTGTTCTGTCGGGGGTTTAAACATATTAAAAGGGGATATCTTCCACATTAATTTCTTCTTCGTTTCCTTCCGCCGCCGGCGTTTCGCCGGGAGTTTCGGCCGCCGGTTGAGGAGCCGTCTCGCCTTTTTTATCCAGCATGATCATGTTGGAAATCACGATTTCGGTCCGGTATTTTTTCACCCCTGTCGGGTCGTCCCAGGAGCGGGTTTGCAAACGACCTTCGACATAAACCTTGCTGCCTTTTTTCAAATAAGCGGAGCAGGTTTCGGCCATTTTGCCCCAGGCGACTATATTGTGAAATTCCGGCTTGTTTTGTCTTTCGCCGGCCTGGTTTTTCCAGACGCGGTTGGTTGCCACGCCGAAAGAGCAGACGCTTTGGCCGGAAGGAGTGCTCCGCATTTCCGGATCACGGGTGACATTGCCGATAAGCATGGCTTTATTTAGATTCATAAGGGTTGGTCTTAATTAGTTATATTGTTAATTATTCTTTTACGACGTCATCGCCCAAAATTTCATCCAATTTTTTATCCAATTCTTCAATACTCACTTTCTGAAGTTTTTCCTTGGTCTTTTCTTTAGCCGGTTCCTTCTTAAATATGCGCGGAGCCGGAGCTTCAATGGTCACCGGTCTAGGACGGATTACCTTGGGTTTTTCCTTAACCGGTTTTTTAATAACCAGCAAAAAACGAAGAATTTCCGTCAACAGTCTTAATTTTTGTTCAAGCGCCGGAAGTTTAGACGGTTCCAGGTCAAAAGACAGGAGGTTATAATAGCCCGCGACGGCTTTTTTGATCGGATAAGCCAGCTTTTTTTTGCCCATCATTTCGGTGGCCGTGGCGGTGCCGCCGTCGTTTTTCACCAAGTTTTCTATTTCGGCCGCCAGTTTGGCGTGTTCTTCGTCAGTAAAATCCGGCCGGATAATATAGAGCATTTCGTAATGTTTCATAGGGTATCGGAATAGGTTAAAGATAAAAAAATAAGCGATTTTTTGCTTAAGAATATTCTAGCACAGACCCGTAAATTAGGCAAGCCTATCAGAGAAGGGAGGTAAAAAAGCGGGATGAAGGTTAGTTATTATCGGAAAAAAAGACTTTATTTATTCGCTAAAAAGCCGTATAATTGATTTACCATGAACCGTTATTTTTTCATCCTCGGCCGCAATCAAGCCTTGTCTCTGGCGGAAAGCGCCGCTTTTTTTAGCCGCGAACAGATGGTTTTTAATCCGCTTTATTTAGGCCGGGATTTTTTGGTCTGGGAGACGGAAAATAAAATTGATTTGAAGGCACTGAATAACCGGTTGGGAGGAGTGATTAAAGCCGGAGAAATATGGGCGGAAAGGCCGAAAAAGCCGGATCTGCTCGCCGACCTTTCCGAAGCCCTGGGCTTTTCCACTATCAGTAAATTTCTGCCTGTCGGCGCAGAAAAATTATTCTTAGGCTTTAGTCTGTATTTTGACGAGGGCAAGAGCTTCATTTATCTGCAAAAAGGCTTGGAAAGGCATTTTTTAAGCCTAAAAAAAGAGATAAAGGAAACCGGCCAAAAATTGCGCTTGGTCACTTCGCGCGGCCAGACTCTTTCTTCCGTGGTGGTGAAGAAAAATAAATTATTGACGGCCGGGGCGGAAATCGTCATTTTTGTCACACCCGAAAAAATGTTTATCGGGAAAACTTCAAGCGTCCAAGATTTTGAGGGTTATAGTTTCCGGGATTTCCAGCGGCCCGGACGGGATATGCGGATCGGTTTGATGCCGCCAAAAGTTGCCCAAATCATGGTAAATTTAGCGCAGGCCCGGGAAAGTGAGGTCATCTTGGATCCTTTTGCCGGCTGCGGCACGATTTTGCAGGAAGCGATACTCTTGGGCTATAAAAATTTGGTCGGTTCGGATAATAACCCGCGGGCCTTAAGCCAGACCCGGCAGAATTTAGAATGGTTATGCAGAAATTATAAGATTGACGAGAAAAAAATCAATGTAAAATTAATGCCGATCGATGTCCGGCAGATATACAAAGACTTAAGCCCCAATTCAGTGGACACAATTGTGACCGAACCATATCTGGGGCCGGCGCTTGATGATCGACCGGGGGAAGGCAAAATAAGAATGGTGGCGGCTAATCTGAGCCAGCTTTACTTGGATTTTTTCACCGCCATTAAAAGAGTTTTGAAACCCGGCGGCAAAATAGTCATGATCTGGCCGGTTTTCCGCACTCCGGCCGGCAAGCAGTTTTTGCCGATCTTGGAAAAAGTTCTGGCCAAGGGTTTTGAAAAAATCAACCTGATTCCCGAAGTTTTTAAGGCCAACGATCTGGAGGAACTAACAAGCCGGGGCTCGATTCTATATTCCCGGGAAGACCAGAATGTTTTAAGGGAAATTTTCGTTTTTAAAAATGTTTAGAAAAATAAGGCATTTTTGGGTATTTAGCGCCATTTTAGTCGTGGTTGGCGTATTTTTTATTTTTTATTTTCAGGCGATCGGGGCCCTGAATACGGAGTCAAATTTTAGGGCTGGGGTCGTAAAAATCCCGGAAGAATCCGTTAAGGAAACGTCCGTAATTTTCGGGGGCGATATCATGCTCGCGCGGACCGTGGAACAAAAGATATTGGCGACCGGGGATTACGCCCTGCCTTTCCGGAAAATATATCAGGAATTTAAAAAAGCCGATCTGGCCCTTGCTAATTTGGAGTCGCCTTTTTCAGACGGCGGTTCGGCGACCCCGAACGGCAGCACGGTATTCCGGGCCCTGCCCAGAACAATAGAGAGTTTAAAATTAGCCGGCCTCGATGCGGTTACCTTAGCGAACAACCATTTTGGCGATCAGGGCAATAAAGGCAAACTTTACACCTTTAAGCATTTAACCGATAACGGTATTGAATATTGCGGAGCGGGCAATGATTATGACGAAGCGCATACGCCGGTGATTAAAGAGGTTAATGAGATCAAGATCGGTTTTTTGGGCTACGGATATCCGGAAACGATGTATGTGGCAACCGGCGATTCGCCGGGGCTCGCCAATATGGATATTGAACAGATGAAAAAAGATATTGAGCGATTAAGCGATTCAGCGGACTTTATTGTGGTGACCATGCACGCTGGCGCGGAATACACGCATACACCCGGCAAATCGCAAATCGCATTTTCGCATGCGGCTATAGACGCCGGCGCCAATTTAGTGATTGGTCATCATCCCCACGTGGTTCAATCAACGGAAAAATATAAAGACGGCTATATTATTTACAGCTTGGGCAATCTGGTTTTTGACCAGATGTGGTCAGAGGAAACCCAGCAGGGAGTCGTCGTTAAAGTGATTCTTTCTGATAATAAACTAAAATCAATAGAATTTAAACCCATCCATATTTACGATTATAATCAGCCGGATTGGGTCGTCGGCAGCGAAGCGGAAAAGATTTTAGGGGATATGGGATTAAACTCGTTTACCCTGTCATTCTGAGGCCAAAGGCCGAAGAATCTCGACATTAATAATTTCACATACGTGAGATTCTTTGCTTCGCTCAGAATGACAATAAAAAATCCTTCGGCGCCAATAAAAAAGCCCGGGAAACTGGATTCTCGGGCGTACTTCATTGAGGAAAGATCCCTTAATTTTTTCTTTTTGTTTTCCGACTGATCAATGTTTCGATCAGTCCCTTGAATAATAGAAGAAATTGATTAAATGCCATTTCCGCATTACACAGCAGGGAGTTGTTCTTGTCTCCTATGATTACCATTATTCCTTCTTTCTTCTGATTTTTGTTGAAGAACAGACTTATTTAATTAATTCACATTTATCAAAATTTTTGTATTGTGTCAATAGCATATAAATAACCCCGGGAAATCCGTTTCCCGGGGTTAGCGAAGGTTAGGGGTGAATGTTATTGAATTCCAGATTCACCGAGTTTTCTTCTTGGGGGGAGGGTAAATTTCTTCTCCTATCTTTTTGAAGATTTGGGATTTCTTCAGCGATTCGAGTAACGCCTTATGGCTTCTTAGAGAGAGAACGGTTTTTCTTTCCCGGTAGATCGCGAGGGCGAGCAGGCCCGCGTACAATTGCGCAGGGATTTCACGGTGCTTGTAATCTGAACACTTCGGGTTGAACAGGGCGTAGGGTTTGATGCCAGCGATCGGAATGAATTCGGCGATTATTTTCACCGCCGGCAGGCCGTGTTCCGAGGCCATGATTCTTTTCGTTTTGACTTCGATCCGGTCAAAGGTTTTTCTGTCTGTCGTCCTTATTTCCATCTCTGTCCCGAATACGTAGTCTATCTGTCTCGCCAACACCCTCGCACACAATAAGCGCAGAATATTTTCAAGTTCATTCCGCGATAATTTCTTCTTTCTTTTTGTCATTTTCCCGGCCTCCTTGGGGAAAGTTCGTGTCCAGATTCTTTGAATGTGCGCGTAAGTATCTTATTCCACTAATATAAAATTGTCAAGAATCTTTCGGCGCCAATAAAAAAGCCCGGTAGTGATTTCTCGGGTAATTTTTTTATATTAAGCCTTAAAAAGATAATGCATCACATCGCCGTCCTGGACAACGTAGTCCCGGCCGACAATTTTCATGAGGCCCTTTTCCCGGGCGGCCAATTCTGAGCCGGCTTCGTATAATTCCTTCCAGTTGAAGACTTCCGCTTTGATAAAGCCTTTCTCAAAATCAGAATGGATGATGCCAGCCGTCTCCGGCGCCAAGGCCCCTTTAACAAAGGTCCAGGCTCGTACCTCGTCTTCGCCGCCCGTCAGAAAAGTCTGGAAATCCAGCATTTCATAACCGAGTTTGATCAATTTATTCAAACCTGACTCGGCGAGGCCGAGGTTTTTCAGGAATTCTTTCTTTTCCGATTCGGAAGACAGATCAGCGATTTCCGATTCCAGCTGGCAGGAGATGACTACGACGGCCGAGCCGTTCTTTTCGGCAATCTCGCGCACTTGTTTGACGAAAAGATTGTCTTCCAGAAAATTTTCATCCACATTACAACAGTAAATCTGTTTTTTCAAAGTGATTAAAGCCAGATCAGAGACCATTTTTATTTCTTCTTCGGAAAAGCCAAGGCTTCGGGCGGCAAGGCCTTTTTTCAGGGCTTCTTCCAGTTTTGTAAGCAAGGCAAGCAAGGGCGTGATCTTTTTCAAGGTTTCTTTATCCGCCGCTTTCAGCTGTTTAGAAAGATTATCTTTTCTTTTGCTGACGATTTCCAGGTCGGATAAAGCCAGCTCAACTTCAATGGTTTCGATATCATCGACAGGATTAACGTTGCCAGTGACGTGAATTATGTCACTGTTATCAAAACACCGGACCACGTGGCAGATGACTTTGGTCTGGCGGATATTTTCCAAAAATTTATTGCCCAAGCCTTCTCCTTTGGAAGCGCCCTTGACCAAGCCGGCAATATCCAGGAATTCCACAATAGCGGGCACGATTTTTTTAGGATGATAAAAACTGGCCAATTTCTCCAGCCGTTCATCGGGGACGGTAACAATGCCCACATTCGGTTCAATAGTGCAAAAGGGATAATTTTGAATATCCACTGACTGTTGGGTCAGGGCTTTAAATAAAGTGGACTTGCCGACATTGGGAAGCCCGACAATTCCTATTGAGAAAGACAAGTGGTTGATTAGTTAATTAATAAGGTGGTTTTGGTTTTTGATTATTGGGTATGGTCTCAGATCTTTATCTCGCAATATGACTGGCTTAGTCTTTTAGCTTTTGAGAGAGAAAGTAATTTTATTATTATTGCGTGTTCAAGTTTCGCCTCTTTTAAAGAAATTTTCCGGTCAATTGTTTCAAGCTCAATAAATTTTCCCAGGTCTTTTACGATATCCAAGTGTATGCGGGTATTTTTATATAACCATAGATAGCGGACTTTTTTGATTATGTTTTTGACGCCGAAAGCATCTTTAAAAAGTTTTTTAAGAGATTCAACCTGATTACTTTTTAGATTAATAACCTGTAAATTTGAAATCTTGGGTTTATCTATGTCCGGCCGCTGATAATATATTAGTTCGAAACAACGATTATTTATTTCTCTGATTTTTAAACGGCCCTTTTGGCAATAATAGTAGGTATCCAGCTGATTTAACTTTCCCGCATATTTTGCCTTTATTCTTTTAAGTGATATTTTTATTTCGTCAAACTCTCTAAGCTTGAATTTTGACTCGACGTTTTTCATAACAGCATTTACTTTTTCAGCTTTTTATACGTCATTTTTTTCAGGCCTTGCCACCAATCGGTGGAGGAGGATTTTTCAATGACTTTAAGTATTTCTTTGGCTGAGGGAGTTTCTAGCGCTTTCCGGACATTATCAATCCAGTTCTGCATGGCGGGATAACCCTGTTCGATGAATTCCTTGGCCGAAACCGCGGTTTCCAACCAGTCCGCGTCCTGGGCGATAACACCTTCTTTGGTGTTTCTTTTATTTTTTTCATGATAAAGCTTCAGCCAGGTATCACGTGTTTTATTAGGCAGGGCGCTGATTTGCTCCAAGAAGGCTTTTTTCTCAGCCGGGCCCGTATCTATATAGCGCGCGGAAACTTTATGGTGGTCGCCGGTCCGAATTTCCGGGAAATCATGGATCAGACACATTATACAGGTTTTTTCCGGATTAACATTTTCCAAATCAGCCAAGAGGTAGGCAATGGTCGCGGTCCGGACGGTATGATCCGCCAGACTGGTTAAATCATTGACGCCGGCAAGCAGTGGCCCGGTGTGTTTTTGCCTTTTGAGCAGGCCGAGTTCAAAAAAGAAATCGGCGATCTTTTTATAATTTGTGGTCATATGGTTGTTTATTTAAATATTCAGAATTAAGATAAGTGTTTTCCAGCAAGTATGCCACGGTCAAGGGTCCCACGCCGCCCGGAACAGGGGAAAGCCAGGCCGCCTTGTTTTTGACGTCCTCAAAATCCACATCGCCGACCGTTTTTCCTTCTTCCGTGCGGTTGGTGCCGACATCGATCAGGATCGCTTTTTCCTTGATCACATTGGCTTTAATGAGCAGCGGTCGGCCGTAGGCGGCAATCACGATATCGGCCTCGCGGATGGCATCCTGGAAGTAGTCACCGGATTTTTTGAACGTAACTTCCGCTTTCTTTTTTCCTAAGATGAACTTTAAGGGTTGGATGAAAACATCGCTGTTCGCCAGAATAACCGCTTTTTTCCCCCTGAGATTAACCTTGGTTTCTTTTAATAATGTCAAGATGCTCTTGATTAATCCCGGAACGATCACTTTTTGGCCCAGAATAAGATTTTTGATATTAAAGGGATGAAAGCCGTCGGCATCTTTCTGCCAATTTATCTGTTTAATGATATTATCTTCGTCCAGATGGCGGGGTAGAGGAAGTTGAACAATAATGCCGTGGATCTTGGGATCATGGTTAAGATTTTCTATTTTTTCGATAATTTCCTTTTCCTGGGTATAGGTGCTAAAGAAGTGTTTTTCAAAATATATTCCTACTTCTTTGGCCGCTTTTTCCTTGAGTTTGACGTAAAGTTGGGAAGCGGGGTCATCGCCGACTAAAATCACGGCCAGGCCGGGAGCGTAAGTCAGTTGTGAAACTTGAGTTTTTAGCTTGCCGAGGATTTTTGAGGCTAAAGATTTACCGTCAATAAGCTTCATAAAAATATTATTTTTTATTAGTAGAATTATTAACGTTATTTCCCCCCTTCTTTAATATAGTAGTAATGGTTGCAACAATAATTAGAAAGACGGACCCCAAAATATACATTAAAAGGAGATAGTTAGGCTTATTCTGATTTGTTACGTCTAAGAGAAAATAAGGCGGTTGATACCAATCACTCTCAGAGTCTTTGAATATTCTGCCTTCAATTTTTTGGCCAATACTAATAGGATTTTTGTCGTATTCTTCGGCCGTTAGTTCTACTTGTTGTATATTTTGGGTAAATTTTTCGTCGCAAGGTGGTCCCTGTCCTTTCCTTTTATCAATATTTGTGATATTTAGATTCACAAGATAATAATCTCTGTAGGTAAATAAACCTGCCATGTAATAAGCGTCATCTGGCCCATCAAATTTTTTGAATTCTATGTTTGTTATGGTTGCCGTGATTTTACAAGAGCTTGTATCTCCAGCCGCGGCCCTAGCTTCTTTTGCTAAAAAAGAGACAAAAAGTATTATTAAAAGGAAGAGTAGTTTATTCGCTTTCATTATATTATATTAATTCTGGATAAAGCGGATATTTTTCGGTTAAATCGTGAACTATTTTTAGCACTTCTTTTTTAACCGTATCATCGGTTGGATTCTTTAAAACCCTGGCGATCAATTTTCCGATAATTACCATATCGTCTTCTTTAAACCCGCGGGTCGTTAAAGCCGGTGTACCTAATCTAATACCAGAAGGATCCAGAGGTTTTCTCGGATCATCGGGGATCATATTTTTGTTGACCGTAATTTTAACCGAGTCCAGTAGCTCTTGGGTTTGTTTGCCGGCCAGGCCAAAAGGCGTGACGTCGGTTAAGATTAAGTGATTCTCGGTCGTGCCGAAACAAATTTTAAAACCCTCATTTTTTAAGGTGTCACAAAGAACTTTAGCGTTCTTTTTGACTTGTCTGGCATATTCTTTGAATTCCGGCTGCAAAGCTTCTTTAAAAGCCACGGCTTTGGCGGCGATATTGTGCTCGTGCGGCCCGCCCTGAAAACCGGGAAACACGGCTTTATCAATGGCGCTGGCATATTTTTCTTTGCACATGATCAGGCCGCCTCTGGGGCCGCGCAAGGTTTTATGAGTGGTGGTCGTTATTACATCGAAAATCGGCACGGGATTGTTCATTTCTCCGGCCGCGATCAAGCCGGCGATATGGGCGACATCTGCCATGGTAATGGCGCCTATTTCATCCGCGATTTCCTTGAATTTTTTATAATCCAAATCCCGAGAATAGGCGGAGTAGCCGCACAAAATTATTTTTGGCTTATATTCATGCGCTAATTTTCTGACCATTCCGAAATCGATCAAGCCTTCCGGCGTGGTCTTGTACCTCACGAATTTAAAAAGTTTGGCCATATAAGTCACGGGGTGGCCGTGCGTCAAATGTCCGCCGTGGGAGAGGTCCATGCCCAAAACCGTGTCGCCGGGCGAAAGTAAGGCGAAATAAACCGCCACGTTGGCCGGCGCTCCGGAGAGCGGCTGGACATTGACGTGCTCCGCGCCAAAAAGTTTTTTCGCCCGATCAATGGCGATCTGTTCCACCGTATCCACATTTTCCGTGCCGCCGTAATATCTTTTGCCGGGGTAGCCTTCGGAGTATTTATTGGTCAAAACGCTGCCCAGAGCCTCCAAGACGGCCAGGGAAACGAAATTTTCCGAAGGGATCATTTCCAGGCCTTCTTGTTGGCGTTTGATTTCGGCCGCGATGGCGCGGGCAATTTCCTTATCTTGTTTTTCCAGCTGTTTCATAAACGTGATTATTTTAGCACAAAAAGCCAGATTTTACGAGTTGACAAGGAATAATATCCATGATAAAAAGATGACAAATATCAAAGTCGCTCATTAGCAACGAAACGAAAAAGGAGGGGAAATAATGGCGCAAGAAAAACGCGTCTTGGTTGTTTGTCATGTGGAAGCCGTGCTTTGGCCGATAGTCAGAAGATACAAAGAAGCGGGCTGGCAGGTGCAAGCGGCGAGTAATTTGCCTTCCGGCATGAGGATTTTTGAGGCCAATCCAATCGGGTTCGACCTGGTGATCATGGATGAAGATCATGGCTGCGAGAATGGTTCTTTCCGCGACGTGCTGGCTGGCCTGCGCGAGATCAGGTGTTTGAATGGCCAGTGCGTGGTTATTGCCATGACGACCATAGCCAGAAGCAAAGTGGAAGTCAGGGATCTGAAAGAATGGGTCAATAAGGTTATAGACAGAAAGTCTTGGCCCACTCTCGTTGCTCTGTCGGCGCAGTATTTCAAGAAATAATAATTGTTTACAAGATCCAAGGAGGTGAATCTGATGGGAGAGGAATTCCGGTATGAACTGCGGGTGCTTAGTGACACCGACTATAACGGTTTCGCCGAAGTGATGTTCTGGTACTTCGCGAATGGGGTTCAGTCGGCGACACACGCGAGCAGCCATTCGGTCAGACGCAAGTTTCCGTCGGGGACCCTTGTTCTCTGCCGCTTGAAAGCGGGCAAGGATAAAGATGGTCAACCCGGTTATTTCATGGCCGGTTTCGCCGAAGTCAAGCAGTCGGAGGCTAATGGCCGGCCGGTGGAATTCGGAGAAACGCTCAGTAATTCGGGTGTCGATGATTGGCAGCCGCCGGACAAGGATACGCCGATCTTCGACTGTCGCACCAAAGGGGAGGCCAAGCAAATTCAATAGAAATATTTCCTACGGGCACCGATAAACGGTGCCTTTTTCTATTGACAAAAGAGTTAACTTGTGATAAGAAAAAGGCAGACTTTTGTTCATTGAGTCTTTACAGAATTAAAGGAGGGCACGCGTGGGTCGAATAATGTTCGTGATCCTGGTTATTTTAGCAGGTATTGGTCTGATGAGTTGCGGCAAGAGTGGCGATCAGGTCGTTCGGGAACAGCTGGCTGGCCGGCCGGCTGATACCTTGACCACGTTTACCGTGGATTCACGCGAATTGTCTGAATGTCTTGCGAGCATGAGGGATTTTTACGGCCAGAAGATGGAACGGCCAAAATATGTCCTTTATCGCGACAAGAAATGGCAGTTTCATTTCGTCAGCCCGGCGGTCATGGGTCAGGCAGTGATCGAATTCTGCGAGGAGCAATTTGATCGGGACCTGATTCCCCGGGATCAGAAATGGGGCAAGGAATTTGCCCAGCACTATATAGTTTTGTCCTACGCGACCAGAGAGTGGCCGGACGCGAAAAAAAACAAGGAAAAGGCCAAACTTTTTGACAAGATATTTTCCAGCATTTGCGGCATAGATGATTTGACGAAAAATCATCTTGTTCAGGGAGGCGGAACTCTACTCGAGTAAAGCCCAGAAGTGAAAACAGGGGCACCCGTAAAACGGTGCCTTTTTTCTATTGACTGAATATGTGTTTTATGATAAAAAGTCTTTATTCAGCGTTCTTTAACAAAGAGGTGATAATCATGAAAAAGCTGGTCAGACCAACGGAGCCGACGCCTTTCGCGAAGTGGATGGGCGTCAAAAAGCTGGGAGAATATGACGGGATCAAACATACTTACGTTGTCGTAGCGCAGGTTCCCCCGGAGGCGCTTAATTTTTTCGGCACCGTGCATGGCGGTTATCTGGCCGGCTTGTTTGATGATGCATTCGGGATGCTGGCTTACTTCATTTACGGAGTTAATTCCGCGACGACATTCGATGGAAACGTGAAGCCTTTGAAAATGTTAAGGCTGTCCGGCGGTAACAGTTTAGTGTTCGAAACTCGTTTCAAGGAAGAATCGGATTGTGTCATTCAGCTGGAGGGTTCGGTGAAAAGAGGAAACATTATCATGGCAGAAGCGGTAAGTTTCTGGCTCTTGAGAAAGAATCGAGGCGGGAAATGAAAAAGAGAAGAATACCGGATTGGGTTTGGTTTATTGCGGGATTTTTAGCCGCATGGTTAATATTGGGTTTGATCCTTGGGGGCTGCTAGAAAAGGAGAAGAAAAATGAAAAGAATGGGCGGAATGATCGGACTGGTTATATTGTTGTTTGCTATTCTCTTGTTCTTTTATTTTGATACGCCCAGGCTTCAGACCTGTAAGATTAGCTCTCAATCGCAGGCGACTCAAATCTATGCCGCTTTGCTCCGGGCCGAAACAAAAGGGGAAAAAGCCCAGGGATATCTTCTTGTTTTTAAAGACCACGGCCGGGGTTGTCAAATTCGGGGCGAGGCGGCGGTGGACGCGCTGGTCGTCTATCACGAAAAAATCGCCCAGGCCTTGCCTGATAGCCTGGTCGGATTCCTCTCGGGCCGGATTGAGCTGATAAAATCCGAAAAAGAACAGTGGCGCAAGGCTAAGGGCAAATTGCAAAGACGAATGGCTTTGGGCCATATTTGCGGCGCTCTGGAGATTCTTAATAACCGGGAAGAGGTTTACGAGATAAGGGCGGTCAAGGACCGATTGTTCGATTGAACCAAAAAGAATTATTTCTAAGCAAGGTCGCTTTAAAAGAGCGGCCTTTTTATATCGAAAGAAATTGAATTTTCTTACGGGATTAATATCTTGCCTTTTATGGCGCAAAACGCTAATATAAAAACATGACGAAAAAAGGCCAAAAAATCATCATTATCGTAATCGTGGTCCTGGTGGCCATCATCGGTTTCTTGGTAATCGCCCGCCTAATAACAGGCGAGGATACTTGGATATGCTCAAACGGCGAATGGGTAAAACATGGTCAGCCTTCGGCCGCCAAACCGACCAGCGGCTGTGGAAATGTTAACACTAACCTTAGTAATAGCAATAGTGATGCCAATACTAATTCGAGCGAGAATACCAATTCTACGGCCGGCAGTTTTGATGCCTGCGTGTTAGCGGGCAATCCAGTGCAGGAAAGCTATCCGCGGAGATGCGCCATGAACGGTCAAACATACACGGAAGATATCGGCAACGAACTGGAAAAAGCGGACTTGATTACGATTACTTCGCCGCGCCCTAACGCCATAGTGACTAGCCCCATGAGCGTTTCCGGGCAGGCAAAAGGTACCTGGTTTTTTGAGGGCGTTTTTCCGGTCAAATTAACGGACGAGAATAATAATGTTCTGGCGGAAACGCAAGCGCAGGCTTCCGGCGACTGGATGACGGAAAATTTCGTCGAGTATACCGCCACTTTGACTTATACGACGCCTCTTTCCGGTAAATTATATATGATCTTAAGCAAGGCCAATCCTTCCGGTTTGGCCGCCAACGCCGACGAATTGAAAATTCCCCTGAAATTGTCTAGTGATTAATTAATGCTTTCGCCATATAGGTATTTTCCAGACGGTACCCTGATTTTCGGTAATATTCTCTGACGCCGATGCCAGAAATGACGGCGATTTTTTTATAGCTTTTTTTACGAACAATCTTTTCCGCTTCTTGCATTAATTTATAACCGAGGCCTGAGTGTTGGACGGCAGAGCGGATTTGGGAATCCGCTCTTCTCCGGAGCGGGAGGGATTGGCCGTAGGTGTGGAGTTCGCGGATCAGGGCGGTGTCGGATAACATCGCAGACTGGAAAGTCTGCGATGTGGGGTAAGGAGGATGTGATGACGACATCCTATTTATTCCCAGCGCAGGCTTTCTAGCCTGCGCGTCATAAATTTGTGGCAGACGCAACCTTAAAAAAGCATAAAGCGTTTTTTTATCTTTTGATTCAAGGCTTAGAAAGATTTCCTGGCCGCCAGAAGCATAATATTGTCTTTTAACTAAGATGATATCTTTCCCTTCAATTGTTTTGCTTTTTGCTTCCCGGCAGCGGATACATTGGCATTTAACCTTTTTATCCTGTAAAAGCTGGCGCAAATTGGTGATTTTATTACCAGCGATGATGCTGTCTCCGGGAATATCGCGGATAAGGCGGTTAATCCGGACATAAGGCGGAACAACCTTTTTGATTTTAACCAACAGCTCATTCAGGGTTTTCGGCGAATATGGTTTGAATTGGCCCTGTTTGTATGATTTGTAAAGTGGCGCGGTTCTTAAAACTACACACGGGTATATTTTAAGCATATCCGGCTGAAAGCGTTCATCGGAAAATATGGTTTTAAACATCTTTAAGTCTTTGGCGGGTGTGGAGCCGGGTAAATTCGGCATCAGGTGATAAACGATCTTAAAACCAAAATCTTTCAGGATTTTGGTGGCTTTCACTATGTGTTCAACGGTATGGCCGCGCTTTATTTTCCTTAAAACTTCCGGATAAATACTTTGGATGCCCAGTTCCAAGCGGGTGATCCCTAATTCCCGCATTTTCCAGGCTTCTTTTTCGGTGACCAAGTCCGGCCGGGTTTCCACGGACAAACCAATAATTCTGTGTCTGGCTTTTTCATTATCTTTTTGCGCTTTTGGCAAATCAGAGGCCGGCCGGCCATTTGCGGCTTCAAATAATCTTTTCACAAACCACGCTTTGTATTTTTCCGGATAAGCGGTCCAGCTGCCGCCCAGGATAATCAGTTCAATTTTATCGGTTGGATGGCCGGTTTTATTCAGAGCCACAATCCGCATTTTCACTTGTTTATACGGATCAAATTTATTCAAAAAAGCGCGCTGGGCGGCGGGTTCGTTTTTCAGATAGCTTTTCGGCATCCCTTTTTCGCTCGGGCAATACACGCATTTTCCCGGGCAAGGAAAAGGTTTGGTTAAGACCGTTATTACGCTGACCCCGGATAAAGTCCGGATTTCTCTTCGCTTCAACAATTTCTCAATTCTCTCAATCCTCTTAATACTTCTTTTAGACACCATTTGCCGATAAACAGCCAAAAGGGTAATATTAGAGAGGAGAGGTGCCTTATATTCTTTAGAGAATTTACGTTTTAACTGAAGTAATTGAGACAGAGAGGTTGTTCTTGCTCGAACAAGTTTGTTAATGAATTTTTCTTTAATTTTTTCCTTCATATGAAACCGGATTACGCGAAATATTTAATCGATAAAGGGCGTAATGATTATAATAAAATCGCCCAGCATTTTGCCGAAACTCGCTATCATCTTTGGCCGGATTTTGAAATCTTCCGGCCGTATTTTAAGGATGGCGATACAATTTTAGACGCGGGCTGCGGCAATGGGAGATTATCAGAAATTTTTGAAAAAATCAAGGTTAACTATATCGGAATTGATTCCAGTGAGAGATTAATCGCCACGGCACGGGTTAAATATCCCAGCCTGAAATTTGAAGTAGCGGATATACTAGAATTGATTTTTCCCGATGGGCAGTTTGACGTAGTTTTTTTAATCGCGGTTTTACAGCATGTTCCTTCTAATGAACTGCGGCTTGAGGCTTTTAAAAATATCTATCGCATTTTAAAACCGGATGGCCATCTTTTAATGACTAATTGGAATCTCTGGCAGGATATTTTTCGGATGAACCGGTTAAAAAATAACTTAAAAAAACTCCTTGGTTTTAGTCAGCTAGACAAGAATGATATCTTCAAGACTTGGAAATCACCGCAAGGAGAAATTATCGCGGAGCGTTATTTGCACGCTTTTAATCTTCCAGAAATTGAGGAACTGATGAGTCAAGCCGGTTTTAAAGTTATGAAGAATTTTTATTCTTTTAAGGGTCGGACCGTTGGACAAAAAGAAGGCCGCAATATTATTACTATCGGTCAAAAAATAGATTGAAATATAAGGATAAAAATGTTAAGATTTAAAAGCTTAATTACCAATAAAATACCATGAAAAAACTCTTTATTTTTCTGTTCGTTTGCGCTTTATTGCCTTTTACAGTCAGCGCTTTGACCGACGAGGAAGAGACAAATATCCTTATTCCTGAAAGTCAGACCGTAGACGATAATTATGTTAAGGCCGGGTATATTTTTGACCTTCGCGGCCAGTTCAAGGGTGACGTGATCGTCGTCGGCTCCTCGGTCGATATCAGCGGCAAGGTGGAGGGGGATGTTATCGCCGCCGCCGCCAATATAACCATCAGCGGCGAAGTTTTGGGTAATGTCCGAGTTGCGGGGAGCAACGTTACGATTAACGGTAAGGTGGGAAAGAATGTGAATATTTTTGCCGCGACCGCCGAACTTGGCAAGGGCTCTCAAGTTGGCGGCAGTGCCGTAGTTTTTGCCGGCACAGCGAATTTTAAAGGAACAATAACGGGAAAAATTGACGGCGGAGCCGGAAATATTGTCATCAGCGGGACGGTAAAAAAAGATATTACTTTAAGATTTGACACCGGGAAGCAAGAAACCAATTATTCAAATCTGTCCGTAATGTCGACAGCGGTGATTGAAGGGAATTTGAACTATTATGGCTGGAATATGGCTCGGATAGACAGCGGCGCGAAAATTTCCGGTCAGGTGACCAGGCATGAACCAGCCAGCGTTGTCAAAGAAACGAAAGATTTCTATAATTCTTTATGGTGGTTTGTCCGGATTGCCGGTTTATTCGGTCTTCTGATTGTGGGTTTGGTTATAATCAATCTTTTTAAAAAGCAAGCAAGAGAAACGCCGGTCCTGATGTTAAAAAGTCCGGGGCGATGCATGTTGAGGGGTCTGGCGATTTTATTTCTAACGCCTGTTGTTTGTTTCTTCCTTTTATTTACCGTCATCGGCATACCCCTCGCTCTTATTGTGATGGTATTATACGTCATCATTATCTATACTGCCCAGATATTTATCGGTCTTTTCATCGGTCAAAAAATCTTGGCGTATTTTCAGAAAAGATCAATCGACAACATGGCGGAGAAAAAGGAAATATCTCTTTTTTGGTCAATGGTTTTAGGGGTGTTTGCCTATCTTTTAGTGACCGAATGGCTTTTGAGCGCCAATTGGCCGGGGGTCTGGGGCTGGTTCGGGTTTTTGGGTGGCCTGGTCAAGTTTGTCGCTCTAATCTGGGTTTTGGGGGCGATCTATCTGCAGAAAAGAGAAAAGACAATGACGGTGGCTAAATAAGAATATTATTCGTTAATCATGCCAGAACATAAAAAAAATTTTGCAAACCCCAAAGAAAGGCAGAAATATTTGCAGATTCTGCAAGAAGAATATTTCGCCGGGATAGAAAAATCTACCCCCCTGGAATATAGAGAGGAACCGATTATTGAATTGAGCAATACGGGCGAGATTAAGCTTACTATTACTAAAGAAAAAATTGAAAAGTGGGATCTGGAAGGCTGGCTGAAGAATTACAAAAAGGAGGCGGAGCAGTCAACCGGCGGCATCAGGGGGCCGCAAAATATCTTGTATTATTGGGATCCGCGTTTCCCCCTGAATCAAATTGGGGTGGCGCTGGCGACTCTAGGGAAAAGTCTGGTCTTAAAGGATAAAATCAAAGATCATCCGATTAATAAGATTGTTTCCGGCGAGGTACGCTATAATACAAAAAAATATATTGAGCTTATTTCTCGCATACACGCGGCCCAGGGGATAGTCACCCATCAAGTTCCCAATAACGGGACAACGGCCATTTGGCTGGTCTCTTTTCTTGTTTTTATGCTTGATTACGACGGCGGAGAGTTTGTCACTTCCAGTCACGCGATCAGCAGCAAGATTGCGACTAAGGATTTGGATGATCAGGGAAGCCAATTTTTGCCGGAGATGTCTTTGGCTTTCATCGCCAAAATCGAGGAGATCATTAAAAAAGCCAAAGAATCGCCGGCGGGCTATACTCTCACTCTGGCCCCGGAAAAAAACGATTTTACGATTCAGGATTTTTCTGGCCTTGACCTTTACGCGGATTATCTCCGTAAGGGGGTGGCGAGTGAAGAAAATTTAGCCCTGATAAAGAAGGCGGCTAAGCAGGGTTTGCGCCTGATGTATGAAACGGTCGGCGGCTGCATGTATCAAACAATGGTGCCGTTGCTTAAGAAATTTGATATCTTAGAGCTATTTGACTGGAATAATCAGGAAGAGGATCCGTATTTTCACGGCGTCGGCAAAACCCGCCGGGTTAATCCGAAAACCGGCCATGAGGAATTTTTTGATCTTTCCTGCGACGCCTGTTTGCCTGAAGTGGTGGATACTATGTATTATGAATATTTATTGAGAGATAAGCCGATCGGCTACGTGGTATTGATCACCGATCCCGATGGCGACCGTCTAGTGATCGGCCAGGTGGAACCGGCCGCCAATGCTAAGCTGATCGATGATCTAGGCATCTATTATATTCGAATAAATGAAGAAAAGATCGTCACTATTTATCATCCCACTTTTACCTTTTTGATGATTATGGACTTTCACATGAAGCAGCTGAAGAAAACCGGCCATTGGCCGAAACATGACCGTTTTATGATCACGACCACACCTTCTTCGCGCGCCTGGGATGAATGGGCGAAAAAACACGGAGTTGCTATCTTGACCACTCCGGTCGGTTTCAAGGAAATCGCCACCATCATGAAAAAAGTGGAGAAAAAACTTTTTGCGGAACCAAACAAAGACGTAATCTTGCCCGATATCCGCGGTAAAAAGGTTAATATCGGGGCCGATCCGCGTATTGCCTTTGCCGGCGAAGAGAGCGGTGGGATGATTATCGGGCCCGAAGAACCCATTGAGAGCAAAAGAGGACGAAAAGCCTTGGCGATGCGGGAAAAAAGCGCAGGCGAAGCCTCTATTATCGCCACGGCTTTAGCGGCGCAGCTTTATTTGGAAAATAAATCCATGACTGAATACTTGCAGGAGATATTTGCGGAGTGCGGCACGGTCTATCGTTATTATAAAAGGGCAGATATTGTTTATTACAACGAAAGTGAACCGGATCCGGTTAAGTTGTTAAAGGATAAGTTAGAGGGTGAGAAGAAGAGGGATAAAATCGACCAGTATTGTTTAGGAATCGCCCTGGCTATAAAAGAGGGTTTGATTACTTTATTCGAGGCGAAGGATATATTAACTGAAGCCATGCCCGAGCTAGACTTTTCCTCTTTGGAAGAAGTGTTTTTCACGGGTGATGCCACTTATTTCGGCTTTAGGAATATGTTTGTCCAGATCCGCCGTTCGGGGACCGACGCCAAGCTGCGCGCCTACAGCAACGGCGATGATAAGGATAAAGTTGCGCGTTACATGACGACGATGGTTAATTATTCAGGCGAAATAAATCCTCTTTACGATAAAAAAATACCCGTCATTTTCCGTCAGGATATCTATAGAAAAACAAAAAAATTATATCAAGATTATCTTTATCAGGGTTTGTAGATGAAAACTCGGTAAAAAAACAGAGTTTTGTCGCCAGTAATAAAATATTGCATAAAAAATATTAAATATCATTAACCAATAAAACTATGATCGGTATTTTCGACTCGGGTTTGGGGGGATTAACCGTGGTCAAGGAATTTTTTCAAAAATTCCCCGCCTATGACACCATCTATTTCGGTGACACCGCCCGCACGCCCTACGGCAACAAGGGGCCGGAAGTGATCGAAGCTTATGCCAATGAAGACGCCCGGTTTCTGCTCAATAGGGGGGCGGATATGATTATTGTTGCCTGTAATACGGTTTCCGCGGTGGCTTATCCTGGCCTGAAAAAAAAGTTTAACATGCCGATTTTTGAAGTGATCAATCCGGCGGTCGAAGCGGCGGTCAAGGCCACAAAAAACAAGAAAATCGGCGTGATCGGCACCCGGGCGACCGTAAATAGCGGCATGTATGAGAAGTTAATAAAGCGTCTCGATCGGAATATTCAGGTTTTTTCAAATCCGGCCCCCTTACTCGTGCCTTTAGTCGAAGAAAATTGGCTTTCCAAGGCGGAGACCAAGATGATCCTGAAAAAATACTTATACCCCCTGCAATTGAAGCAAGTGGATACTTTGATCTTAGGCTGCACGCATTATCCTTTTTTGAAAAGCGCGATCGCCGAAAAAATGGGCAAACGGGTCACTTTAATCGATTCGGCGGAGGAAGTGGTGAAAAACGTCGCCAAGCATTTAAAAGAAAATCCGGCCCTAGAACGAAAATTAAGCAAATCCGGCAAGCATCAGTTTTATGTTTCCGACTTGACCCCGCAGGCGGAAAGCCTGGCGAAAAAATGGTTTGACAACAAAGTAAAGTTGGAATACTATTCACTATCATAATCAGCGTCATTATAAAAGAAAAAACCAAGACTTTTTTCAAAAAGGAGGAATCGCGTGTCTTCTAGCAACTCCTATGAATTGGCGGAAAAGTGGGAAGAAAAACCTCTTTTTCTTCAGATTCTGGTTCATCTTGTTCTTTGCCCTTTATTGACTCTTATTCTGGCTTTTGGTTGCGCCGCATACTGTTTGTATGCCAAGACGATTGCTCGCTAGGTAGCGGGGGAAATAGAAACGATCGCCCGGGTTTCCGAAAGAAGGAGGAAGAATATGTTTTCCCTGGGAAAAAGATTGCTTTCAGCCCTTGAATTCTGTTTCGGAGCTTTTCTATTGTTCTTGATTTTTACCGTCGGTTCATTCATTTTCTGTTTTTCAAACCTGAAAATGATCGTTGGGGGAATTCTGATCATCGCCTACTTTCTCACTCTTTTGCCCCTAACGGCGCTTATCATCGGCTTGAGTTTGTGGGCGTTGGTCATTTTTACGTTAATTCTCGGCCAGCCGGTCATCATGGATGACGGGGCGTGGATATTGAACTAGAATAGTGAATCAGAAAACGGCTCGTTTCGCGACGAGCCTTTTTTATAAATTATTGAATTTAAAAAAGGTTCGACCATCATTCATTTTTATAATGAATTCAGCCGAACCTCAATGATCCAATCTTCTGAAGAGTCTTATCGTTCTCGTCTTGCGGGATTTATCGCTTGCTGAAAAGCTGGACCGGCGCTACCAAGGCCAACGAATGGCGTCGCATTCGATCTGCGACTTTTTTTCTCCGCCTGTTTCTTAAGAATCAAATTCGTCTGTAGCTTGCCGCCCAGCAAGTAGGGAATGCCGGCGAGAACGGCGACAAAGCCTTTCCAGGGCATGGGCGTTAGCCACATGATCACCAGGCCTAGTATTCCGGATAGACCGACGAGGCCGTACCATAGGAATTTGCGGGCGACGGGATCGTTTTTGGCGCGACAGAGTCGGTACCAATTGAAGGAGACAATCGGATAGAATATGAGCGTTAGCATCATCCCTAGTGTTTGAAAGAACAGAGTTATTTTTTTCACACTTCACCTCCATCTAAGGCGTGGGTGCAGGTTTTCATTTAGACGATAAGATTCTGATATCAAATAAAGGTAGCAGCTATGGTTATAATTGTCAAGAGCGGATTCTGAATCCGTTCTTCTCGTTGGATAATAGATTATATCAAACCCATTTTTTGCTTGACCTCGCGCAGGGTTTTTACCGCGATCGGCCGGGCTTTGGCCGCGCCGGCTTCAAGTATTTTTTTGACCTCTTCGGTTTTTAAAGCCGCGCGTTTTTTACGGAAATCAGCGAAAAAGTCTATAATATCTTGGGCTAATTGCTGTTTTAATTCGGAATATTTGATTTTTTTCTCTTGTTCTTCTTTCTCAAATTTCATATAAACTTTCGGGTCGGAAAATTCTTTTAATAAAAGAAAAAGATTTTTAACGCCCGCTGATTGAGTGCCGCCGGTCGTGGCGGTCACGGCGGACATTATTTTTTCTTTTATCATATCTGGGCTATCAGAAAGAAAAATACATGATTTTTCATTATCCGTCTTGGACATTTTTTTTGTCGGCTCTGTCAGTGACATAATACGTTTTGCATGAGTTATTTTTGCTTTTGGTTCAGGAAAAGTCTGGCCGAAAGTGCCATTAAATTTGCGAGCCAAAACGCGGGTTAATTCCACATGCTGAACTTGGTCTTCGCCGACGGGCACCACTTGGGCTTTATAAAGCAGGATGTCAGCCGCCATTAATACGGGATAGTTCAAAAGACCTGCTTTTGCGGTACTTCTTAATTTTTCAATTGTCGAGCTAATAAATTCTGTAAATTTGTTCGATGAAACAAACTTATTAAGTGTTTTGCTAATTTCATTAATAGCCTCGGCTGATTTAATATCATGTTTCATTATTTCATTGATCGCTATTTCTGACGCTTTGTCTAGAAAGATTTTTTTTATTTTATTAGACTGGATGCCAGCCTTATCTTTAAATTGTGTCATTCGTTCCAGCTCAGCTACGGATGTTAAGGTATTTAATAGCCACATCAATTCGGTGTGTTCTGGAATATGGGATTGGATAAAAATCGTGCTAGTTTTCGGGTCGAGGCCGGCAGCCAGATAATCGAAAGCAATATTCATTATTGTGTCCTGCATTTTTTCCGGGTCATAGGCTTCCGTAATCGCATGAAGATCAACAATGCTAAAAAAACTTTCGTATTTATCTTGAAGTTCAACCCATTGTTTGAGGGCCCCTAAATAGTTACCGATATGTAATTCATTGCTCGGTTTAATGCCGGAAAATATGCGTTCTTTCATATTTCATATTTTATCAATATATGGCTTAAACTTCAATCAAGACGGGCAGAACCATCGGTCTTCTTTCGGTCTTGTTGAAAAGATACTGGCCGATGTCGTCGCGGATTTTCCCCTGTAAGGGGGCCCAATAACTGGTTTTGCGGTGAGGCGAACTGTTGAAGATATCCTTGACCTTTTGTTTTGTTTCGGCCATCAGCCTGTCTGAACCTTTCATGTAGACGAAGCCGCGGGAAATAATATCGGGTTCATCCACCAGCTGTTTTTTCTTGTCGTCAATTTTGACAATAATGACGACCATGCCGTCCTGGGCCAGAACATTGCGATCGCGCAAAACCACTTCGCCCACATCCCCGATGCCTAAACCGTCAACCATCACATAGTTAGAAGGGATCTTGTTGGCTAAGAGCCGTGGACGGCCGTCAAGGAATTCCAAGACGGAGCCATTATCCAAAACAAAGATATTATCTTTGGGAAAACCGGCTCCTGTCGCCAGTTTGGCCGCTTCTTTCAGAAAATAGTGGTTGGCATAAACAGGCAAGAGGTAGGTCGGCTGGATTTGTTTGATGATTTCCACCATATCGGCGGCCGTGCTGTGCCCGGAGGTGTGGACATCCATGATGTCCGAGTGGATGACGTTATCGCTCAAGCGGTAAATGCTGTCCTTAAGCCGCTGGATGGTTCTTTCGTTGCCCGGGATAATGGAGGAGGAAAAAATGATGGTGTCCTGTTTTTTTATCTCCACGTATTTGTGGGAGCCGTCTACCATGCGGGAAAGAACGGCTTCCGGCTCGCCTTGCGCGCCGGTGCAAAGGATGAGGATCTTGTTGTCATGATAATCAGAGATTTTTTTGATCGGAATGACAGTGTCTTTCTGGAATTTGATATAGCCTAATTTTCGGGCGACTTCCACGTTCATCCGCATGCTGTAGCCGTCAAAAGCGATCTTCCGGCCGTATTTTTCCGCCATCGGAATCAGATTTTTTATTCTTTCGATCTGGGAGGAAAAAGTGCCGATAATTATCCGGCCGGGAGCTGAAGCGATCAATTTTTCCAAATTAGCATATACCGTTTTTTCCGGAACATGAGGGCGGGTGTTGGTGGCGGCCAGGCTTTCGATCATCAAAACGGAAGGTTTTTTTAAACCGGCAAGTTGATGATAGGAAACCGCCGGCCGGCCGTAAGGGTCTTCCTCATAGGTCCAGTCGCCGGAATGGATAATGGTCGCTTTTGGAGTTTCCAAGACCACGCCCACGGCATCCATTATCGAGTGATCAACCGGGAAAAAGTGGACGGTAAATTCGCCCAGCCGCAGCCGGTCACGGGTGGATTTTATGACGATGGTCTTTAATTTTTTGGCGGAATTCTTTTTTAGATCTTCCTGCCGGTTTTTGACCAGCGCCAGCGTCAGGGGTCGTCCGATGATGACAGGATTGCCGAGTTTTTCCAAAAGGATCGGCGCCGCCCCGATATGATCCATGTGGCCATGAGTGAAGATAACGCCGCGGATCTGTTTTTCCCTGCCTCTCAGATATTTAGTATTAGGTATAATATAATCAATACCCGGCATGTTTTCTTCGGGAAATTGGATACCCATGTCGATAATGACGATATCCTGTCCGTATTCAAAAACGGTCATGTTGCGGCCGACTTCCTCCTGGCCGCCCAAAGGGATGATACGAAGGATTTTTCCCTCGTGTTTTTTCGGCAGGAATTTTATTTTTTTCTTGTGTTTTTGTGTCATATTATTAATTGGTAATTATAATGGTGCCCTGGGGGAGATTTGAACTCCCATCCCGTGAGGGACACGCTCCTGAAGCGTGCGCGTATGCCAGTTCCGCCACCAGGGCATATTGATAATTTTTTAATGAAGGTATAAGATGTTTTTATGGAAAAGGAGGCGGGTTATGAGCCAGGAAAACGGCTTACTTTGCCCGAATTGTGGCCAACCAGTATCCGAAGAAGAGACAATTTGTCCCGCTTGCGGTGAAGCGATCGCCGCCGCGGAAAAAACCGTTTAACCTTGATCGATCTTTGCCCCTCCCCGTATCCGGGCGGAGGGGATTTTATTATTTCCAGACCCTTTGGGTCTTTATGTACCAAGAAGCCGCATCCGTGAAACGGTCCTGGGGGCTGACGATCTTCTCCAAATCAAAACCCTTGACCTTTTTGGCCAGCCCGTAGGTATAATAGGGGGAATAAAGGAAAATGGCCGGCAGTTCATCGGAGAGCAAATTTTGGAATTCCACGTATTTTAAAGCTCTTTCCTTTTCATCGGTGGTGACGCGGGCTTGTTCCAAAACCTTGTCAATCTGCTTATTATAGTAAATGGCCAGATTCAGGCCGGGGTCTTTTTCCTGCGAAGAATGCCAGAAAGGGTAAGGGTCGGGATCATAACCCAGGATCTCGCCGTAGAGCAGGGCGTCGTAAGTCCGGGGCTTGATCACCTCTTTTTGGATGCGGGCACTTTCCACAATATTCAGTTCGACGGTATAACCCGCTTTTTCCCAGGAAGCTTTTAAGATTTCCGCCGCTTTGGCGTAATCGGTTTGGTCAACAGTGGTCAGCGTGAATTTTAATTCTTCGTTATTTTTCACGCGTTTGCCCGCCTCATTTTTCTTCCAGCCTGCATCATCTAATATTTTTTCCGCGGCCGCCAGGTCGTAATTATATTTTTTTATGTCCGGATGATAACCCAAGAAACCGGTTAAGATGGGGCCATTGATTATTTTTCCCTTTCCATTAAGCACTTCATTCAGGATCTGTTCGCGGTCAGAAGCAAGGGCGAGGGCTTGGCGCACCTCTTTGTTTTTCAGGACATTATTTTTTGTGTTAAAGAAAATGGCGGTGTATTGGGGCAAGGTCAGATTATAATAGTTGATATTGAGCCTTGCCGGAAGTTTTTCTTCGTATTCTTTGGAAAGATAACTGATTCCTTCCACATTTTTGTTTTTTAAGGCTTCTACCCCCGAAGCCATGTCGGGATAGAAACGGAAAATGAGGTTATCAAGATAGGGGATATCCCCGTAATAATCGCTGTTTTTTTCCAGGGTGTATGACTTGATATTACCCAGACTTTCCCGGGTCAAGGATTTAAATTTAAAAGGGCCGGAACCGACCGGTTTTAAATTATATTCCACCAGACTGAAGTTTTCCGGCAGAATGTCCATGAATAAATGCAGGGGCAATATGCCGAAGTTTAAACTGGAAATAAAGGGAGCGAAAGGCTCTTTAAGGGTCAGTTTAAAAGTATAATCATCCACTTTTTCCGTGGTCACTCCGTTTAAGTTGTAGTAGAGCGGACTTTTGAACTCCGGATCCTGGATGGTTTCAATAGTGAAGAGCGCGTCATTGGCATTCAGGTTTTCTCCGTCATGCCATTTGACGTTTTTTTTCAAATAAAAAGTATATGTTTTTTGATCCTCGGAAACCTCATATTTTTCCAGCAGGTCCATGGTTAGCTGGCCCTGTGAATCATACTTTATCAGGGAGGAAAAAATTAGCTTGACCAGATCCTGGTCGACATCGCTGGTTTGAGAAAGAACGGGATTGACGTACTTAGGGGCGCCGATCATCGCTTCGACATACTTCCCGCCTTTTTCGGGCTGGAAACTGATGTGACGCTGGTAATATCTTAAACCCAGAAAGATCAGACAGAGAATAAAAATCGTCAGGCCGGTATTTACGATGAATTTTTCCTTCAGGCTGAAAGTGTTTTTCAGGTAACGCCACTGGTCTTTCGCGGGCAGTCTTTTTTTAGCCAGGCCGAAGACGAGTTTTTTGTCCAGGTCCTTTTTTCCTTCGTAGGGATTGGACGATAAATTTGTTTTTTTATCCTTAATACCAAAAAGTGATTTTAGACGTTCTAAAATTTTAGCTAATGTGAACTTCAATTCTTGAAATAAAATTAATTACTAAATAATAAAATTGGCTAGCGCTACTCCCAAAAAGAGTACGGCCAGCACAATCGTAGAGATAAAGACCACTTTTTCCACTCCCCGTTTGGTTTGATAAACGTTGCCTTCGCCACCGAAAACGCCACCCAAACCCGCTCCCCGGGATTGTAGAAGAATGGCGGCAGACAAGCCGATTGCTAAGGCGATTTCAATGATATTTAAATAAAAACCCATAATAGATTGGTTTAATAAACTGAGATATAGCATAGCAACGGCGGGGTGAATTGTCAATGAACGGGCGATAGCCAAGCGTAACCCGTCTATTTAGTGTCTTTTTTTACAATCAGTTTTTGTAAGCGGAAAACGCTTTTGCCAGTGACTTTCATCGTTGGTCTTTTTTTCTTTTCCCGGCGTTTGATCTTTTTTTCAAGCTTTTTTTCCAAAGCTTCAAGGTCGTTTTTTTTCATAAATAAGTTTTTAGGGTTTGAAAAAGTTTATTTCCGATTAATTTTAATATTTCCGAATCCGGGGCTTTTTTTATATTTTCCACCGAACCGAATTTAGCCATAAGCTTTCTTTTTGTTTTGGGGCCCAGTCCGGGGACTTCATCCAAAAGAGAATGATAGCTTGTCTCATCGTGTTTTTGCCGGAAGAAGCCAACGGCAAAGCGATGGGCCTCATCCCGGATATTCTGCAGCAAATATAGCGCGGGCGAATCGGCGGGCAAAATCAAGGAATTTTTCCGGCCGGGCCGGAATATTTCTTCCAGTCTTTTTGCCAGGGTAATAAGGGGGATTTTCAAACGCATTTTTTTCAAAACTTTAAGCCCGGCGCCCAGCTGGGCCTTGCCACCGTCAAGCAAAATCAGATCGGGTGTCGGCCATTCTTTGTTTTTCAGCCTTCGGGCCAGGATCTCCGCCAGCATGGCCGGGTCGTTGGCCCCGACCACGGTTTTGATCTTGAATTTTCGGTAATCGGACTTTTGGGGTCGGCCTTCGCCGAATACGATCATAGAACCGACCGGATTTACCCCCTGGATGTTGGAAATATCATAGGCCTCTATTCTTTCGGGCGATTTTTCCAGCCCAAGGTTTTTTTTCAAAGCGAGAAGGGCGTTTCTTTTTTTTAATGTCGATTTTTCCTCAAATAATTGTTTTTTCTCCAAAAAGTCGTCCGCATTTTCTCGCCCGAGTTTTATCAACTGGTAGTTTTTGCCTCTTTGGGCGCTAATGATTTTTGTTTTATTTAATTTTTCCAGGATATTTTTATTTTTTAAGATCAAGGGCAGAACGATTTCTTCGGGCTTGTCCGTCACCTGGGGATAGTATTGGTTAATAAAGGAGGAAAAAATCTCATTTTCCGGCGTTAGGCGGGCATGATGGAGGATGAGGGTTTTTTTGTCCAGCAATTTTCCCTGGCGGATGGAAAAAAGATTCATGGCCGCTTCCCCCTCTTTTTGCGCCAGGCTTAAGATGTCCTGGTTCAAGTTTTTGGGGGAGATGATCTTTTGTTTTTCCAAAACTTTTTCCAGGGTAAAAATCTGATCTCGGAGCTTAGCCGCTTTTTCGAAAACTTTAAGGGCGGCCGCTCTTTCCATTTCTTTTCTCAGTCCTTTCAGCACCTCATCCAGATTGCCTTTTAGGAACTGGATAATTTTGGCGATATTTTTCCAGTACTCCTCTTTCTTTATCTGTTTATCGCAAGGCGCCGGACAATAACCCAGATGATACATTAAGCAAGGTTTTCCGGGAAGACGGCGGCAGGTTCGAAAAGGAAAAATTTTTCTTAATATGTAAAGGGTTTCCCGGGCGGATCTGGCGGATAAATAAGGGCCAAAATAACGGGCCTTATCCTTGGCGATTTTTCGGCCCAGAGTAATGAGGGGGAAATCTTCGGCCGTGATCTTTATATAGGCGAAGTTTTTATCGTCTTTCAAGATGATATTGTATTTTGGCTGGTATTTCTTGATCAGATTGGATTCCAAAAAGAAGGCCTCGGTTTCCGAAGAAGTGATGATGTGCTCAAGATTATTGGCGTTCTCAAGCATCTCCGGCTTTTGGGGCGAGCTTATTTTCTGGAAATAGGAGGCCACTCTTTTTTTTAGGTTTTTCGCTTTGCCGACATAGAGGACGGTCTGATCTTTTTTAAATAAATAAACCCCGGGTTTAGCCGGCAATGATTTTAATTTTTCCCTTAATTTATCCATCAATTTAAGTATAGCAAGTTTTAACGAGGTTGACATATTTTTTCAAAGAGTTAGGGTATATGTATAAGAGGTTTTTAAGGTTGTCCTTTCTTTTCTAGGGGGTGCCAATATGTCCATACCCATTGGTTGGCTGGTCTTTTTATTCGTGTTTATTGCCTTGCTCTGTTTGGTGACATGGAGAGTGTATCGCAAACCGCGTTGTTGCGGACATGAAATGAGGGAAAAATCCATCAAGGATGGTATCAGAACGTATATTTGTCCGGTTTGCGGACGTGAATTTTCCCGGCTGGAGGCTGAACCGGATGATTACTTCTTTGTGAATCGCTTTCCTCTTTAAGAGTGGGGCATAATAAATAGCCGAGGCCCTTCCTAAAAAGGCCTCGTTTTTTTATTTGTTAATATTTATAGCAGGAAGGGGTTGACACATTTTAAAATTTGTGTTAACATTGGCTGTTCGTTCGTTCCATATTTTATACCTTAATTCACCGTAAGTAACCCAGGGTTTCTGAGCAAGGAGGTAGTGCGTGTTGAAAACGATAGCGGTTCATCCGAGTCCGGACGTGGACGCCTGTATCTGTGCTTGGTTGGCGACACGGTTCGGCCGGAAGCATTTCCCGGGAATCGAGACGGCGAAAGTCGAGGCTTGGCCTACGGGCCGGCCGCCTGAAGGTATGAAGCCCGAGGATTTGGCCGAAGTGCTGGCGGTTGACGTGGGCTTTGGCATTTACGATCACCATAATCCGGAATTGGCGGAGGCCAACAAGAGCTCCGCCGACCTGGTGGCTCAGGCGATCGGTCGCATCCATGACGGCAGCTTGGCAAACTTGCTGGAATTCTGTCGGTTGCAGGACGGCGAGGCCAGGGGATATCTGACGGGCGGCGATCGGAACGCCCGCATGATCAGCTTGGTCAACACGATCAAAGGATGGAACCTGCTTTATCCGGACGATCCCCAGAAGGTAGTGGAACTTGCCGGCCTCTGCCTGGACGGGATTTACGCCATGGAAAAAGACGAGTTCCAGGCCAACTGCGATTACGCCCGCGCCGAGTTCAAGGTGGTCAGAGGGGCGATGAGGATCGGCTTCGTCATTTCTTCGACCAACCTGATTTCCGGCGTGATGCGTCAGGGCGGACCGAAGAAGGATCAGGCGGAAAGATGCCAGGTCGTCATCGTTTCCCATCCCGAGACCGGCCATGTTCGGATCGAAGCCCATCGGGATCTTGATCTAGCGGCGGTCAGATTGCGCCTTGTCATCCTTGAGGCCTACTACCGTAAAATCGAACTGGCAGGACGCTGGGCGGATCTTGAACAATTGGCCACCTGCCGGACGGTTGAGCCGGTGCCGAACATTTATTTTCATGCCCAGAATCTGATCCTTAACGGCAGCCTGACCCATCCCGAGGTCGAACCGATGATGATCGACAGGAATCGGTTGCTGCAGATCACGGCTGACGCTCTGGCCGACCGCTTGCCCTCCGATTATCCTTGCGCAAAGGATCAGTCTTGCGCCAGAAAAAGGGGTTGCCCTTTCGGACCGTTTAACTTGCGGCTTTGCCGCGAATATCGTCAGGTACGGTGGGAGGCGTATCAGCGGAGTCTGGCGGAAGGAAAAACCGGCGCAGAGGAAACGGAAGAAGTTTCCGAAGCGGAGAATCCGCAAGTGGTCATTCACCTCGACGGGAGAAGGGGTGAGAAAAAAGCCGGCGAAGCCTAAATTCGCCTGAGTTTGCCCTTTTATACATCCCTGTCCTGGGGTCTTCCGGGACAGGGTTTTTTTAATTATTGACACGTTTTGATCCCGCACTATCCTTTCCTTGTGAAGGTTGCGGGACCGGGACTCAAAGAAACAGTGTCTATCTTTGCTGGCTAGCTTCATTGCTAAAAAAGTTGGGTTGACAGAGCTTGACAAGGGGTGTATACTTTCTCAAGTCTTATACACAGATGAATTTTGGGGAATCTTATGGCCGATAAAATCATTATCCGGGGCGCCCGGGTCCATAACTTAAAGAATGTCAGTCTGGAATTGCCTCGGGATAAATTCATCGTGATCACCGGCATTTCCGGTTCGGGCAAGTCTTCCCTGGCTTTTGACACGATCTATGCCGAGGGGCAGAGACGATATGTTGAGTCACTCTCTTCCTACGCCCGGCAGTTTTTAGGGTTGATGGATAAGCCGGATGTGGATCAGATTGAAGGCTTGTCGCCGGCCATTTCCATCGACCAGAAATCAGTTTCCCATAATCCGCGTTCCACGGTCGGCACCTCGACGGAGATATACGATTATCTCCGGCTTTTGTTCGCCCGCGTGGGCGTTCCGCACTGCCCGCAATGCGGCCGCGTCGTTTCTAAGCAGACGATTGATCAGATCGTGAAGCAGGTTTTCAAATTGCCCAAAGAAACAAAAATCATAATTCTCGCTCCTTTAATTCAGGATAAAAAGGGCGAGCACAAGAATATTTTGAAAGATATAAGGAAGGCCGGTTATGTCCGGGTGCGTTTTGACGGCGAAATGTATAGCATCGAAGAGGCGGAGGATTTGACGGTCGATAAAAACAAGAAGCACAGTCTGGAAGTGATCGTAGACCGTCTGACCGTCAAAGAAGGAGAGGAAAAAATAGAAGACGAAAAAGAAACGAAATTGAGACTGGCCGATTCCTTAGAAACCGCCCTGGATCTAGGCGACGGCAAGGTTGTTGTCCAAATGGCCGATAAAAAAGAAGATCTGCTTTTCAGCGAACATTTGGCCTGCCCGCACTGCAATATCAGCTTGGAAAATATCGAGCCAAGGAATTTTTCTTTTAATTCTCCTCATGGCGCTTGTCCCGAGTGCACGGGCTTGGGCACTAAACTGGAAATCGATCCTAAATTGATTATCCCTAATCCACGTTTGACTCTGGCGGAAGGAGCAATCCGGCCTTGGTCGCGGACCTCTTCCAATCAAACTTGGTATTTTCAGATATTAAAGACCGTGGCTGAAGAAAACGGTTTTTCCATTGATACGCCGGTGGAAAAACTGTCGGCCAAAGCGGTGGAGATTGTTTTGTACGGCACGGGCGAAAAACGATATAAATCTTCCTATTCCTCCCCGCGTTTTGACGGTGACTTATACACGACTTTTGAGGGAGTCATCCCCAATTTGATGCGCCGCTACAAAGAAACAGACTCTGACTATATCCGAGCGGAAATTGAAAGATACATGCGCATCTATTCCTGCCCGACCTGCGGCGGCAAACGGCTAAAACCGGAAGTATTGGCGGTAACCGTGGGCGGAAAAAATATATTTGAGGTCGTTGACCAGCCGATCGACAAGGTAAAAGAATTTTTTGAGGGCTTGGAAAGCAAGAAAAATCAGGATTCTCCCCGTCTTTCCGAAAGGGAGCAAAAGATCGCCCGGCAAGTCTTAAAAGAGATCAAGAACCGTCTTTTGTTTTTGCATAATGTCGGTCTGGACTATTTGACTTTAGACCGGGCCACTTCCAGTTTGGCCGGCGGAGAGGCCCAGCGCATCCGTTTGGCCACCCAAATCGGTTCGTCTCTGGTTGGTGTTATTTACATATTGGACGAGCCTTCGATCGGTCTTCATCAGCGGGATAACGCTAAGCTGATCACGACCCTGAAAAAATTAAGGGATTTAGGTAATACCGTCATTGTCGTGGAACACGACGAAGCGACGATGCTGGCCGCTGATTATCTGGTGGATATCGGCCCCGGGGCCGGGGATCACGGAGGAGAAGTGGTGGCCTGCGGCACCCCGGCCGAGATCAAAAAACACCCGCACTCCTTAACCGGCAAATATCTTTCCGGAAAACTAAAAATCGACGTACCCAAGGAATACCATCGTGGCAATAGCAAGAATATCTTAATTAAGGGAGCCCAAGAATTCAATCTAAAGAATATTGACGTGAAAATCCCTTTGGCAAAGTTTGTCTGCATCACGGGAGTTTCCGGGTCGGGCAAATCGACCCTGATGATCGATATCCTGGCGAAAGCAATGGGCCAGTATTTTTACAAATCCAAGGACCTCCCGGGCATGCACAAGGAGATCAAGGGACTGGAAAATTTGGACAAGGTGATTCATATCGACCAATCGCCCATCGGCCGCACGCCGCGCTCCAATCCCGCCACCTACACCGGCGTTTTTACCTATATCCGCGAGCTTTTTTCTCAGTTGCCGGAAGCGAAAATCAGGGGCTACGATCCTGGCCGTTTCAGTTTTAATGTTAAAGGCGGCCGGTGCGAAGCCTGCCAGGGCGATGGCATGGTGAAGATAGAAATGCATTTTCTGCCGGATGTCTACGTGGAATGCGAAGAATGTAAGGGTAAAAGATACAACCAGCAGGCTCTGGAAATTCATTATCATGGAAAAAATATTTCCGATGTCTTGAATATGACGGTCGAAGAGGCCATGGAATTCTTCAAAAATATTCCGGCCATCAAGCAAAAATTGGAAACCTTGCACGAAGTCGGCTTAAGCTACATGCATTTGGGGCAGTCGGCCACCACTTTATCCGGTGGTGAGGCTCAAAGAGTGAAATTGGCGACCGAGCTTTCCCGTCGGGCGACCGGCAAAACTTTGTATATTCTTGATGAACCGACGACTGGCCTGCACGTGGATGATATAAAGCGTCTTTTGAGCGTCATTAAAAAATTGGTGGACAAAAGCAATACGGTATTGGTCATCGAGCATAATCTAGAGGTGATCAAATCTGCCGACTGGATAATTGACTTGGGTCCGGAGGGGGGAGATCGAGGGGGGTATCTCGTGGCCGAAGGCACGCCGAAAGAAGTGGCCAAAGTGAAAAAGAGCTATACCGGTCAATATTTAGCCAAGATTTTAAATAATAAAAAATAGTCCTTTTGGAAAAAGGAGGAGGGGATGATAATCGCGCGTTGTCTCGGGTTTGTCGGCCGCTACATCGTGGAGCCGATCGCGGAAGCCTATGGCTTCATCTTCATGCTCTGCGCTTACGCGTACTGTCTCTGGGGGAAATAACTTTCCCCATCTTTGGAAGTAAAGGCATCGGTTTAGCCGGTGCTTTTTTCAAAAAAGAAAAACTCCCGTTGTATGAAAACGGGAGTTATGCCAAAGATCATTGATCTATCGTCCGTGCCAAGCCAGATCACTCAGCAGGTTTTTTAGCCGTGCTTGGCATTCGGGGCAGTGATCGACATGTTCTTGTTGCTCAGCGGGGAGTGGTTTGCTATGGTTGACATGGGCAAAGAGGCTGTTTTTATCCGGGTGAAAGTCCGATGGAGAAACCGAGGGTTCGGCCACTAGACACCTCCTTTGCGCAGAATAACCAATTAAACTATAATAAATGTATAAGAACTTGTCCCTATTTTATGCCAACCGCAAAATTTAGTCAATTGGAAAAAGCCATTTTGGCCGGCCTATGCTATTATGATGTCTTTGATTATCCTTTGACCGCGGAGGAAATCTGGCGTTGGCTTTACGTCAAGGACGGAAAAACGGATTTTCCCAAGGATTTAAACGCGGTATTGGAAGTTTTAGAAATGAGCAAAAACTTGAAAGAAGTGATGGAGACCGATGAAAATTATTACTATTTGAAGGGCAGGCGGGAGATCGTGGAGACGAGAAAGGAAAGGTTTGAAGCCGATAAGAATAAATGGCGGATCGCCAAATCGGCTATGGGTTTTTTGCGGATGGTTCCTTTTTTGAAATACGTCGCGGTCTGCAATAACGTGGCCATCAATAACGCCAAGGCGGAAAGCGATATTGATTTTTTTATCGTGGCTTCGACCGGCCAGCTCTGGACCTGCCGTTTTTTCACCACCTGGTTTACCTGGATGCTGGGTTATTGGCGGCATAAGAATAAGATAAGGAACAAAATTTGTCTGAGTTTTTATGCCGCTGAAGAATCTCTGGATTTTCAGCCGCTCTTGTTAAAAGAAGGTGACCCTTATTTTAATTTCTGGGTCGATCAGCTGGTGCCGCTTTTTGACCGCGGGGGAACAGGCGAAAAGATCAAAGCCCAGAATACCTGGGTATTAAAGCAGCTGCCCAACGCTTTGGCCGGCCAGAAAGAGAGCCTGGTAAAACCGGATTCGCTGACCGCCATGATCCAGCAGTTTTTTGAGATAGTTTTTATCAATCCTATTTTAGGGCCCTGGCTGACGAACTTTATCCGGCACAACCAGATGAAAAAAATGGGAAAGAATCAAGAAAGCGTAGCGAAAGAAAATAATACCAAGGTGGTTATTGCCGATTCCGTTCTGAAGTTCCACGAAACGGATAAGAGAGAATTTTATCGGCAGAAATTCTACGAAAGGTTAAAAACTCAAGGGTTAGAATAGATATTGATTGAGATATTAAGATATTAACATACCGAGTTATTAGGGAATACTAAGTAAAAATACCTATTCTCCGGTTGTGGAAAACTTGACGAGTCTGGAAAATTAGCCTAACATTCAATAATAATATACCCTTTTAGCACTCTTGACTAAGGAGTGCTAATTGGTTAAAATGTGTATTACGAGCTTAATAATTAAGAAAAAGATATGAATCTAAAACCCCTAAACGACAAAGTCATTGTTAAAGGTTTGACCGGCGATGAAATGACCAAGGCCGGCATTATTTTGCCTGACACGGCGGAAAAAGAGAAACCGGAAAAAGGCGAGGTTTTGGCCGTCGGCCCGGGCAAACTTTTGGAAAATGGCCAAAGATCGCAGATGTCCGTTAAGGTCGGCGACAAAGTTTTGTTTAAGAAATACGGGCCGGATGAGGTGAAGATTGATGATAAAGAGTTGTTAGTGGTGAGCGAAGAAGATATTATTGCGATTATCGGGTGATTCGTTATTCGAGACTCGAGATTCGGAATAGAGCCGAGTCACCAATCACAAATTTCGAATTCCGAAATTATAAATTATACTTTATAAATTATTAATTACAAAACTATGGCTAAACAAATCTTATTTCGGGAAAAAGCGCGCGCCGCTTTGAAGAAAGGTGCGGATCAGCTGGCGGCCGCCGTGCGCGTGACCTTGGGTCCCAAGGGCCGCAACGCGGTGCTGGACAAAGGTTTCGGGGCGCCGACTATCACCAATGACGGCGTCACGATCGCTAAAGAAATCGAATTAGAGGATAAATTCGAAAATATGGGTGCGGAACTAATTAAGGAGGTCGCTTCCAAGACCAATGATGTCGCCGGTGACGGAACCACGACGGCCACTATACTCGCGGCCAGCATTATTCAGGAAGGTCTCAAGAATGTGGCGGCGGGAGCCAACCCTCTCGTAATCAAGCGCGGCATCGAAAAAGGCGTTATAACGATTGTCGAAGGTCTTAAAAATATTTCCAAACCGGTCAAGACCAACGAAGAAGTGGCTCAGGTCGCGTCCATCTCCGCTAACGATAAAACAATCGGCGAAATAATTGCCAAGGCTTATGAAAAAGTGAAAAAAGACGGAGTGATCACCGTGGAAGAATCTCAGTCTTTCGGTCTGGAGCTAGAAGTCGTGGAAGGCATGCAGTTTGACAAGGGTTATGTTTCACCCTATATGATCACGGAAGCCGAACACATGAAGGCGGAATACGAGGATTGCCACATTTTGATTACCGATAAGAAAGTTTCCGCTTTATCGGAAATTCTGCCTCTTTTAGAAAAACTGGCTCAGGCCGGAAAGAAAGAATTAGTGATTATCGCTGACGAAATAGAGGGCGAGGCCTTGGCGACTTTTGTCGTGAACAAGCTGCGGGGCACGTTCAATGTCTTGGGTATTAAGGCCCCGGGTTTCGGCGATCGCCGGAAAGAAATGCTGGCCGATATTGCCATTTTGACTGGGGGTAAAATGATCACCGAGGAAATGGGCTTGAAACTGGAAAATACGGAGATCGCCGATCTCGGCCAGGCCCATAAAGTCATCGCCACCAAAGAGAATACCACGATCGTTGAAGGCAAGGGCGATGAAAAAGTGATTAAAGACAGAATCGCCCAGATTAGAACCGAACTTAAAGATTCCACTTCAGAGTTTGATAAAGAAAAATTAGAGGAAAGACTGGCCAAGCTGGCCGGGGGCGTTGCCGTCATTAAAGTCGGCGCGGCCACGGAAACGGAAATGAGAGAGAAAAAACACCGGGTGGAAGACGCCAAAGAAGCGACGAAAGCCGCCATGGAAGAAGGCATTGTCCCGGGTGGCGGTGTGGCCCTGATCAGGACCTTGCCTCTGCTGGAAGCTTTGGCTATTACCGATCCGGAAGAGAAGATCGGCCTTGATATTCTGAAAAAGGCGGTGGAAGAACCCCTCAAGCAGATCGCTACCAACGCCGGCAAAGAAGGTTCGGTGATTGTCGAAGAGGTGAAAAAATTAAAGGGCAATCAGGGTTATAATGCTGCTTTGGATAAATTCGAAGATTTGGTGGCGGCCGGTATTGTCGACCCCACCAAAGTGACCCGTTCGGCTTTGCAGAACGCGGCTTCTGTTTCGGCCATGCTTCTGACCACGGAAACGGCCATCACCGATAAACCGGAAGAGAAAGATAAAGGGATGGGTATGCCGGGCGGGATGCCCGGCGGCATGCCGATGGGGATGTAAATAACTATTACTTCAAATACGGGGAGGTGGACCAATCAGTCTGCCTTCCTTTATATTTAAAGGTAATAAATTTCTTGTTTGTCAGAAACGGGGAAATTTACTATAATAAATCGTATGATAGAAGAGGGCGAAAAAGAAGGGCATGTCAGACCGCCAGAAGGGATTTCCGGAGATTTGTTCGGTAAAACTATCGGGTTTTACTTCTCGCTTTTTAGATGGCCGGTTTTAGCCGCCCTGGTGATAGAGATTTTCTTGATTGTTTTTGATCAGAGGTTGATTTATATTTGGTTCGTGAATCTGATAATTTTTGTCTTTTTGGCCTTGTGGGGGAGAAAAATTAACCAGCTACGTTTGGGACAGATATTATTCTTGGGCTTTAGCGCCGGATTGGTTTTGGGCCTGCTTGTGGCTATTTTTAAACTGATCTGGCTGCACAAATTTTACCTCTTTTTTAATCTTATGTTTGAGGCGGTTGTGACCGCCCTGGCCGGACTGCTTCTTTGCGGCGGGACTTATCTGTTGATGACGAAAGAGTATAAAAATCAAAATTCATTTTCAAAATATCTTAAAAAAAACAAGAAAGGGGGTGGAGAAAATGGAAGAAAATAAACCGATAATGGGCGACACCCAGGAGAACAAATTACTGGCGGCCATTTCTTATCTTTGGATTGTAAGCATCATAATGCTTTTGATCAAGAAAGACAGCAAATTGGTCCAGTTTCACGCGAAACAAGGCTTAGTTTTATTCATTGTTTCGATCGTATTGTGGTTTATTCCGGTAATCGGCTGGATCTTGAATCTCTTGGTGGTGGTGGCGATTGTCATCGGGTTCATCAAAGCCTTGTCCGGCGAGTACTATAAGATACCCGCTGTTTCTATTATCGCCGAAAAAATAAACTTCTAGTTTATTGTATATAATTCGGTACTCTTCTTTTTTTCAAGAGGAGTACTCATATTGTATGTCAATTACTAGTTGTGGTTTTAGGTGGTAGGGCGTGGCGGCTAGTATGGTTGTAGGGCAGGGTCATAGGTCATTTAATAGTCCGAAGCACAAAGCTCAAAACTCAAAGCACAAAACAAATCTAAATATATAAATCCAAAATTCAAAAAGTCGGCCGGGTTTAGATATTTGAATTTTGAACAATTAATATTATTTTGGATTTTGGGCTTTGCGCTTTGAATTTCAAATGCCGAATATAAATATAAATAAGAGAAATAAACTTATATGTCTAAAAAGAAAAGTACGGCAAAAAAAGCTAAGAAGACAATCATGTGGTTTTCCCAGATCAGGAATACCGACGTGCCATTGGTCGGCGGCAAAAACGCCTCTTTGGGCGAGATGTATTCGACTCTGACCAAAAAAGGCATCCTGGTGCCTAATGGTTTTGCCATCACGGCAAATGCCTACCGGGATTTTTTAGAAAAAGGCGGTATAAAAAAAGAGATTAAAAAGATTCTCTCCGATTTAAATACGCACAATATCAAGAATCTGCAGGCTAGAGGAAAAGCCGCGCGGGAATTAATGATAAAAACTGATTTTCCCAAAGATTTGGACGAAAAGATTGCGGCGGCTTACCATAAAATGGAAGAAGAGTATGGCCAAAACGTGGATGTGGCCGTAAGGTCAAGCGCCACTGCCGAAGATTTGCCAGACGCTTCTTTCGCCGGCCAGCAGGAAACTTACCTCAATATCAGGGGTAAAGAGGAACTGCTTAAGGCCTGTAAAAAATGTTTTGCTTCGCTTTTCACTAATCGGGCGATTTCCTACCGTCAGGATAAAAAATTTGATCATTTTAAAATCGCCTTATCCATCGGCGTTCAGAAAATGGTCCGCTCGGACAAGGCTTCCTCGGGCGTGATTTTCACCATAGATACGGAAACCGGTTTTGATAATGTCGTCTTAGTCAGCGGCATCTGGGGCCTGGGAGAGAATATTGTCCAGGGCAATGTTAACCCGGATCAATGGTATGTTTTTAAGCCTACTTTGCAGAAGGGTTATAAATCGATTATTTTCCGCAGTTGCGGCACGAAGGCGATAAAAATGGTATACACGGGTGACAAAGGCCGACCGACCCGGAATATTTCAGTGGAGGACAAGAATCGGCACGTCTTTGTTTTAAATGACAAAGAGGTTTTGGATTTGGCTCGCTGGGCGGTGGTGATTGAAAAACATTACGGCAAGCCGATGGATATTGAATGGGCCAAGGACGGTTTTAATAACAAATTATATATTGTTCAGGCCCGGCCGGAAACAGTGGTCTCAAGGAAGGACCTATCCGTTTTGGAAGAATATGTCATTGAAAAGAAGGGCCGGAAGTTGTTAATCGGTTCGCCGGTCGGGGCGAAAATCGGCGCCGGCAAAGTGCATATAATAAAAGATCCGCGTCAGATCGGCCAATTCAAGAAAAACGAAGTTTTGGTTACGGATATGACTGATCCTGACTGGGAGCCCATCATGAAAATAGCCTCGGCTATTGTTACCGACCGCGGCGGCCGGACCTGCCATGCGGCTATTGTCAGCCGGGAACTCGGAATTCCTTGCATTGTCGGGACGGGGAACGCGACCCGGAAACTGAAAAACGGCCAGACCGTGACTGTTTCCTGCGCCGAAGGAGAAAAGGGCTTTGTTTATGAAGGCAGGGCCAAATATCGATTGAAAAAGACCAGCTTGAAGACGATTGAACGGCCGAAAACCAAGATCATGATGAATATCGGCAGTCCGGATATTGCGTTCGCCAATTCATTCATTCCCAATGACGGCGTCGGTTTAGCCCGGGAAGAATTCATTATCAATGATTTCATCCAGATTCATCCGCTGGCGCTGATCAATTTTGAAAAACTAAAAGATGAAAAAGTAAAGAAACAAATTGAAGAGATTACCATCGGTTATCATAATAAGATCCAGTTTTTTGTCGACATGCTCGCTTCGGGCGTGGCCATGATCGGCGCCGCCTTTTATCCAAAGGACGTGATCGTCCGCCTCTCGGATTTTAAAAGTAATGAATACGCCAATCTCATCGGCGGCAAACAATTTGAACCGGTTGAGCCGAATCCAATGATCGGCTGGCGGGGGGCAAGCCGCTATTACGATCCGAAATTTAAAGCCGCTTTTGCCCTGGAATGCCAAGCCATCAAAAAAGTGCGCGACGTAATGGGCCTGAATAACGTGAAGGTGATGATTCCTTTTTGCCGGACGCCGGAAGAGGGAAAAAGAGTTCTGAATGAGATGGAAGTGAACGGCTTGAGAAAAGGCGAGAACGGACTTGAGGTTTACGTGATGTGCGAAATTCCCTCCAACGTGATATTGGCCGAGCAATTCGCCGAGATATTTGACGGATTTTCCATTGGTTCCAATGATCTGACCCAATTGACCTTGGGCTTGGACCGTGATTCCGAGCTAGTCTCGCATGTCTATGACGAAAGAAATCCGGCCGTGTTAAAGCTGGTTTCTCAGGTGATCAAAGTCTGCCGGGAAAAAGGGCGGAAAATCGGTATCTGCGGTCAGGCTCCATCGGATTACCCGGAATTCGCCCGATTTCTGGTGGAACAGAAAATTGATTCTATTTCCTTAAATCCCGATACCGTTATCAAAACCACCTTGGATCTTCTGAAAACAGAGAAAAGGTTGCGGCGCCATAAGAAAGGATAGGGAGACTCCATCTTGACCCCGTTAGAAATGATGGGGCGAGAATATATATTTTTGTATATCATTATTACAAAAAGGGTTGACAATTATTTTTGTTTAGATTATAAATAAGAATTGTTCTTTTCACGGTCGAAAAGGAAAGGAGGCGCTGATTTCAAAGATTAATCTGGTCCAAATCGAAGAGCCAAGGTGCTTTTTAAATCAAGGAGGAAAACCTTGAGGGGACGCGGTTCGTTCAATCCCAAGAACGCCAAGCTGGACGGTAAGGGTCTGCCCATGCCGACCAAAGTGTCTTCCACCGAAGAATTTCTCGCCCTGATGGGTATCCGCACGAAAGGACCGGCCCACCGGCTGGTCGAACACGTCAAAGATCCGTGTGAAATCGATGAGGCCTATTGCCAGGAAGGAAAAAAGCTTTTTAGCACGACCGTGAATTTGTTTCATGAAGCCTGCGGTTGTCCGAAAAAAGCCGCCGAAGCGGCCCGCCGGCTGGTCCGCGTGGCCACCAACGATATGCCCGTAAGACGCGGCGTCTGGAGCAATATCGTCGGCCGGCCCGGCTGACAAGAATTTCAAAATTAGATCTTCGGTAAACCCCGTTTCCAGTGGGAACGGGGTTTTCTTTTAGCCAAAAATATGTTATGGTATAATGCACTTGCAGAATGGAAAAATGAAGGTGGGCAGAGCGGAGGGTTCGCATATCACCGCAAAGCGGGACCCCCCCGCAATGCGGGGTGGGTGGTCTAGTGCGCTTGCTTGTCCCGCAAAGCGGGATGCCGCTCTGCGGCAGAGAGCCGGAAAATAAGCATATGTATTCTGTCTGCATATAAAAGTTATAAAGGCGGTTTGCAATTTAATAAGTAGCGGAAAGAACGGAGAGGTCGCATAGTGGTCTAGTGCGCTTGCTTGGAGAGCAAGTAGACCTTCACCGGTCTCGCGAGTTCAAATCTCGCCCTCTCCGTTCTTCCCGCTACAATCTTGCCCTCTCCGCCAATTATTTTAAATAAAAAAATCGCAAAAGTCTTGCATTTTTCTGGCGGGTGTTTGTTAAGATAAATTAAGTCGCAATTTGATTGGTATGAATTTCTATGACCTTAGGAATAAAATAGGCCGCTATAAAAAATTTTCCCTTGTTACGACACTAGAAAAAAGCTCTGTAGTAAACGAAGCCTATCCGGGCCAATTTAATCTTAGCTTCACTGAATCAAAATGGCTGGATAAATTTGACAATTATATAGATGTAAATGAAGATTTTTTCTTTAGTACCATACAGCCCGTTATTAGATACAACGACTTCAAAAATCAAATCTTAACAAATAAGACTGCGCACAAACATCTAGCGTTATTTGATATGGCAGATTTGGTCGGAGCAGGAGTTTTTGTTGATAAGAATTCGGGCAATAACTTTACAATACTTGAGATTCAAGAATTTATTAAATTATTTTTGGAGCTAAAAATTTCTCTCGACAGAGTATATGTTAGTAGCTTTGCCGGCGCGAAAGTAAATGAGGCTACAAGAGGGAAATATAAATTTGAAAAATTTATACCACCATTTGAATTCGGAAGAAATCAGTGGGTGAAAAACGGGATACCTTCAAAAAATATTATTCCCGATAAGTCTCGTGACACATTTCTAGCTCTTAATCTTTATGGAAGACCAACGCCCTGGGGTTATCGCAACGAAATTTATATTAAATCTTCCGCCGGCGAATTAATTGATATCGCTACGTTAGAACATTTAATTTGGTGCCCCGTTTTTAAAGACGGCGAGATTATTGATTTAGTTGACTATGAACATTTCGTAGGTTTGAATGTTATTGGAGTCGAAAGGTTATGCATGATCATTAATGATTTCACTAATATTTCTCAATGTGAACATATTTATCCTCTAATCTTAGCGATTAAAAAAGTTTCATTAAATTACAATTACCATTCGGCTTTTACCGTTGTCGAGAGTGTGCGGGCGGTACATAGGATTATTGCGGATATCGACAAACCAAGCAATCTGTCAAAAACGCGTCATACAAAATTTAATGATTATTTAGAGGCTTTATACATTCATTTGAATATGCTTAAAATATCAGATAAGATGGGTGTGTTAGAGAAAATATTTGAATTAAATGCGAAAATCAATCCGCATTATCCGGAATTACAAAGTGCGGCTAACAATGCTAAAAAAACAGTAGAAGCATATTTTGAGGTAAGATTTAAAAATAGGGATTGTTAAAGAAAAACTTAAAATAATACTAATAATATTCCATGAGACAAGAATTTGAAACAGATTTAAGAGATTTCGGCCAGGTGGCCAAAGAAGAGTTAAATACGGAAGAAAAACTTTCAGGGGGCAACTTCGAGAGTTTGTCTGCCGTTTCACGCCAGGATGAAGCGGCCAAAAGGCAGCATACCTCCCGCGAAACGCAGCGTGAGATTTATGATATCCAAAAAGAAAAGCAAAAGATAATGCAGGCCTTAAAGGAACAACTGGCATGTCTGGACAACCCTGAGGGCAGACTGGAGCGGGAAAGAGGCGAACGGACGGTTTCTTTTGACGAAGCAGAGGGTGTTTTCGTTTATCAAGATGACCGGGGCCGCCGGCAAAAAGCGACTTTCGGGGAAATCATGACCGACATGGATTGGAATGTTCTTTACCACCTGGATAAAGATTCAGCGCCGCGGCCCATGGTAAAGAAATACCTGGTGGAAAGAGCCAAGGCAAAATTGTCGGCTCTGCTGGATCTGCAGATCATCAAAAGCGAGTCCGGAAGCAGTGTGGTCCACGAAAAAAAACAACAGGCTTACCGCCGCATTGAAATGGACAGACAAAGCGGGGCGGTCAAGGAAAGCTGGGGCTTGGTTTCCGAGTTGATCGTCAAGGACTTTTTAAAAAAATTGAGCCTGGACAAGGATTTCCCTTTCAAGATCAAGGAAGCGGATGTTTTTCAGGACGTGGAGGAAAAAATCGATTTCATCATCCACCTAGAGAAGAAAAAACGGGGCGTTAACGTGGAGACCGACGAAAAAGCCAAGGATATCGGCATCCAGTTCACCGTTTCCCCGGAGGTGGCGCCGCACAAGGAGCAACAGCTGCAAAAAGCCAGGCAGGATGTCAAAAAGCAAGGAGAACGCATTGACGATATCGTCTTGGTCGTCTTTCCCCTGAAAATGGCCAGCGCCTTGCAGCGGCAATGGCGGCACGAGGGCCGCCCGGCCGGCGGGCCGGATAAATTTTTGTACCGGCAGGAGGCAGAAAAGCTCTTCAAGGAATTGCTGCAGGGCGTGCTTAAACCCGAGGAAATTGCCCAATATTGGGCGACTGTCCAGAACAATTGGGAAGAAGACCCGCAAATTATCGAGGAAAGAAAAACGCAGCGGGCCAGACACCAAATGAGTCAGCAAGCCTTAAAAAATAAAAATCAGCAGTGATTAGAGTGTTTAGAGAATTGAGGTATTGAAAATATGAAAACCACCCTTAAAATTTTATACGGCCTGCTTTTTCTTTTAACCGCTTTCTGGCTGGCGGCGGGTTTTTACATGTTATTTAAAGAGGTAAAGGCGGAAATTTTCTGGCCGGCAAAAATCATCGCGATTCTCATGATCGGCAATGCTTTTATTTTCTTGGTTTTGGCCTGGGGAGTTTGGAAAAAGAAAAAATGGCTTTTCTATCCCGGTCTGATCTATCTGGCGATAAACGTCATTTTAAGCATAGCTGACCAGCTGGGATTCTGGGATTTTGTCGGCCTTGGTATCAGCCTGATAACTTTAATTTTTTTCTACAAAGCAAAAGCGGTTTTCAAAGAAACAAAGCCGGCCTGACTTGGACAAAACAGGAGAAATATGTCGCAATATGAGCCGAGCGTGGCTTTTTTTGCAAATATTGCTATAATATTAGGGCCTATTTGTCTGATAATATATTAAGATGCCTAGCCCAGAAGAAAATAAATTTCAAGAAACAGAAGAGGATAATTTGGAATTAAAGCAATACAGGGAGTTTGATTTGGAATCTTTGCGACAAATGCAGGGTCGTTTAATGGTCAAGATAGAAGAAACAAGAGCACTTATAGCGGACAAGCAGCAGGAGATTAAGATAAAAGAAGAGCAAAAAGATGATGATGGTGTTTATGTCTGCGGATTGGAGTTAAGGCAAAAAGAGACGGTTCTCGGGGGCCTTGAGGAGAATTTAAAAATGTTGAATATGGCAATAGAAGAAAAAATATAAATCATAACTAATAAAACTATGCCCAGAGAACACGAAGGGGAAAATCCCGAAGAATCGTTTAGCGAAACAGACAGAGAAAATGAAAAAGAAATATCAGTCACATTATCTCGGGAATCGACATTTGCCGACCTGTACAGATTGATGGAAAATCATGAAAATAGTGAAGAATTGAAGGATTTGTTTGATCAGGAATTAATCGATAATTTCGGCCAAGAAATAGTTGATGAAGTTATGGCTTTTGAAGAATCTGCTAACCCTGAAGCGGCCAAAACAAAAGTAATTGATTTCTTCGTGGAGCGCGGTTATGAAAAAGGGGATATTATTGCTTATTTGCCCGTTGAATTTAAGTAATACAAAACGTCACCTCGAGGTATCCTTCGACGCGGCTCAGGGCTCAGCCTGACAATATGGACTAAGCCTTTTTTTGCCCGGGGTTTGGGGGGGAACAAAAAGCTATGCGCGACCCGAAGCTTGAAACATCAGGAAAAATAATCGGCTTTTATGAAAGGGAGTTTTATTGTTTTTCCAATTTTTCAAGTTTTAAAGTGGAGTGGCAGGGTAAAATCTGGATGACCTCGGAACATGCCTATCAGGCGGCCAGATTCTTGAAAACCGCGCCGGCCATCGCGGAAGAGATTTATAAGGCCAGGTCCGCCCACGAAGCGAAAAAGATCATGGAAAGAAACCGGGCCAAAGAGGAGCCGAACTGGGAGACCAAGAAGGTTGGCGTGATGGAAGAAATATGCTCTAATAAACTCAAGCAGAACCCTTATATCCAAAAGAAGCTGCGGGAAACCGGAACAAAAGATATTGTGGAGGATTCGCCGGTGGATGGTTTCTGGGGCTGGGGTCCTGATCGCAAAGGCAGAAATGAACTTGGGAAGATTTGGATGAGATTAAGAGAGAAACTGTCACCCTGAGGTGCGGAGCCTCGAAGGGTGACGCCTGAAAAAAGGCACATTGTCTATGCTTCGAGACGCCCGCCGGGCTCCTCAGCATGACAATGTGGGCTAGCCTTTTGAGCCCGTGGTTTGGGGGGCGACGGAGATATCAAGATATTGTCCGCCCAAGGCGGATCCGCCTCTGGCGGAAGATGTCGAGAACTAGTTAAGTAAAAGGCTTACATTTATGATAAAAAAGAATACCAAAGCCATTTTTCTTGACGGTGATTACAAAGGCGAATATGACTGGCAAGGAGGCATCCCTCTTTTTGAAGGAGAAATTATGTCCGTCAAAGTTAAAGGGAAAGTGCTTCCTTACAAGTTAATTAAGAAGGAAGTTTCTTGTGAAGCAGAAAGCGATGATCAGGTAATTGAGGCTGTTTATACTTTCAAACTGACATAAAAAACTTCTCGGGGTTTGGGGGAGGAAAAATAATTAACTAATATATTAATATTAAGGAGGCAAAATATATGACAAAAACAATCGAAAATTTAACTAAAGCGTTTATTGGCGAATCTCAAGCAAGGAACAGGTATACCATCTATGCGGCGCAAGCGAAAAAAGAGGGCTATGAACAATTAGCGGGAATTTTTGAAGAGACCGCCAATCAGGAGTTTGAGCATGGTGAGTGGAATTTCAAAATGCTCAAAGAATTGCTGGCCAAAGAAGGTTTAGGCATGCCGGAGCTAAAAGTGGAAGCCGGGGCGCCGACCACCTGGGGCAGCCTGATTGAAAACCTGCAAGGTGCGATCAAAGGGGAAAACTGGGAGCACACGACCATGTATCCGGAATTCGCGGAACAGGCCAAGAAAGACGGTTATCCGGAAGTGGCCAAGCGCTTACTTTCCATTGCCAAAGCGGAAGAGCATCATGAAGAAAGATATTTAAAGTACGTGAAAGTGCTGGAAGACGGCACGGTTTTCAAGAAAGAGAAAAAAGTCTGGTGGTACTGCCGCAAGTGCGGATACATGCATTTTGGCGAAGAAGCGCCGACGACTTGTCCGTCCTGTGGTCATGCGCAAGGGTTTTATCAGATGAAGTGTGAAGAGTACTAAATAGTAACTGTCACCCTGAGGTGCGGAGCCTCGAAGGGTGACCCTTTAATAAGCTTCCGCTGTCTATACTTCGACACCTTCGCCCTTCGATGCCACTCAGGGCTCGGGCTCAGTATGACAGCGGACTAAGGAGACAAACGACATGGCCAAGCTCTGGCGCTGCGAAATCTGCGGAGATTGCTATATCGGCGAAAAACCGCCGACCAACTGCCCTTTTTGCGGAGCGCATCAAAAATATTTTAAGATCGCCAAAATAGCCAAGGCTAACTTTGACGTGAAGCTGAATGAAAAAGACCTGGCCAACGCCGAACACGCCTTAGCCGTGGAAGTCTCCAATTTCACTTTCTATTTCTGCGCGGCCAAGAAAACGGATGATGAAGAAGGTAAGCTGTTATTCAAAGCTTTGGGCAAGGTGGAGCTGGAGCATGCGACAATCTGGAAGAAAATCTTAAAAAATGCCGCTATTCCGGCGGGCAATGACCAGTGCCATACGGCCAATAAGGAAAATCTTTCCGACTCGCACGCCCGAGAAACCAAGGCCATTGAATTTTATGCCAAAGCGGCCGGGGAATCGACAGACTCAAGGATCAAGCAGATTTTTGTCGCCTTAGTGGAAGTGGAGACGGATCATTTACACTTATCCGAGGAACGTTTATAATATATTGTCACCCTGAGGTGCGGAGCCTCGAAGGGTGACGCTTTGATAAATACTACTGCCATACTTCGAGGCACTTCGCTTTCGCTCGTGCACCTCAGTATGACAGTATGGTAAAAACTTAACTTCTCAACAACTTAACAACTCAACAACTAACAACATGACCCAACTCAAACAAATCTACAAATGCGCGGTTTGCGGAAATATCGTGGAAGTGGTCCATGACGGGGTCGGCCAGCTTGTTTGTTGCGGCCAGCCCATGGATTTATTGGAAGAAAAGACGGAAGATGCTGGTAAAGAAAAACATGTGCCGGTGATCGAGAATAAAGAAGGCAAAGTCTTGGTGAAAGTCGGCAGCATCCCGCATCCTATGGAAGAAAAGCATTTTATTGAATGGATCGAGCTGAATACGGATGGGGTGGTCCGACGGAAATTCTTAAAACCAGGGGACAAGCCGGAAGCGGAATTCTGCGTCTGCGACGCTAAGGAATTGTCAGCCCGGATTTACTGCAACGTGCACGGACTCTGGAAGAATATATAAATAAACAATTTTAAGAATATGGAAACTCAGCCTATTTATAAATATATTTGGTTTGGAACTTGTCTTCGTTTTCTTCAAGACGTAACTTCAAATACAAAAATTCATGGAGATGGACTAGTTCTAGCTAATATTAATGGATTTTTAGAATATTTAGATATATTAGGATTGATAGTTACAAAAAGAGCTTCAGCTAAATTAGTTCAGTTTAAAAAAGAAATAGAAAACTTGCCAACCCATTCCAATTTAACTGTTGATCAAGCAGTTAAGTTAAGAGGTTTAATGGATAGTATACGTAATACGCTAAGTGCAGAGGCGGAAGGAGTTTTGATTTTTGTAGTAACATCTAAAAGATTAGATGTGAATAAGTTGCTCAATGAAGTTTCTAATCTTTTTGCTCCGGATGTTTTTAAAAATTTACCAGATGTTGCTCGCTTTGATTTTAATGAAGCAGGTAAATGTATAGCTTTTTATAGGCCCACTGCCGCCGCTTTTCATTTATTAAGAGGCACAGAGGCAATGTTGAGGGAGTTTTATTGTAGATTGATTAAACAAAAGCGTCTCAAAGAACTTTTGTGGGGTCCAGTAGTGGATAACCTAAGGTTGCGTCAGAAAACAAAAAAATATGATACATTGTATAATAATTTAGATAATATACGTCTTTCATTCAGAAATCCGACACAGCATCCAGAAAAAGTTTATGATATTGATGAAGCACAAGATCTTTGGTCATTATGCATTGATGTTGTAAATAGAATGTCTAAAATATTAATGGAAAATTCATAAATGCCAGATTCGCAAGTAGACGAAATAAAACAGCGTCTTAATATCGCCGAAGTTATTGGCGAATACATCAAGTTGACGCCGGCGGGGACGAATTTTAAGGCGAGGTGCCCGTTTCACAACGAAAAGACGCCTTCTTTTATGGTCTCTACCGATAAGCAGATCTGGCATTGCTTCGGCTGCGACAAAGGCGGGGACATTTTCACTTTTGTCCAGGAGATCGAAGGAGTCGATTTTCCGGAAGCCCTGGGGATTTTGGCCAAAAAAGCCGGCGTAAAACTGGTCGCCCGGAATCCTCTCGTGGCCAGTCAGAAGACGAAGCTTTTGGAAATCATAAAATGGGCGGCTGCTTATTATTACAAAACATTGCTGGATTCGCCGCGGGCGGATAAGGCCCGCGCCTATCTGAAAAGCCGGGGAGTGAGCGAAGAGATGATCGATGATTTTAAATTAGGCTACGCCCTTATGGATTGGGAAAACCTGAATAATTTTTTGAAGAAGAAGGGCTATGCCGAAGAGGATATCTTTTTGGCCGGCCTGACCATCAAAAAAGAAAGAGGGGTGGGTTTTTATGACCGTTTCCGCGGCCGCCTTCTTTTTCCCATTGCCAATGTTCACGGCGAGATCATCGGTTTTTCCGGCCGCCTTATCGAACAAGAGGAAGGCAAGGAAATGGCCAAATATATCAATACACCCAATACTTTGGTCTATAACAAAAGCCAGGTCCTTTTCGGGCTGGATAAGGCCAAGACCGCGATCAAAGAAAACAAATTGGCGATTTTGGTGGAGGGGAACATGGATGTCTTGTCTTCTTATCAGGCGGGAGTGAAAAACGTGGTCGGTTCTTCGGGTACGGCTTTGACCGCGGAACAGGTGGGCCTTTTAAAACGTTACAGCCCGAACTTCGCTTTTTGTTTTGACACGGATGCGGCCGGCCAGCAGGCGACGTTAAGGGGCCTGGAGGAGGTTTTTAAACAGGGAGTGAATATCAAGATTATTGAACTGCCTTTTGGCAAGGATCCGGACGAATGCATCAAAAAAGACAAAGATTTATGGGTGAAAGCGGCGCAAGAAGCGAAATCAGTGATGGAATATTATTTTTCCCTGGCGGAGAAAAAATTTGATTTTACCCAGCTGGAAGATAAAAAAGAGGCGGCCAAATTGCTTCTTTCTTTGATTTCCAAACTGACCGATTCCATCGAACAGACACATTATCTGCAGAAACTAAGCGGTTTGATCCGGGTGGAAGAGAATATTCTGCGTGACAGCCTGAACAAAATTATCAGGCAGAAGAAATATTCTTCCGAGGGCGGAACGGAAGGAGCCAAGCCCTTTGCGCCTAAGAACAAGGAGAAAAATTTAATGCTCAGCGAGATGATCCTAGGGCTGGGCCTAAAGTTCAGTCAAGAACTGCCCCACATCATAAACAGCTTAAAAGCCGAGGCGGTCCATGATTCTCTCCACTCTCTTTACAAAAGACTGATAATTTATTATAATCAGAAGCACGAGCTAAATTTAGAGGAATTCAGGTCTGAAGCGCGGGAGGCGGATCCTGATTTTGGCCAAAAAATTGATTATTTACTTCTTTTGGCGGAAAAAGAGCTTGCCGAAGAGCCGGATGAAAAATGGCTGGAAAACGAAAGAAAAGAAATGGTTAAATCATTGAATAAAGAACATATCACCGGCCAGATCAAAGAGCTTAGTTTAAAAATAAAAGAGTCGGAAAAAATGCAGGATAAGGCGTCATTAGTCCAATTATATCAGGAATTCAGCCAATTAACCGAAGAATTAAAAAATCTTCGCTCTTAAGCTAACTAAAATCCCAAAGGTAAGTTAGGTATTTTTACTTTATGTCCAGGCAGGCAAAAAAGAAGAATAAATCAAAAAAATCTTTTAATAAAAAAAAGGCCGCTAAACCAAGAAAGACGCCGAAAGAGAAGTATCTAAAGGCGGATTTTCCCCGGGAAAAAATCGAAGATTTGATCAATAAGGGCCGTTCGCGCGGTTTTATCACCGAGACGGAGGTTCTTTATGTTTTGCCGGATTTAGAGGATTATTTGTTGGAATACGAGCAATTGATGGATAAATTTGAAAATCTCGGCATTGTCATCGTGGAATCGCCGACCTCTATTTTAGCGACAAAAAAAGAAAAGGAAGAATACCAGGAAAAATTCGGGCACGGGAAGGACGCCCGCCGTTTTGACCTGGGCGACATTTCCGATGATTCCATCCAGATGTATTTAAGGGAAATCGGCAAAGTCCATCTTTTAAAGACGGAAGAAGAGGTCAGTCTGGCCAAAAGGAAGGAAAAGGGGGACATGGAAGCGCAAAAAAAACTCGTGGAAGCGAATTTGCGTTTAGTGGTGTCCATCGCCAAAAAATTTACCGGCCGTTCATTGTCCCTGTTGGATTTGATTCAGGAGGGCAATATCGGTTTATTCCGGGCCGTGGAAAAATTTGATTATCGCAAGGGCTATAAATTTTCCACTTATGCCACCTGGTGGATCAGGCAGGCGATCACCCGGGCGCTGGCCGATCAATCCCGCACCATCCGTATTCCCGTTCATATGGTGGAGACGATAAATCGTTTCCAGCAGGTGGAAAGACAATTGATTCAGGATCTGGGCCGCGAGCCCCTGCCGGAAGAGATTGCCGCCGAAATGGGCGAACCGGTGGAAAAAATCCGCCACATCATCAATATTTCCCAGGATACTGTCTCTTTGGAAACCTCGGTGGGCGACGAAGAAGAAGATTCCACTTTGGGTGACTTTATCGAAGACGTAAAAACCATCACGCCGGACCGGGTGGCCGCTTTACAACTCCTGAAGGATCACGTAAAAGATATTATCAAGGAATTGACCCCCCGCGAGCAGAAGATATTGGAAATGCGTTTTGGATTGCTTGACGGCGTGGCCCATACCTTGGAGGAAGTAGGCAAGGAATTCGGGGTGACTCGCGAAAGGATCCGCCAGATCGAGGCCAAGGCTTTGGAGAGAATCCAGGAACATCACGGGATGAGAAAGCTGAAGGATTACTAATAATTAGTACCCAAAGCTCCGCGATAGCTCAATGGTAGAGCAACCGGCTGTTAACCGGTAGGTTGTCGGTCCGAATCCGACTCGCGGAGCTTTGGGTATTTTATTTATTTATGGTATCCCTGGTTGCCGCTGCAACCGGGACCCCGGCGCGAAGCGCCAGGGGGAGCAGCCGGCTGTTAACCGGTAGAGTCTGTCCTGAGTGGCAACGAAGGATTGTCGGTCCTGCGCCCGAGGCGCACCCGCCTTGGGCGGGGAATCCGACTCGCCCCGTACCAAAGCGCTTGCGCTTTGGTACGGGGCTCGCGGAGCTGGCGAGATTATTTTTTTGTCGTCTAGCCAGAATTAAAAAGCCCCTTTTAGCAAAAGGGGCCTAGTTTTTGGGGGATTATGCTCCCAATATCTGATGACGAGGCAAGAGCTTTTTCAGGAGAGCAGGCGTCGCATTTTCCAGCTGGAAAGCCTGGCGGAAAGGTTTCGCAATCTTGGGGTGAAAAAGGCTCAAGACTTCTTCCAGACTGCCTTCTCTTCGGGTTCCCCCGTGCTCGGGATCTTGAGCGATGGCCACGAAAGATTTTTCTTGCCGGGTGATGGAGATGGTAAGGCAAGGTTCCAGATTCCAGAGGGTATATTCCTCGATTTCGACCACTTGGCCGTTTATTACCTGGATGGTATCCGGTGGCAGTTTTGCCCTATCGGCTAATCCTGGTTCCATATTTCCTCCTCTCGAGTTTGGGCGGAAAGAACGAATTTATAAGGTATCTAGATGTTATTAAAATAAGATACATTTGTCAATATCTTGACAAATGCGGCTCATTTGCTCTAAGATGTAATTACTTATGAAACTTGCGAAGCAAAATCTGAATAACAATAATAACCGTCTTTTGGCCGGGTGAGTTTCATTTAATTTGTAATTATGAGGAAACCCGGCCAAATGAGCCGGTTTTTTTGTTTATAGCCGGGCGCCGCGCTCAGGGGTAGTTGAGCTGGTACCCCGCATAACTCACTGTGTTCGTATGCGGGGCAGGCAACGCCGGTAATATATTTTAATGATTATTCCAGCTCTCCTGTAGTTTAATTGGTAAAACGCTGCACTGTTAATGCAGAGATTGGAGGTTCGAGTCCTCCTGGGAGAGCTGGGATAATCATTGTAGCACTGCTTGTCCCGTAGGAACAGAAAGCGACTTACGGGATTAATGCGGAGACCGCTGGTTCGAATCCAGCCCCCTGAGCGCGGCGCCAGTGTTTCGTCTGTCCGTCGAAACCCTGAAAGGGTGAAGGCGGAAGCCCACCTGGAGGAGCCAAATATTATTTAAATATTTGGTAGAAAAGAAAAACGCCCCACGAAGCGACAATTGTTTTGTGCTTTGTCGGGCGTGTACTGAGATCAGGCTTGTGCCTTCCCCTTTCTTTTTTCTTTGTATTCGTCGAGGTTTTCGGCGAGAAATACCCACTTTTCTTCGCCTGTATTTATGATGCCCCCAGATTCTTTGCGATAAACCGCTTTACAGGCCTTGCATGCTTTTACTCTTCCGAATCCTCCGCAACCGCCGCTTTCGAGATGTTCCCAATCACTTTTTCCACACTTTGGGCAAAATTCCATGATTTACCCTCCCTTCAATTAGTTACAGTTAGGTGAATTCCATATCTAATGTACAGTTAATATGTAAATTTATTATATCTACATTAATTTGTCAAGTTCCCGCAGCTCGGCGCCTTTAGTTGACAAGTCTTATTAACCAAATTAAAATAGTTAATCAAGATAAGCCTTTTTTATTCAAAGGAGTGGTCATGTCAAAAAAGAAAAATAGGGGAAGTCTCCAAAAGCTTGGCGGTACGATCGGCAGCCGGAAACACGGGAAAAGCGGCCATGTTCATAATGAACAGCATTTTACAGGCACGAAGGCCGGGAAAAGGCAGCGCCGAAACCGGAGAAAGAGCAAAAAGGGAAGCGAGGCTTTTTCTCTCACGCGCAAGGAAAGGCACGCCAAGAGAAGAACGCACGTGAACAAATACCGGACAAATTAATTCCGGACCGCTGGCTCTTGCCGTCAGCGGTTTTTTCTTATTCAGAAATATGTTAGAATAATTATATGGACCCAAACGCCATTAATTTTTTAAGAGATTCGCTGGCTCACCACCATAATTTGAGGAATTCTTTGGACGGCAAAGCCTCTTTTTTATTGGCCATTGCCGGGGTGGTTTTCGGCTTAAGCGTTATCAGACTGGAAAAAGTCCAGTTTGTGGTGATTGCCATTACCGCTTTTCTGACCATTCTTTTGACGGTCTTCGCCGTCTTTCTGCCTTACCGCGGGAAAATGAAAGAGAAAATCGGCCTGATGTGCTGGTGGGGTTTCGCCGGAAAAAGTTATGAAAGCTACCAGGAAGAAGTTAATCGAGTTATTAAAACTGACGAAGCGATTGCCGACGAATATAAGAAGGAGATCTGGAATCTGGCCAATTATTCTCTAAGACCGAAGTCAGTCTTGCTGAAATGGGCGAGTTTCGTTCTGACGGTCGGGCTTTTGGCCGGGTTTGTTCTGTTTTTCGTTTAAATAATAGAATCAAAATAGCCGAATTTTAGGGCTATTTTTTTGTTTGACTAAAAATCATTCTTATGGTAAGAAACATTAACGCCCTTTGACAGTTTTATAATTTTTCAAGTCACAAAACACAGAAATCTTCAAGAAAACAAGGAGGTGGAGATGGAAGAGAATCATGGTTTTAACCTGGAAACGCCCCTGGCTGTGACCCCTGATGATATTAAGAGCATTTCTGATCCATCTCCGCGTTTTCGGAGCTGGGCCTGGCAAATGTATCTTCGCCGCGAGCTTAACCTGATCGTGGAGGCGGTCATCTGGTTGGGCAAAGCGGCCAATATCATCGAAGCCCTTGCTTATCTTAACCGTCTGACGGTTGAGTATCCGGAAACCGAGCTGAAGGTCGTGGTCAAGGATCTGGAGAATATCCGAGATCCCGGCCCGAAAATGGTGAAGCTAAGAACCCTCGTGAGAGGGATCAGAGCCAAAGCGAAGGATCCGCAGCTCACGCGCGGCGCCTTGACGCATCAGGCGGTCAATGACCTTTTTAGCGGTCGGCTGATGTCTTCCGGCGGGAGAAGAACCGACAAGACTTCTTCTCAGCTTGAATTGTTCAAGCTTGAGAAAAGCCGTCAGATTCTTCTTTTTGATGAATTCGCCGAGGAGTCAGTTCAAAGCGAAAAATCGGAAAAAATGCGTCTGAGCCGCACCCGAGTGCTTAATCGGATTCAGCATCACTGGAAAGTGATAAGGTCGGCCATCGAAAAGCAGGGTTGGCCGGCCTGGCGACGGAAAAGGCGAAACGTCAATTGTCTGGAAAAATGGCTGGCGATTCTTTTCGGCGAACACGCCGTTAAGCTTGGCGCCGAAGTAGGCTTCGGCGAACACTTTAAGGTGTTGACCGAGCTGACTTGGGCCGCCGCCGCGAGCTATTGGCTGAGAGAAAGACAAAGGCCGATGATTTTGTTCCGGGAGATAAACGTGATTGCCTCGCGTCATCACCTTGGCGGCGGACGCATTGACGCTCTTGAGGTGCGTCGCATCGGCGGAAAGTTGCCGAATCGGAGGCAAGACCGGATACTTACCGAAATGAGCCGTAACCGCTATAAATCCGTCGGCCATCTGATCATGGAGCTTGGCAAACGCTTTGACCAGCCGGTTGAAGTGACGGTCATCGACTGGAAATCTTTGGTCGGCGACGTGGTCACCGGGGATAAAGAATGGTCTTCGACGGATTTAAAAAAAGAACCCCAATTCGCCGATCAGGAACAGATGAAGAGGTATCTGACGCTGATCCCTCTGGATTGCTACTTGGTCGGTCAAAAAGGTGAGCTTTGGCGACCCGAAGACGTGACTCTGCGCGGGGAACTCTGGTATTTGATGCCTGACCAGGCGCCCATTGTTCATGAAGTGAGCATGGCCGTCGAGCAAATGCAGGATTATTTTTTGAATTACGTCGTGCTTGAGTGGCCCGAAGCTTCCCGGCGGGCTTTGGCCAGGGAAGTCAATAACATTTTCCTTCGCCATCTGGTCGAGATCCATGAAAAAGGGGAAAGTCGCCCGAAGAAAGGAGCTTTCGGCAATAATCATAACGGGAATCAGGCTCTGCCACTTTTCCCGGAAGAAAAAGTAAAAGTCGTGTCCGTCCGGGAGATAATCCGAGCGCATCGGGATAAATATCCGCTCTTTGCCGACCGCCGGCAGATTCTCCAGATTGTGGGCAAGCGCCGCAAGACAGGGACCCATAAATTGGAGATGAATTACAGCAAGCTGCTAGAGGCCATGGCAAAAGGGGAGGTAAAAACCTACAGTTGGTCGGATCCCGCCCAGCCTTTTACCGTGCAGTGCCTGATGGACGATCACCGGGATTCTGACCCTTCCATGCGTATTTATCCCGACTGGTTACGTTTCTGGTGTTTCGGTTGCCGCACGGGCGGAAGCATTGCCATTGAATCCGTGCCGGGCGACCTCGCCAATCGACTGGCGCCAAAATGGCAGGAAATCAGCCGCCAGCCCACTAAGCTTGACTGGTCGGTCTTGCCGGTTATTCCCGAAGAACATGACCGGATTATGCGCCGCGCCCAGCAGTTGCTGGCCTTATCTTTTTGGCCTAGTCCGGCGGTGGAATATCTGCGTCAAGAAAGGAGAGTAGATCCTTCCCTGGCTTATGAATACGGCGCGGGTTACGGCAATAACAGCTTGATCATCGGGTTGATGAGTGAAGGTTATTGCTTAGATGATCTGATCCGCTACGGATTCGTAAAAATCACGCCTAATTTCTGGCGGGCCAGCAGTCTGATCGGATTGTTGCAGGAAGAGTTCGGTCTTTCCGCTCAGGAAATCACGCGCGAGTACTTATCTAAGAAGACTCAGCGGACGGAAATTGGTTATCCCTATTCAGTTCTGGCTGGCCGCGTGACTTTCCCTTTGAAGCTTGAAGGCAAACACACCAATTTCTATGGCCGGATAATTCCGCCTACAGAGGAGATGCTGACGCACATCAAGCTTTCGATGCTGGGCGAAAAAGTCGTCCAGGGCGGCTTCAATACCGACATTCTTTTGTCAGACGCTAAGGAGGTGAAATTTGCCGAAGCGGTCATTGATACTCTGACCTTAGCCCAGATGGGTTATCGGAACGTGATCGCTTTGGTCGGCACCGAGAATGTCGAGATTCTCAAAGCGGCGATCCGGGCCCGCAAGAATATTGGCTTGTCCCTTGATTACGACAAGTTCGGCCGGAAGCTGACCCTGAGGACGATCAGGCGTTATTTGGCCACGGTGAATTTGGGCGGCGAAAAAGTCTGGCGGGAAATTGATCAGTATGTCCGCGAGATTGAAGAAGCGATCAAGAGGGAGGAAACGGGAGAAAAAGAAGCTCTTCATTTCGGGGAATATTTCCGCCGGCTGGGTTACCTGGGGATTGAGGATTTCACCGCTAGATTCGTGGCTGACCATCGGGAATGTCTTGGTCGTGAATTTGATTTCAACACCTGGTGGCAGAGATTCGGTTGTCAAAACGCACCTTTATCTTGGGAGGAAGACAATAACGCGTAGACTCGTTTGGTTTATTGCCAAATGGTTCTGCGCGTTTTTTTATGGGCTTATTATTGTAATATTGGGCCGATTCTTTTATAATTATCTGGTGATATAATTAAATATAAAACCTATGAAAAAATCTGTTATTTTCGCACTTTGCCTGTTGGCGGGCACCGCTTTGATCCTGACCGGCTGCGGCAAAAGCGCGGCGGAAAAAGCCGCCGAAAAAGCAGCGGAATCGGCGACCAACGGCCAGGCGGATGTTGATTTGAGCAATCAGAAGATAACGGTAAACACCAACGGATCCACGATCGAGGTCGGCGGAGATATCGCTTTGCCCTCCGGTTTTCCGGAAGATGTTTATGTCGTTGACGGCACCATCAAGTCGGCTTCCACGGTCAACGAGGGCAAGGGTTACAGCGTCATGATCGAAACAAATCAGAGTGTGGCCGATCTCAAGGATCTCTATGACGCAAAGCTGAAAGAGGAGGGCTGGAATATCACCTTCAGCATGAACTTGGGCGACAGCTTCACCATGGCTGCGGAAAAGGGTAACCGTACCGCCAATGTCACTCTCGGCCAGGGAGAAGAAGCCAATACCGTCCTTATCGGGACAAGCGAAAAATAATATTTTACCGTCTATGTTAATAAATTGCCTCTTTTCAAAGAGGCGATTTATGGTTAAGATTACGACATTGATAAGGTAACAATATTTTTGATTTATGAACAGTGCCATAAAAAAGGGTTTCGGCTTCGGCCTGACTTCTGGCGTCATCACCACCCTGGGGATGATCGTCGGTTTACAAGCCGGCACCGGTTCGAAAACGGTGGTCTTGGGCGGCATTTTTATCATTGCTTTAGCCGATGCCCTTTCTGATGCCTTGGGCACGCATATTTCTGAAGAATCGGAAGACCAGCATTCAAATAAAGAAATTTGGCAGGCGACTTTCGCCACGTTCGTCGCCAAGCTGATAGTTGCTCTTACTTTTGTCGCGCCCGTGCTTTTATTCAGTTTGACGACGGCTATCTGGATCAGTATTGTCTGGGGTCTTTCCCTGATCATAATTTTCAGTTATTTGATTTCCCGCGCTCAAGGCCTTAAGTCGGCGGCTTACGTCGTTTTTGAACATCTGATTATCGCGGTTTTCGTCATTATCGCCACCCATTATATCGGCGACTGGGTGAATAAGATTTTCGTGTAAAGAATATTTATCTTGAAGTTATATTAATGATATGCTTTGTTTTTTTCGTATAAAAAACAGGGGTTCGTCACGCTTGGCGTGACTCGCCCCCGATTGTCGTTTGTCTGTTTACTCCTCGATGGAAAAACCTTGCTTTTTGGCTATTGCTTCCACGAGCATCTTGTTTTTTGAAGCGCCTCCGTGGAAGGTTGAAATTGCGTCACTGATCTTACCTCTTTTATGCCAAGGCTTTCTCACCGCTTCAGCCAGATTGTCTGCCAATATCCACAGCCTTTTGTACCCTCCGAGGATATCTTCAATGTACCTTTGTGCATTGTTGGCTTCCTCGAGTTCCGTCTCGAGCTTGGCCAGCTTATCGCGGGCCGACATTTCCAGCTTTCGTTCGACCGCCGCGGCGATGACGTGGCTGGCCCTGATCTCGCCAGCGAGATACCGGCAGAGGAGGTTGCCGTCGGGCACAAAAAGAGTATCAGGGTTTTCATTGATAGGCAATGTGCCGGAGCAGAAATACTTGCCCCTTATCTTGACGGTGAGAGTGGTTTCCGCGACGTGGCACATCTTTTCGGGCAGAGCAAGCCAGGGTTTTACCAGATCGATGTGCCCGTTCTCAACGGAAAGAATATAGCCGTAGTAATGACTCGAATGATTACCCGGGGATATTACGCAGAGGGCGATGGTCCCGGATTTTCCGGTGGGCGCGCAGACAGTGAAACCGCGGACAAAATCGCCTGTTCTGACACTGGTTTCAAAGCTGGAGCCGATGAAGAAAATAGTGGATGAGCCCTTGGCACTAAGCCCAAGGGTTCCTTTTTCCTGGTCGGCTTGAGCGACAAGGAAATCTTCAGGTCTCATGATTTGACCTCCACGAATTTATTCCGGCTATTGCCGGATGTGAAAGGTTCTGGGCGGTGGTGTTTAACACAGCCACCTGGGCAGATAATTTGGCACCCTTCTGCCGTAACAGGGTGGTCCGCAGACGTTGTAGCGCTCAGATGATGGACAGAGCATATTAGCATAAAAATAATCTTTTGTCAATGCGTAAATAAAAAAGCGACCGCAAACAGGCACGGTCGCCCTATTTTTTGATTTTATCGCAGGTATTTAACCAGGTGTATTTCGTCGACATACCGGCCGTAGTGCTTAAGCCCTCTTTTTAGCCGGCCGTATTCCTCAAAGCCGCAAGTGCGGTAGACTTTTTGGGCCCTTAAGTTAGGCGACATGACCGTAAGAATGACCATGTTTACCCCAAGAATTTTTTTGGCTTCCTGAATGACGATTTTCAGGAGTTTTTTGCCCAAGCCTCTGTTCTGGTATTCTTTTCGGATCATGATGCCGAAAGTGCCGATATAATGTCTGTCCGGCCCGCCAGCGCTAACTACTTGGCAGTTGCCCACGATTGTTCCATTGGAAATAGCAAGCAAATGAACAACTTTTTTCTTAGCGATGTTTTTGAGCAAGGCAGACAGCCACTTTTTTTCCTGGCGGAGATTGACCTTTTTTTGAACGGTAAGATACGCTCTGTCGGCCACGAGCGCGTTGATCAGGTCTTTTAAGCCGATAAGATCACTGGCTTGGGGATAGCGGATAATGACGTTTTGACCTTCAAATCTGAATACCTTGATGATCTTTTGTTTTTTCAAAGGATCGCCTCCTGGCTAGTTGGAAAGTGCACGAATAAACTGATGAATTTGTGATTGATTATATTATCAAAAACGATATAATTTGTCAAAGAGGGGGTTTTTAAAGTGAGTAAGATATTAAGATAACTAATAGTAAGGCAGAAAAAACGGACCTTCACTCAGGTCCGTTTTGAATCTTTAGTCCTATCCTTCACAGTGGCCAGTTCATCTCGATGTTCGTGATCATCAAGGAAGTTTTAGTCAAAAGTTGCTCGCGCATCATGCCATCACTTTCTTCTGGATGGATAACCGCCACGATGCAGATATGACGTTGATCTTCGGTTAAGCCCATTCTCATCCATTTTTCCCCTCGTTGATCCCGGAAGAATGGTTCTTCATTGGCCATCTTCAATTTCTCGGTTATCTCGCTTATTTTGCCTGACAATTCAGCGATACCGTAGTGAAGAGATATTGCGATACCATTTTGTTCGCTATATAATACCTCGGCCATAAAAGTCCTATTGCCTAGGTGAAGAAAACCGGCAAAAACGCCGTCCGCCTCCGGATTCAGGAACCAGAAATCCCTGTCGCCCAAAACCGACTTTATCAAATCCGCTATGGCTTCCATTTTCATCTTCAGTCCTCCTTCAAAGTACGATTAATGATAGCCGCATCTTAACAAAGGGGATAAATCTTGTCAAAGAGGGTTTTTGAAGAATTTTTCGCTAGCTATATTGTAATTATAGTCAACTTGTGCTATGCTTGTACACACTTAAGAGTAGGTCTAAATTCGTAAAGTTTGAGGGTTTTTCCATAATGAATATTCTCTTCGTTTATCCCGAGTATCCAGAGACTTTCTGGAGTTTTAAGCATATCCTGAAATTTCTGGCAAAAAAGGCGGCCTATCCTCCTCTGGGTCTTTTGACCGTATCCGCCATGCTGCCGAAAGAATGGCCGAAAAAACTCGTCGATCTCAATGTCAGGGAATTAAAAGACGAGGATATTCTTTGGGCGGATATGGTGTTTATCAGCGCGATGATCGTCCAGAAAAAAAGCGCCCAAGCGGTCATTGACTGGGCGAAAAAAATGGGCAAAAAAGTGGTTTGCGGCGGCCCGGTCTTCACCAGCCAGCCGGAAGGATTTACCGGCGTCGATCATTTCGTTTTGAACGAAGCCGAGGTAACCCTGCCTCTTTTTCTTAAGGATTTAGCTAAAGGAAGGCCAAAACATATTTATACTTCCGCCATCCGGCCGGATATATCGCAGACCCCGATACCTGACTGGTCGCTGATCAAGCTTAAGGATTACGCCGCCATGGTCATTCAGTATTCCCGAGGTTGCCCCTTTAACTGCGAATTCTGCGATATCGTGATCATGAACGGCCGGGGCCAAAGAGCGAAGAATCCGCCGCAGCTTATCCGGGAATTTGAATCGCTTTACGCCGCCGGCTGGCAAAGCACTTTATTTATCGTGGACGATAATTTTATCGGGAATAAAGCCAATGTCAAAAAAATGTTGCCGTTTCTTATCGCCTGGCAGAAAGAACATAAATATCCCTTTCAACTGCTGACGGAAGCCAGCCTCAATTTAGCGGATGACGAGGAGCTGATGCAGCTGATGAGCGCCGCCAATTTTTATAAAGTATTTTTGGGAATTGAAACTCCCTGCGTGGATAGCCTTAAAGAATGCGGAAAAATGCAGAATGTCAGCCGCGATCTGGCGGAGGCCGTGAAGGTCATCCAGCAGCATGGTTTGCAGGTGATGGGCGGTTTTATCGTCGGCTTTGACTCTGATCCCAAGGGTATCTTTGACGCCCAGATAAGATTTATCCAACAGGTGGGTATTGTCACGGCCATGGTCGGCATTTTGACCGCTTTGCCGCAGACGCGGCTTTGGCACCGCCTGAAAGCGGAAGGAAGACTAATTGGCGAGACGACCGGCGGCAATACGGACGGCAAGATCAATTTTAAGCCAAAAATGGACCGGCAAAAATTGATGGAAGGCTATAAAAAAATTCTGGCCACGATATATTCCCGAAAAAGCTATTACCAAAGGATAAATACATTTATCAAAAGTTACCGGCCGACGGTCAAGTCAAAGATTAACCGCTATGATTTAAGGGCTTTTTTTATCAGTATTTGGCGGATCGGTTTTGTCTCGCGAGCGAGTTTTCTATACTGGAAGCTGTTGATAAAAACTTTTTTGACCAAGCATAAGGCTCTGCCCGTGGCCATCGAGCTGGCTATTGTCGGTCTGCATTATGAAAAAGTGGCCGCCAATGTGATCAATAAATAATATTGGAAGACTTGAAAAAGCAGGGGTTTGTCTCGATCAATGCTTTTTTGCTGATATCAATAATGTTATAATATATTCATGGTTCAAACCTGGCTGTATACAATATTAAGCGTTTTAGGGGTGAGTTTAATTGCTTTTGCCGGGCTTTTCACTTTTTCCCTGAGAATTGAGCGGTTAAAAAAAATACTTTTGTTCTTGATCAGTTTTGCCGCAGGCTCACTTTTAGGCGATGCTTTTATTCATTTGTTGCCGGAGGCGGTGAGCCTTTCTCCAAAGACACTCGTTGTTTCTTTGTGGATATTGGGCGGCCTGGTCTTGTTTTTTGTCATGGAAAAGGTCTTAAAATGGCGGCATTGCCACGAGCTTGATTGTGAAGATCACGTGCACACGGTGGGGATGATGAGCTTGATCGGCGACGGCGTCCATAACTTCATTGACGGGGCGATTATCGCCGCCAGTTTCTTGGTCAGTCCGGCCTTGGGATTAGTTACCACCATCGCGGTGATCTTGCACGAAATCCCCCAGGAGATGGGCGATTTCGGGATTTTGATTCACGCCGGCTACTCAAGAATGCAGGCTTTGTTTTATAATTTTATTTCCGCTTTGACCGCCGTGGCGGGAGCGGCTTTGACCCTGACTTTTGGCGCTCATATTTCCAGTCTGACGAGCTACCTGGTTCCGCTTACGATAGGCGGCTTTATTTATATTGCCACTGCCGATCTGATCCCGGAGTTGCATAAAGAAGTGAGGTTGCGCTATTCGGTTTTTCAGCTTCTTTCTTTCTTGCTCGGTATCGGCCTGATGGCCTTGTTGCTTTTGCTTGAATAATATTCACTCTTGACTTTTCCCGCCCCCTGGCCTAAGATAGGGGGAGGTTTTTTACAGCATCAAAGTTCATTAACAAGGAGGCGTCAGTGGCCAAAATGAAGCGTAATGAGACGGGTGAAAAAGGCGTTTTATCTTTTTCTTTGAGCGGTGAATCGTTCGGAGGTCCCGATAATTTGGATTTAATGGAAAGGATAGCCGGAACGGTTGAAAGAGCGGGAGAAAAGGTGTCGACGGTTATTGTCGATCTTGAGAAATTGGAATGGATTTCCGGGACCGGCGTGGGGCTGCTGGTGACGCTTCGGTCAAGATTGGCCAAACAAGGTATTAAAGTCAAGCTTGAGAAACCGAATGCCAGAGTTTTGAGCGTCCTTCAGGTTACCCGCCTGAATATGATTTTTGAAGTTATCGAATAAAAAAGGAGTCAGCTATGAGTCGTTTGAATATTCCCCCTGGTCGTTGCGGCCAAATGGATGAAATGAAAAAATGTAAGGACTGCCGGTATCGGGTGGTCAATGGTGGTGAGGGCGCTTGCCCTTACATGAATGCAGGTGACGAATGTCCTTATGGCAAGGAAAAAGCTGATGATACCCTCTAGGCTATTGTTTATTCCCCGCATACTCCTTTCAGCAAACTGAAGGGAGTTTTTTTATTGGGGTGAGTGACCCCGCCAGAAATCCCCGCATATTTAAACGAGTGTATATTTATATTGAGTAATTTCTAACGGGGTTGACAAATCCATGATTTTGCGCTATATTAGAGTGTTTCGAACCTTTAAAATCATTGGTCTTGAATTGACGTTATTGCTGAAGAGGTGGTTATCATGTCACGCAGAGGAAGACAGCCTTGGCGTCTCGTTACCGAAGCGGAAGTCTCCAAATTTCTGCCTTTGGCAGAAATGTTTGCCGCGGATTTGTACGGTAAGTTCGGCGATTTATGGCCGTTTGTTGAGGTCTTATTCCGCCTGGCGGTCCTGAAAGATTGTACTCGGCATGATCGTATCCGGATCGCTTACCATTATATCTGGAAAGCGCCGAGCCGGAGCGAAATCAGGCGTCGGCATCCGGAGTGGCAGGATTGGCTGGTCGAAGCTCGCTACCAGGATTTCCAAGCACACATCAGGCAATGGGGGCCGGGTGATGTTGAGCTCGTGGCCGTGGATTTGCAGCGTTTCCCCACCCCCGACGCCATTGATATCACCAGTCTCAATCCGAGTCAATTCCGGCCGGTTCTGATCAACTATCGGACGGGCGCCCATGTTACCGGCGTTATTAACCAGATCATCCACTTTGAATGGGATAAAGTGGGTAATAAGCGCATCACGGTTTCTGTCTCCCAGAAGGAATGGGAGATGATTGGGCGTCAGCTCAGTCTTTACGTTGATTCTTATCATCATTCCTTCCACAGTCCGGAAGAGATGAGCGATCCGGTGCTCTTGGGCAAGCTGCTTAAACGCCGGCCGATCAGACCGAAATTGAGGCACTTCTCAAATTCCCTCTGGCGATACTACCAGGTAGTCGAAAAAAACCGAGGGTACGAACCCTGGGAAGTGGAAAACACGGTATGAGGCGGAAGCATTTTCCGCCTCTTTTTTATCCTTGAAATATTTTTAGTTTTACGCTAAGGTTTAAGCGGTTCTTTTTGCCAAGGAGGTTTGAGATAATGAAAGTAATCTGGGAAGAGGAGGGTGATAGGCGGAAGTATTGTCCGAGCTGCGGCGGGAAGCTTGACGCCTGGGGCCTTTGTCGGGAAGCGGCGGGAAAGATCAGCCTGGATCTAGCCAGCGCCTGGCGATTAGCGAGTCAATCCAAAGGGAAGCTATCCCAAAAGGAGATTCGGGAAAGAATAGACGCGATTGCGGCGCAACCCCTTACTTCGGAGCACGCCGGCAGCATCTGTCTTATTTGTAAGCGTCAGTTTTTGCACGGCGTCTGCCCGGGTTGCGGCTTGCCCATCAAGTATAATTCTCGCCAAGAAATATTTTTTCTCCACCTTTTCCGAGACTGGCCTAAATAGGGAGGCATGAAAAATTGCTTCCCTTGTTTTTTTCCGCCCATTTGCTAAAATATTATTGACATTAAATATTAAGGAGAAATGAAAACATGCCAGAGAAAAAAATCGCAGTGGACCCGGAAAAATGCATCGGCTGCGGCGCTTGCGTCGCTTTATGCCCGGAAGTTTTCGAGATAGGCGGGGACGGCAAGTCACGCGTGAAAGACCAGGCCGGTTGTGAAAAATGTGATTGTTCGGGAGCGATTGACGGCTGCCCGCAACAAGCTATTTTTTGGGAAGAATAATATTATCCTTTAAAATTAGCCCCCAGGAAATCCCGCGGGCTAATTTTTTTACATAAATAAATAGAAAATACCGAGGTAATCTAAAAATGGGATTGACCCTTTTGGAAATCACGGTATATTTAATTATATAGGGGTATTGTCAGATCTGTTCTTGTTTGGGGTTGACAAATCAGAAAATTTGTGCTAATATAAAACGTTAGGATGACACGTAATATACAATCTATTATGTCATATTTTCACCGGAAAATCCGCGATAGTTTTATTCCCCAGGAGCAAAATGAATTTCGCCCCCATGTTTTAAGGCATAAATTTTTGGCTTTTATCGCCTCTTTGGTCATTGTGGTGAAAGTGGGCGTCCTGCTATTAGTTGCCTTGACTCCTGGTTATGTCTTGCCGGTTGATATTACCAACCAGAATATTGTCAATTTAACCAATCAGCAGCGATTAAATGCGGGTTTATCCGAGCTGAAGTTGAACAGCCGACTTTCTCAGGCGGCCTCTGCCAAGGCGGCTGACATGCTTTCAAACCAGTATTTTTCCCACTACAGTCCGTCTAATGTCTCGCCTTGGTACTGGTTTCAGAGCGCCGGCTACGAATACGCCTATGCCGGAGAAAATTTAGCCATGGATTTTGTCACCGCTGAATCTACGGTTAGCGCCTGGATGGCCAGCGAAAGCCATAAGAAAAATATCCTGAATTCAAAATTTTCCGAGATCGGCGTCGGGGTGATTGAAGGAGATTTCAAAGGCGCTAAGACGATATTGGTCGTGCAGGAATTTGCCGCGCCGGCGCCGACGAAGACCGTCGCTTCCAATACGACCGTTACGGAAGTGACTAAGCCGGCCACCACTGAAACAAAACCGGTTCAACAGACCGTGACACCGACCGTCGAGGCGGAAAAAAACTTGCCGAAAGTGGAAGCCGAAAAGACCGTTGTCCTGCCGTCACCGGCCAAAGAAGATACTTATGACGTGACCGTTAAGGTGGAGGAACCTCCGGCGGAAACTCCGCCTGCCGAGCCGCCAGCGGAGATCACGCAAGTGGCGGTTAATTTGGGCGGCAACACGGCAGATTTGAATAAGACGGGCGATCAGTACGTCGGCTCGGTCGAGGAGAACCAGAACGGGCAGAAAAACGATTTAGATATATTGGTTCAAAGTACGCAGCCGACCACTGACGAGAGCAATGTCATAACGGCCCCCGTCATGAATACGGATTTCTTTAAAACGACGATATTGCGGCCGGATAAATTTTTCACTTCCGAAAAATTGGTCCAGATCATCTTATACTCCCGCAATTTTTTCCTGGCCCTGCTGCTTTTCCTGAGTCTTGCCCTTATCCTCAATGTTTTGATTAAAGTCCGCGTACAGCACCGGCCGACCATTGTTTACAGCCTGCTGGTCATCTATATGATCAGCGTGATTATCATAATTTAAAGATTTGGGTATTCGCGCGCGCCCTCCCTTTTTTTGAGACAGGCGGTTTTTGCTTAGTCTTGATTTTATCGGCCTTCCAGACTACGGCCAGTGTGAAAATCGCGTGAAAATGTGACGGAGGGTTCGAATGAATCCCGCCAGGAAAATACTGAATAGCGGGGCGGAACTCAACATTTTGCCGCCTTAAGCCTTGATTTCAATCGGCGGAAGCCGTCGGCGCGCCCTTATTATCATCCTTGACGGTTCTTTTGTTTTTTGATAAATTTATAAGTAACTAATAAATAACATTAAGGAGAAAATACAATGCCAGAAAACAGCGGCAAGAAAGAAGGAGGAGGAAACAAGGGAATATTGGATGCCCCGCCTAAAACGACGTTTGTCATGGGAATTTTAGTCGGCGTGGTCGTTTGCGCCATTGTCGGCGTGGTTTTATCCCTGACCGTCGTGCAGACCAAGACTGCCTCAAATACCAATACTGTCGCGGGGGCGAACAGCAACAGTAATACCAATGCGGATGCGGTTGATCCGCGGGTCAGTGCGACCAGTATCGCCCAATACGCCAGTGATTTGGGGTTGGATATCACTAAATTCAACTCCTGTATTAATGACGGTGAAAAAACGAAAACCGTCACTGACATGGCGACCGCCGGTCAGGCCCTGGGAGTCCAGGGTACGCCCGCGACTTTTGTGAACGGTTATCTTGTGAGCGGTGCGATACCGTACGCGGATTTCAAGGCCATTGTTGACGAAGTGCTGGCCGGTAACGCGCCGACTTCCCAATACGCGGAAAAAACCGCGGTCGACGTGAAAGTGACTGAGGCCGACCATGTGGAAGGCGACGCCGGCGTTAAAGTGACACTGGTGGAATATTCGGATTTCCAGTGCCCCTATTGTTTGAATCACGCTTCGACCTTAAAACAAATTCTTGAAGAATATAGCGGCAAGGTTAAAATAATCTTCCGTCATTTTCCGCTTTCATTCCACGCCAACGCCCAGTTAGCGGCAGAGGCTTCAGAATGCGCCTCGGTTCAGGGAAAATTCTGGGAGATGCATGACAAGTTATTCGAACTCTAGTCCGTTGTAAAAAATATGATACCTTATTTCTCCCTTGAGGAGATTGATATAGGTTTTGTAAAAATCCAAATTTGGGGCCTGATGTTCGCGTTAGGCCTCATTTTTGGTTTATGGCAGTTTTTCCGGGAAGCCAAGAAAATAAAGACAGAAAAAATCGTCTTTGATCTCGCTTTGGTCATTATTATCAGCGCCCTAGTCGGAGCAAGGGCGTATTTTGTCCTGAATGAATGGTCTTATTTTAGGGAAAACCTTTTAGATGTATTTAAGGTCTGGGAGGGCGGGCTGGGTTTTTACGGCGGATTGATTTTCGCCGTTACTTTCGGCTGGCTTTATTTAAAGAAAAAGGGGATCAAATTCTGGCTTGTCTCCGATATCATGGTTATTTCCCTGGCGCTTGGCGAGGCGATCACCAGGCTCGGCTGTTTTCTTATCCATGACCATTGGGGGAAAATAACGGCCCTGCCCTGGGGCATTGAATATCTCGGAGAGGTCAGGCACGAAACTTCTTTATATTCTTTTCTTAGTTCTTTAATTTTATTTATTATCCTCTTGATTCTGAGAAAAAAGTTCATTGGTCAGAAAGAAGGTTTTTTAACCGCTTTTTATCTGACCTGGTACGGTTTAATATCATTTTTTATTTATGGCCTAAGAGCGACGGATTTGCCGGGTTCGGACCCTTTTTGGGGAATTTTGAGACCGTCACAGTATTTTAGCTTACTATTGTTGGTCTTAGGCATAGTATTATTTGCAAAAAGGAATAGAAAAAAATAATAAAGATAAACAAAAAACAGACTGTATGGGGCCTGTTTTTATTTTTGGTACCAGGGGTGGGGATCGAACTTCACCCCGCCTAGAAAGGCGGGGCAAGCGACCTCGGGCTTATGAGTCCCACGCTCTACTTCACCCCGCCCAACGGGGCGGGGCAAGCTGAGCTACCCGTGGAAATAGAAATATATTTTTTATATTGATTATTCTTTTTCTTTAACCAGATTTCGTGCCGGCGCGCTTCTTTGTAGCTATTATGTTCCTTTAGGTAAACTAACCGATAAGGTTTTTTCTTAGCGGTTATTTTCAATTTACCTTGATTATGTTCCGATAGTCTTTTTTGCGGATGGCGAGAAATTCCGGTATAGTAACTCTTTTCCTTTATACTCTGAATAAGATATGTGTAGACTTTCATAAACCTATGGTACCAGGGGTGGGGATCGAACCCACGACCTCGGGCTTATGAGTCCCACGCTCTACCAACTGAGCTACCCTGGCTTGGGTGCGGGGGTGGGATTTGCACCCACGACCTCCGGATTATGAGCCCGGCGAGCTGCTACTGCTCCACCCCGCGCGCTGATTACATCTTATATTAACAAAGATTATTAATTGAGTCAATAATTAGACTTTTTGGCAGACCCAAACCATTTCCCGGCTCTTGTCCGTGAAATTAGAGCGCTTAAAATCGCCATAGAGTTTTAAAGGTTTGAAACCGGTTAAGGCCAATAAATGCTCAAATTCAAAACGGAAAATATATCGCATCATCATTTTAAATTCTTTTTTCTCCACTAGAAGATTATGTTTATCCAATTCTTCGTGAATATATGTTATTTTTAGAATTTGATCGGCCGAATAAAAATGGTTAATGGCCGAGATTTTCACCTTGTTTTTCGTCACCGGATCTTTTACGTACGAATGGAATTCTTTTTTACCGTTGAAATTCGCCATTCTGTTATAATCCGGGTTAAAAAAATTAAGGATTAGTCTGCCCTTGTTGGTTAGGTGTTTGTGAATAGAAAGCAAGGCGCTTTTTTGCTCCTTGGCGTTTAAAAGATGAAGAAAGCTGCGGCAGGGAATAATGATTAAATCAAACTTTTTGTTCAGGTCAAAATTCCGCATGTCAGCCAGGTAGGTTTTGGGTTTTAAGCCGGCCGCCTTGGCTTTTCTTTGCAGGGTTTTCAGCATGCTTGGCGAGTTATCCAAACCGTCAATATTAGCCCTGGCTTTTAAGGCGGGGATCATAATTCTACCGGTGCCGCAGGCGATATCAAGCGTTCTTTTTGATTTTTTTATCTCGGATAAATAAAACCTCAGGTCTTCTTTAAAGCCTTGAAGTTGCAAATCGTATTCTTCGCCGGAAAATAAATAAGTGTTCATATTTTTTAGTATTATAAGGTGATTTTATCATTAATGTTCCTTTACGGCAAATAAAAAAGGCGTCGTACCCAGGGGGTCGTGCGCCTTAACCTTGTTTGTTATTTTTTGTGAAAAGCTCGCGACAGCAGGTCGCGAGCTCCTTTTATTTCTTGGGATTCCAGCCAACCACTATCCCCAACGGTTTAAACGGATCCCGGAGCAATGCTCCTCCCGGGAAATTCCGTAGATTTTCCGCTCCGGACACCGGGCCTTCGACACCAGCTATGTCGAAAAGGGCTGTTGCCCCTACGGGACAATCGCATGGTAGATCGTTGTTGCCGGTCTCGATCACGCCCGTATCGTTGCACTTCGGGCATTTTGCCATTTCATGCCTCCTTTCAAGGAACCGGAATACTTAAGTCTTAAGTTATTTTGCAAATATTATCCTATTTGGATAATATAAAACCTTATCAGAAATATTAAGGAATGTCAAGATATAATTTAGAATATAGACAAAATTGACGTAAGTAAGGTTTTGGGTTATAATTTCACCATTAACCGCCTTTGCCGCGGTGGCGGAATTGGTAGACGCGCACGACTCAAAATCGTGTGGGTGTAAATCCATGAGAGTTCGATTCTCTCCCGCGGCATGTTAAAATTTTAAACTATAAATGGCCCGGATAATTTCCATAGTCAATCAAAAAGGAGGAGTGGGGAAGACGACGACCGCCATCAACCTAGGGGCTTATCTTTCGCATTTGGGCCAAAGGGTTTTATTAGTTGATATCGATCCGCAAGCCAATGCCAGTTCGGGTTTGGGCGTTGATATCCGCAAGATCGGCCGGGGAATTTATGATGTTATGATCTTAAACCACCCGATCCACGATGTTATCTTGGAAACGGGTCATCAGGATTACAAGCTGATTCCATCGCACGTGAATCTGGCGGGAGCGAATGTCGAACTGGTTACTTTTGACGAACGCGAGTTTGTTCTAAGGAAGAAGATCACCGAGCTTGACCATCATTACGATTATATAATTATCGATTGTCCGCCCTCGCTCGGCCTTTTGACTCTTAACGGCATGGTGGCTTGCCGGGAGATCATCATCCCTGTGCAGGCGGAATATTACGCTTTAGAAGGCTTGGGTCAGCTCATGGAAACGATTCAGTTGATTAAGGAAAATTTAAATCCTGACTTGGAGGTTTTGGGCGCGCTTTTGACCATGTTTGAACACAAGCATAAGCTTTCGCGGGATGTCCTGCACGAACTGTACAAATATTTCCCCCGCAAGATTTTTCGGACGGCTATTCCGCGAAGCATCCGGCTGGCGGAAGCGCCTTCGCACGGTCAAAGCATATTAAAGTACGACAAACGCTCAAAAGGAGCGAAAGCGTATCATAAATTCGCCCGAGAGATATTAGAAAAATAATTTTTTAAACTTATGGCTAACAATCAGGGTTTAGGCCGGGGGTTAAGCTCGCTTATTCCTTCAAGGAAAAGCGAAGCGAGTCCCATTGTAGAGTTATTGGATCATGAAAAGATTTTAAAGATAAAAGTTGAGACCATTGAGGCTAATCCCATGCAGCCGCGAGGCCGGATCGACCATGCGGCCCTGGAAGATTTGATAAACTCTATCAGGGAGTACGGTATTTTGCAGCCCCTGATCGTCAGCCGGTCAGGCGCTGGCTACACGCTAATCGCCGGCGAAAGGCGGTTAAGATCAGCCAAGATACTGGGCTTAAAAACCGTGCCGGCCATCGTCCGCGATACCAGCCGTCAGGAAAAACTGGAAATTGCCTTGGTGGAAAATTTGCAGCGCAAGAATTTGAACGCCATTGAAGAAGCGATGGCCTACCAGAAGCTGGTCGATGAGTTCAATTTAAACCAGGAAGCGGTCGCCAAAAGAGTGGGCAAAAGCCGCGAGGCGGTCGCCAATACCTTAAGGCTTCTTTCTTTGCCGCCAGAAGTTCAAAAAGCGATATTAGAGGAAAAAATCAGCGAAGGCCACGCGAAGGCCATTCTTTCCTTGCCCGCCGAAAAGCAACAGCTGAAACTTCTGAATACGATACTAAAAAGCAATTTGTCCGTCCGTAAAACAGAAAGTTACAGCCGTCAGATAAAAAAACCGCGCTTTTCCGCCCTTGAGCCGGAAATTATTGAACAGGAGGACAGGCTGCGGGAGCATTTGGGGACGAAGGTGAAAATCGATAAAAAGGGCGGCCGGGGAAAAATCACCATCGAATTCTACTCCGAAGCGGAGCTTAATCAAATTGTTAAGAATATAATAAGATAAAAAATATGTCCAATGTAAAAACAAGCGCCATTAAAAATGACAGTAAGAATCTTTATCAAAAGATCGTGAGAGTCTGCCTCTATTTGTCGGTTTTTTTGATTCCGATTTTTTTCCTGCCCTTTACTTCGGAGTACATTGAGATAAACAAAACCTTCCTTTTTTACCTTCTTACCTTGGTCGCCGCCGTTTTTTGGCTTCTGGATGTGTCTTCAAAAAAAGAAAAGAAAGTTTGGTTTTCGCCCTTAGGCCTGCCGATCATCATTTTCGGCCTGCTTTTTTTGGTCGCCACGGTTTTTTCCTACCAGATGGATAATAGCCTGCTGGGTCTATCTTCTTATTATCATCACAGTCTTTTATCGATTGTACTTTTCACAATTTTCTTTTTTGTCGTCGTCAATAATATCACTAATACGGCTCAGATCAGGAAAATATTCGGATTTTTCCTTGCTTCTTCGGGGCTCGCCGTGATTTTCGGCTATCTTCAGCTTTTTAAGGTATATATCCTGCCTTGGGCGGGGACGAAAGCCGTAAATTTTAATCTCGTTTCAAATTCCGTCAATGGTTTTTCGATTTATCTGGCGCTTGTTTTCCTGATCAGTTTTATTTTTATGGTTTTAATCTGGGAAAAACGGCTTAAAATTTTGTTAGCGTCTTATTCGGCGCTCGTTCTGGCTCTCATTTTATTGCTTGATATCCAGGCCGGTTTAACCGCTCTGATCTTAGGAAGCGCTTTCCTGATTTTTTTCCTGACGGTCAAGGCACGGGATATCTCCCCCAAATGGACGGTTATAATCGCCCTGGTTTTAGCCTTAGCCGTTATTTTTTCCTTTATCGATGTGGCTGGCTGGCATAATTTTGGCTTGCAGAAGGACATAGTGATTGATCAGGGCACGACTTTGGAAATAACCAAGGATAATATAGCCAAGAATTTTCTTTTCGGTTCGGGGCCGGGCACTTTTTATTACGATCTCGTGAGGTTCCGTCCGATTAGTTTTAACAACACGCCTTATTGGAATTTAAGCTTTATCAAGGCTCCAAGCGAATGGGGTCAGGTACTGAACACGGTCGGTGTGTTGGGTTTCCTGGGTTTTGTCGGCTTATTTGTTTATTTTTTAATAAGCTTGCTGCGGAATTTTTACCGGAAAAAACTGGCCGGTTCAGAGAATTTTTTCCACTTACTGTTTATTTGTCTTACTTCTTTGCTTTTCTTTTCCGGGATTTTTTCCGCCTATTCTTTTGTCCTGATGTTTTGCCTGATATTGTGCCTGGCCTTGGGCACGGTTCTTTTGCGGAAACCGGAGTTAAAGGAAAAATCTGCAAAGGCCGGTCAAACAAACGCTTTTTCTTCCTTGGGTTTGTCATTAGTGATTATTTTTGCCATTGTCATTATTTATTTTTCCGGGCGGATATTTTTAGCGGATTGTTATTATACAAAAGCGTCGGTTCTGGTCAATGAAAATGCCGATCTTGGCCAAGTGGAAAAGAACTTACAAAAAGCCGTGGATCTTTTCGGCCGTAACGCCAATTATAATTTTAGTTTGGCCCAAAATTATCTAGTCCGGGCGCAATTGGCATCTCAAAAATCACAGACGGACAACAGCCAGATTCAAACCTGGGTGACCCAAGCGGTCTTTTTCGGGCAAAAAGGGGTCGAGCTGGCCGCTAAGGACCCGACCGCTTATTCGGCCCTCGCTTCTATTTATGAGAATATTAGCGTTATCAGCCAAGAAGATATCAGTCAGCTTATCGTCAGCAATTATCAAAAAGCGATTGAATTGGATTCGAACAATCCTCAAGTTTATTATCAGTTGGGCAGCTATTATGTGACAGCGGGTCAAACTTTAGTCAATTCCTTATCGACCGCTAAAGAAGAAAACAAAGAAACGGTAAGAGGCCAAGCACAGAGTTTGTTTGATTTAGCTTTAAGCAATTTTAAGAAAGCGGCCGACCTTAAAAATAACTATGCCCTGGCCGAAGCCGCCTGGGCTTTAACCTATGAATTGAAAGGCGAAACCGACACGGCGATTGCTGAAATCTTGAAACTTACCCAAAAATATCCGTCAGACTTCACGCTTTTTTACGAATTGGGGCGGCTGTATCTCAATCAGGAAAAGCTTTCCGAAGCGACCGCCGCTTTTAGCAAGGTCGTGTCGTTATATCCCGATCATTCCAACGCCCACTGGCAGCTTTCTGCGATTTACGAAAAGCAGGGCCAGAAGGATTTGGCTATTTCTGAGATGGAGATCGTCTTGACTTTGAATCCGGACAATGAGCAGGTAAAAGCGAAGCTGGCCGAATTGAAGAAGTAGGTATAATATTTATAAAAATAACAAAAAGGCTTGTAAAAAAACAGGTCTTTTTGTGAATGACCACTTGATTTTTTCTCCAAAATATGCTAAAATAAGAGTGAAATAGGCTAGTATTAACAAATAAAAAATAAAAACTATGGCTAAACTAACAGACACCGAAACAGGCGTCAAGCTCGCCGTTCCGGTTACGCAAAAAATTTCTATCGGTATCATGATGGTCGGCGCGTTTGCCGCGCTTTTTGGTATCGCTTTAGGTATGAGTTATCAGTTGCCAAAAGAAAAAGCGACGCCGGCGATTGGAGCTCTTGCTTTCAAGCCTCTTTCGCTAAGCGACGGTAAGCCGAGTACATTGGAAAGCCAATATATTCGCAATTTTAATTTTCGACCTGGTTTTAATGAATCGGCTTTAACTGAAAATGAATACTTGGAAGGATCTTGGAGTGAACTTATCGCAGTAGGCGCTGTTCCTGCTGAATTTTCAGATATACATTTATCTGATATTGAAAGAATAAGAATACAGACGCCGGCGGATGATCCATCTCGATATTATCCCAATTTGCCAGATGAATACCTGGAATGGATAAATACTAATCAAACAATACCCTGGGATGCCCAAGATGTTAATTTTTCTCCTCATTCTTGGCATTTGTTTTACGCAAACACTACGGGCGCGGGCGTGGCCGGTGATTACATTGTATTAATATCGCAGATTACTGATGAAACGCGAGGTTTACACGATGTTGTTTGGAACGTGCGTTTCTTTTTTGACAGAACCACTAAAAAATTAGCATATGTTGGCTATGTCTGGGCGGATCCGGATGTGGCAACGCCGCCGAATTTAAATCTAAATTTTTACCTTTGGGAAGATAGTTCAAACATAATTGGATTTCAATTCTTAAGAGATAATGTCGTAATGGCCACTTACAACCAAGCGGGTTTTACCGGATTACTAAACGATAACACAAATATTAACAGCGGAGTTTTGTCAGGGACGACATATTCAATTGAAGATCCTCAGCCGGTGATAAGCCCGGGGAGCAAATCGCCTCTTCAAGTAAAGATAAGCCAAAGCGTGAAAGAAAAGGCAGTCACCCCACCAATGACCTTTAGCCTGGTAACTGATATCGGAGCGAAAACGCTTTGCTTTCCGTCCAATGTATTAACTCAGAATTCGGTGGTCAGTTATTATTATGATGTTGACGGCACGCCTTACACGGATGTTCGGCTTACCAAGATGGCCACTCCTAGAACATGTAAGAAAATGTTAGCGGCTGGTTTAAAGCCGACTGATATTATTTCGGGTGTGCCTAATAAAGAATGGGATTTTAACATTCGCGCTTCTCTTGATTTTAAACGTGAAAATACCTGGCTCGCTCACTATAACTTGCAGGATCAAACATTTTGGGATGATTCTTCGGTGGAAAATAGCAATACCCAAACGCCGTTGTTTATCGAAGCAGTACATGCAGGGTTTGGAGGTAATATTACCATTAATTCTCAAACATTTATTCTCAACTCGAATTTGGGCACAAATACCATTTGTATTCCGAGGACAGATATCATTGAATATAGTCCAGTCAGATACTATTACGATATAAATGGTACGCCCTACTCGGACATATTATTAACAAAACCGATCTTGGATAAAGGTTGTGGCGAGTTATTGGTAAATTCCTATAATCCGTCAGATATTACTAGTATGTCTTTGAGTAAAGATTGGGAGGTTAATGCTCGTGCGGCAACGATAGAATTTGTGCGGAATAGGACAACCCTTGGTCGTTACCTTATAGAAGAACATAGATATACATCTGATATGACTGCTCAATTGCCCGACAGCAAGTCGCCACTATACATAAGACTGATGCACGGAGGTTTTATCGGTAATATTAATATTGACGCTCGATTTGCCACTCTTCAAACAAATCTCGGTTCTCTAAAAATATGTATTCCAGACTCGACTATTATCGAGTATAACCCAACAATCTATTACTACGATAACACTGGTAAGCCGTATAGTGACCCATTTTTAAAGAATTCTGTCGTTTGTCTTTTGTGCGAAGACGGGACTAGAGCGGATGGATGTAATGCTTCGCAGCAATATTGTAACTCCGATACATTAACTTTAAAAAAAATCTGTGAAAAATGTGGTTATACTTGCGAACCTGGCACGGGTAGTAAGTCGATTCCTATTGAAGATTAAAAAAAATATAACAAAAAATCCTGTTAAATAAAACAGGCTTTTTTGTTTATGATGAAAAAGTTATTTCGCGGCTTCGATTTCTCTTTCAAACTTGCAAGCCTGGTCAGAACAGCGTTCATGATTTTCTTTGGATACAATCATTAATTTTCCGCATTCCGGGCATTTGTTGCCTGTGGGTTTGGACCAAAGGGCGAATTTACAGTCGGGGTATTTATTGCAGGAGTAAAAAACTTTGCCTAAACGGCTTCGGCGCTGGACGATTTCCCCCGAGTTACACTCGGGGCAGGTGACACCGGTGGTGATTTGGATGTTTTTAATATTTTTACAGGCCGGATATTTTGAGCAGGAAAAGAAAGGGCCAAAACGTCCGTTTTTGCGCACCATCGGCGCCCCGCATTTGTCGCACTTTTGGGGGATGATTTCCATCCTTTCTTGTTTGCCAATCGTGCCGTCATCATTTATTTTCTTGGTATTCCGGCAGGCCGGAAAACCGGAGCAGGCCAGGAATTTGCCGAAGCGGCCTTCTTTTTCCCGCATTTCTTTGCCGCATTTTTCGCATTTGAGGTTGAAATCATCCATGATTATTTCTTTAGTTTATGGGGATTGTGGTTAGGGCAGGTTTTGTCTGAACAGCGTTCGGGGATAGTCTTAGTTCCTTCCACCATTAAAGCGCCGCAGACGCCATTCTCGCGCTTGTAATCGCAAGTCCGACCCGTGGGCTTGGCATTTATGGCGTATTTGCATTTCGGATAGTCAGAACAGCTGTAAAAAATTCCAAAGCGGCCTCGCCTTTCGACGATCTCGCCCTTTTTACATACCGGACATTTTACGCCCGAGGAATTATTATGGTTGTTCTCGCTCTTTTTGATGTATTTGCATTTGGGATAATTGGAGCAGGCGATAAACTTGCCGAAGCGGCCTTCTCTCTCCACCAGTTTGCCGTCTTTGCACTCCGGACATTTTTCCCCGGTTTCCACCGGGCCGGCCAGCTCCTGCCCTTCAATCGTTCTGGCGCCGGAACAGGCGGGGAATTTGGCGCAGCTTAAGAATTTTCCGGAGCGTCCGAGTTTGATCACCATTTTTCCGCCGCAAACCGGGCATTTAATATCTTCCGGGCCTTCGCCCAAAGTGGTAATTTTTTCAATTTTTTCTTTCGCCTTGATATCCCGGGAGAAAGGTTTATAAAAATCTTCCATTGTCTTTTTATATTCTCTTTGGCCATTGGCGATTTCATCCAACTCGTCTTCCATTTCCGCGGTGAAGGAGTCACTGATGTATTTGGCAAAATATTTTTCCAGGAAATCGCTTACCACTTCGCCGGTATCCGTCGGCCGCAAAGTCTTATTTTCTGATATTACGTAGCCGCGGGCCAGGATGGTATTGATGATGGTGGCATAAGTGCTCGGTCGGCCGATGTCGCGTTTTTCCAGTTCTTTGACGAGACCGGCTTCCGTATAACGGGGAGGAGCTTGGGTTTCTTTTTGCAAAGATTCGATTTTTTCCAAAGATAACGGATCGCCGATATTAACTTTGGGCAGGTCAATTTCGTTATTTCTGGCGGCGGGATCGGCCGAAAGCCAGCCGGGATTAAGGATGTGCGTGCCGTTGACGCTAAAATCCGGAATTTCCTTCTCTTTGATATTGGCGGTAATTTTGGTTTTTAAGAGGGTTGCGTCTGTCATTTGGCAGGCTAAAGTCCGCTGCCTGATAAGATTATAAAGTCTTTCCTGGTCGCCTTTGTCCGCTGATTTCAGGGAAAAATCCGTGGGCCGGATGGCTTCGTGGGCTTCCTGGGCATTTTTACTTCTAGATTTATAATGTCTTTCTTGGAAAAATTCCGCCCCGAAATCGGCGGTAATCACCCCCTTCATATGGGTAATTGCTTCCGCGCTTAGATTCGTACTGTCTGTGCGCATGTAGGTGATAAGACCGGCTTCATACAATCTTTGGGCGATCCTCATGGTGCGCGAGGGAGTAAAGCCGAAACGACTGCTTGCGGTTTGCTGCAAGGTAGAGGTGATAAAGGGAGCGCGTGGCGCTCTTTTTAAGGTGTTTTCTTTTACTTCTGTAATCAGCCAATTGCCGGCCCGGCCCTTTTTTAAGATAATGTCGACTATTTTTTTATCTCGTGGCTCTTCCCCGCAAGCAAGGGTTAAAAGATCGCCTTTTTTTGTTTTTAGGGAAGCGGCGATTGTCCAAAAGGTTTCCGGCTTGAATTTTCTGATTTCTCTTTCTTTCTCCATGATTATCCTTAAGGCAGGCGACTGGACCCGGCCGGCGGAAAGACCATAGCGCACTTTTTTCCAGATAAGCCCGCTTAAATCATAGCCCACTATCCGATCCAGGACCCTTCTGGCTTCCTGGGCGATGCGTAAGTTTTGGTCGATCTTTCGGGGGTGGCTTATCGCTTCTTTGATCGCCGATTCCGTGATTTCATGGAAGACGACTCTTTTTATCTTTTCCGCGTCAAGACCCAGGATTTCGGCAATATGCCAGGAAATAGCTTCCCCTTCACGGTCGGGGTCGGTCGCGAGCAGTATTTCAGGGGAATTTTTCGCCAGTTTCTGTAAAGAAGCGACGATCTCTTTTTTGTCGGGTGAAATTTCATAATGAGGAATAAAGCCTCCTTCAATATCAATGGCCTTTTTGTTGGATTTGGGCAGGTCGCGCAAATGCCCGTAAGATGAGACAATATTAAAATCGTCTCCCAAAAAGCGGGAGATGGTCTTTGCCTTGGTCGGCGATTCGACGATGACTAAGTTTTTATTTTTGGCCATTTTATTTTTCGTTCCAATCAATCATCGTATTCTTTCTTTTTGCTTTTTCTTGAGTAAAGCCTTGCGGATATCTTTTTTGCAGTTTTTCCCGATTTTCGGCCAAGATTTCCGATAAATCCCAATTAAAGAAATTACAGATCATGGCGGCGTACCATAAGGTATCGCCAAGATTTTCCCGGATGCCCTCTTTTTGGTCGTTGGCGTGGGCGAATGTTTTCTTAATGCAGCTGGCGACATCGCCGGCTTCCCCGGTTATCCCTAATCCCCAGGTCATAATTTCTTTTTCCGGGTCAGTGAATTTTTTGGCAGTTGAACGGCACAATCTCTGATATTCAGATAAATCGGTCGTTTCTTTTTTTTCAGACATATTATTTTTTATAATGTAGAGTTTGTTTAACGAAGAAAGTCTTATCGGCCCAAAACATAATGCATGCCGCCGATATTTTTCACCATGCCCTTCATTTCCATCAAGGTCAGGGCGGAATTGATAATACTAGGTTTTAGTTTACTACCTTCAATAATTTTGTCAATATGTAAGGGTTGCCGGCTTAAAATTTTTAATATTATTTTTTCTTCGGCCGTGTCCGGAGAAATAGTCTGATTTTCTTGAAACTCGCCCGCCATTTCCAAGTTTAAGGGGTTTAAAATATCCGTATAAGAAGTGACCGGCCGTGCCCCCATTTTAATCAAATTATTCGGCCCGAGTGAATTGGGGGAAAAAATTGAGCCGGGCAGGCAAAAAACCTCCCGGTTTTGTTCCAGGGCGAAGCGGGCGGTAATCAGCGCTCCGGACCGCAGGGGAGCCTCAATTATCAGGGTGCCTAAAGAGAGGCCGGCAATAACCCGGTTCCTTTGGGGAAAATGAGGTTTTAAGGGAGGGGAGCCAAGGGGGAATTCCGACAGGATAAGACCTCTGTTTTCCAAGATTTTTTCGGCCAGTCGGTAATTAAGGCGGGGGTGAATTATATCCAGGCCCGAGCCTAAAACAGCGATTGTCCGACCGCCGCTATCCAAGGTAGCCTGATGAGCGACCGCATCTATCCCTAAAGCCAGGCCGGAAACAATAGAGATTTTATTTTGTGCTAGTGGCCTGACGATTTCCTCTGTGGCTTGCCTCCCGTACGAAGAGGGTTTACGCGTGCCGACCACGGCGAAAAGAAATTCCGAGGGGTTAATGAATTCTCCCTGCCAATAAAGAACAGCCGGCGGGTCGTAGATTTCCTTTAAAAGCGCGGGGTAACCAGTATCTTTGATTGTCATTAAGCTTATCTTTTCTTTTTCCAGTTTTTGCCATTCTTTTTCTAGAGCGATCTCTTTTTTCTTATTTTGTATTATGCTGATCATTTTTTCTTCCAGGCCGGCTTTTAGCAGCTCAAAACTTGAGGCGGCGTAAGCGTCCCCTAGATTTTTAAAATATGAATACAACTTTTTGAATCTGACCGGCCCGATTTCCGGGATCAGAGAGAAGAACAGCCAGTAGATTTTTTCTTGGCTTGACATAGTTATTATTTTGTGATAGATTATGAGATTAGTTGACGATTAGGTCTGCTTTCTTTCACAAAAAGAGGTAAAAGATGTCAGGGATAACAGTTATGGAAGTAATCAGGAATGATGATAAGGCGGTTTTAGCCGTGACCCTCTTGGTGGATGGGGCAGAAATCACTTTCCGGCCGAAAGACGGCCGATTGATCGAGACTAGCCGCATGAATCCGCCGGGGACAAACGAGGGATCGCCCTATTTTTCTCCCAAGCTTTACGCCCAGCTTAAACGGGTTGCTGAATCCATCTATGGTGAGGGGCAATCTCGAATCAAAGCCGCTCACTAGAATCTGTGTTCTTTCTTTTCCGACAGGCACTCCGTGCCTGTCTTTTATAAATAAAAAAGCGGCTTTTTCAGCCACCTCTTTGTCAATTCTGCACTTTACATGAATATCTTAACATACTCCATTAATTTTGACAACCAGTTTTTGCCTAACTGCTGTTTGTCGATCTTGATCTGCTCGTCAGTGAAATCCCAGGCGGGTTCTTTCTCAATCAGTTTTTTTATTTTTTCCGGGTATAATTTTTCGTAGAAATTAACCACCACTTTTTCTTTCTGGATGCCCTCAATATTGATTTTTACCCCGTTTATGCTGGAAACCTTGGCTTTTTGTCCGATAATCTTTAACTTTAACAGGGCGAAGAGGTTTTCCAGGGGGGTCGGCAGGGAGCCGTATTTCTTTAAGAAATTATGGCGGTATCCTTCCAGCTCGCCAATGTCAAAGACATTGGCCAGTTCCTGGTATATTTTTAAGCGTTTGCCTTCTTCGGGGATCAGCTCTTTCGGCAGGCCTAAACTCAAGGGCAGCTCGATCTGAATGTCTCGGATCGGTTTGGCCACTCGGCCGGTTTTTAATTCTTCCATGGCCTGATTTAAAAGCCGTAAATATAGATTAAGACCGATCGCCTTGATGTGCCCGGATTGTTTATGGCCTAATAAATTTCCCGAACCTCTGATTTCCAGGTCGCGGAGTGCCAGTTCGAAGCCGCCGCCCAGCTCCTTGGCTTCAAGCAAGGCTTTGAGCCTCTTGCGAGCCGTGGCTTTCATTTTTTTGGAATCATAAAGAAAGTAAGCGTAGGCTTTTTTATAAGAACGGCCGATGCGTCCGCGCAGCTGGTAGAGATCGGCCAGGCCGAAATGAGTGGCTTTTTCCACGATCAGAGTATTGGCGTTGGGCAGGTCCAGACCGTTCTCGATGATTGTTGAGCAGACCAGGAGATTTGTTTCCTGGTTGTCAAAGCGCCGCATTTCCTCCATCAGGTTTTTTTCATTCAGCCGGCCGTGGGCGACGCCGATCTTTGCCTTGGGTATCAGTTTTTGCAAGGCTCCCGCTTTCAGATTGATTGTTTCCACCTGGTTGTGAAGGTAATAGACCTGACCGTTCCGTTTGAATTCTTCTTCCGTCGCTTTTTTGATCAGTGATTCATCGTAAGGAGTGATGTTGGTTTCGACCGCCTGGCGGCCCTCCGGCGGAGTAGTGATCAGAGAGACGTCGCGGAGGCCGGCCAATGAGAAGTTTAGGGTGCGGGGGATGGGAGTGGCGGAAAGAGTCAGAACATGAGCCTCGGCTCGTAAGCTTTTCAGTTTTTCCTTGTCATGGACCCCGAATCTCTGCTCCTCGTCGATAATAATCAGGCCGAGGTCTTTGAATTTTACATCCGGGGAAAGCAGGCGGTGGGTGCCGATGACTATATCATAAAGGCCTGTCTTTATCTTCGCTAGAATTTCCTTTTGCGTTTTGGGAGAGTCCACCCGGCTTAAAAGCGCGGTATTGATGCCGAAAGAAGCCAGCCGGTTTTTAAAAGTGTCAAAATGTTGCTGGGTTAAGATCGTGGTCGGACAGAGGAGGACCACCTGTTTTTTATTTATGACGGCTCGGAAAGCGGCCCGCATGGCGACTTCGGTTTTGCCAAATCCGACATCACCGCAGATAAGCCGGTCCATCGGTTTGTTTTTTTCCAGATCTCCCATCACTTCCGCAATCGCTTTTTTCTGATCAGGCGTTTCCGTGAATTTAAAAGAAGTCGCCAATTCGTTTTCTTCCGCTTCGTGGGCTTTTAAGGGTACGGCTTTGGCGGTTTGACGGCTGGCATAGAGCTTGATCAGTTCGGAAGCGGTGATTTCCGCTGATTCTTTCACTTTGCGGGTAAGCTGAAGCCAGGCCGCGCCGGAGAGCCGGTGCAGTTTGGGATGCGATTCACCGATATATTTGCCGATTTTCTCCGCGTATTCAATGGGAACAAAGAGCTTGTCGTCTTCCGCGTATTCCAGGCAAAAATATTCTTTTTCCAAATCGTTGATTTTTTGGTAGATAATGCCTTTAAAAACGGCGATGCCGTGGTCCATATGCACGACGAAATCACCCGGTTTTAGTTCATAGATCAGGGCGAAGTTAATTTTCTTGTGGGGCATTACCTCGTCTTTTTCCAGGTCGCCGAATATTTCATAGTCGGTAAGAAAAACGATCTTTTTCCGTTCCGAGACAAATCCACGTATTTTTTCGTGGGGCAGGTCCGTGATCTGGCAGGTATTTTTGACCTGAAACTCCTTGAATAAATGCCGGATAGATTTTTCTTTTTGGGTGGCCACGATTACCCGGAAATCGTTTTTCTGGTAATTTTTGATTTCCGAGGTGAGCTTTTTGAGGTTATTGAAGAAATAGGGACTAGGTTTGAAATCAAGCGGTTCGGTCTGTTTATTTTTTAAGCTTTGAAAAATTATCCGGGGGTAATTCTTTATTTTTTCGTCTATTTCCGGCCATTGAGGCGCGAATTCCTCAAAAGATTCCGGATCAGAATAAATAAAAGTGGGGGCGGATCTAAGATATTCAAAGATAGGCGATTTAGGCGGGAGAAAATTAATATGAGCAGGTCTGATTATCAGCTCATGAAGATTTTTTTGCGGTTTTTTGCTTAAGAGATCAAATACCTTGATCGTCTCGATTTTATTGCCCGAAAACTCGATTTTTAAAGGATTAGGGAGATTGATGGGAAAAACTTCGACCACGCCACCGTGACGGGCAAAACTGCCCTCCTTGGAGGCAAACTGACTAAATTCATAGCCCAGGTTAGCCAGCCATTGGCTTAAGCGGGCGGGATTAAGCGTAAGGTTGATTTTCAATTTAAGAGTGCTGTTTTCAAAATCTTGGACGGAAGGCAAAGTCTTGATAATATCGGCCGGCGTACAGACGATGATCAAGGCCTTTTTTTCCATCAGGCGGGAAAGCAGGCGACCGTCAAGATTAGAGAGATCAAATAAGGGTATTTTAAGCTGGTTCTGGTTCTGCCAATAAGTAAGATTAACTGTTATTTTTTCTTTTTCCTTGGTCTCTCTGACACACCAAAAAATCACCGCATTTTCTTTAGTTTTGAGGGCATGGTTTATTATATAATAGGTTTTGGCCGTGGTGTTGGTTACGCCGGTCAGTTCAACGGGTCTTTCAATAATTCTTTTCATCAATGTCCGCGTGCTTGATTTCTGGTCCAAATTATTTACCATAAGAGAGGAATAGAAGAATAAATATTTCTGGCTTATATTAGCCTTTTTATTCTAATTAATAAGGCACACTCTTGACGAATGATTCAAGTTGTGCTAATATATTCTATCAATCGTTTACATGAAAAAATTGTCTTCAGGCTTTCCGGTAGATTTCTACTTACAAGCGGCGATCAAGCGGTATACCCTCCTAAACCGTTTGTAACCTAAGCTAAGGTTTTATTCCTTTAATGGATTGGAATCTTACGCTTGTAAGTAGTAATTTGCGGGAAAGTTTTTTTATAAAAGGCTGATTATTTTTCCGGCCGCTTCCTTAATGGCTTCTTTGACGATTTTTTCCTCTCGGCTTGTAAAATTTTGCAGAACATAGATCTCCGCCGGCAAATTTTTTTCACGGTTAGAGCCGATGCCGATTTTCAAACGGTTGAAATTTACTGTTTTTAAATATTCAATCAGGGAGGCGACGCCCTGATGGCCTCCGGCCGAACCTTTGTTTCTGAGCCTGATTTTTCCCAGAGGTAAATCAAGGTCATCGTGAATAACCCAGATATCTTCGGGCTTTATTTTATAATAGCGGGCGAATTTTACCGCCGTTTGCCCGGAATTATTCATGAATGTTCGGGGTTTGGCCAGCATGATTTTCTGACCGGAAATAAGACCCTCGGCCCGCCAGGAAAGAGTGCGCTTGCAGTTTTTAAAAGTCAGCCCTAAGTTGTTGACGAGGGCATCTATGGCCATAAAGCCTAAGTTGTGGCGGTTCTTGGCGTATTTTTGACCGGGATTACCTAAGCCTAAGATTAATTTCATGGAAAAATAAAAAATCGCTGAAAGTTGATGTAATCGTTGGTTTCATCCCCATAAACATATTAACGGTAGGTAAGGGCGTGCGATATCAGGGCGTCTTCGCCTAAGATTATCATTATATCAAAATTATTGTTTCCGTTAAAGTTTAAGTTGATATTTTCTATTTGGTTCAAGGCGTTGATATTCATGGTATTGCCGGAAGTCATGTCTTCAAAAATGGCGGGTAAATTCGTGATAACGGCGGCGTTGAATTTTTCCTTTAGGGCATCGACAGTATGCGGAAGTTGGCCGCTTGTTTTGTCATAGATAATGGTTTCTTTGATATTTTTCTCCGGATAATTTTCCACCCCGATAATATCATAATTCAGGGCTTCCAGCTCCCTTGCTTTTAAAGAGGCCAAGCCGGGCGTATTGGTGCCGTTTTCTAGGACAATTTTCGCCTTTTCTTTTTCTATCTCGTTCTGGCTAAAGATATTTTTTGCCAAAGCCTGCACTTCGGAAAAATCTCCGGCTTTCGGGATTAACAAATAGGCGCCGTTTTCCCCGGTTATATTCTTTAACAGGCCATTTTCGGAATTATCAATGACGTAGTTTATAATATTGTCTTTGCCGATATTCTGGGCCAGGGTGTAAAAGCGCAGCATTTCCCAGACCTCCATATTGGTTTTGGTGTGGGTCCCCAGGGTATTCAAAATTTCTGAGATTTTACTCGGATTAATAAGGGTGGAAAAAGAAGTGATTTTATCTTTCAGGGCGAGAAGCACTTTTTGTTGTCTGGCCGCCCGTGCGAAATCCGAACCCTCGCCGTTATTACCGTGGCGGGAACGCACGTATTTCAAAGCCGTGGCCCCGTCCATCAGTTGGTCTCCGGCCTTGAAGCTGACGGTTTGATAGCCGTAATTATCCGTCGGGTAGGTCGCATCAGAAAAACTTTTTTCCACGTTTATTCTTACTCCTCCCAGGCCGTCGATCAATTGTTCGAAGCCGGAAAAATCTACCCGGCCGTAGTATTGGATCTCAAGGCCGGTGACATCACTGACTGTCTTTACCATTAAGGCCTCACCGCCGCCTGCGTAATTCATTTCCTGTCCGAAAAAAAGGCCGTTATTTATTTTTCGGGAATAATAGGGTGCGGGAAAATCGACGGCTAGGTCGCGGGGCACGGAAAGAAAGGCGACCTGATTGGTTGAGGGTTTAAAGCTGACCAAGATAAGGGTGTCAGTAAGAAGGGCGCCTTCATGGCCGGTGCCGCCGATTCCCATCAGCAGAATATTGATGCGATCTTTTTCTTCGCCGGCGATCGTGTCATTGGTTTTTGTGAGAAGGTGGGTGAGCTGGGAAAAAAGTGAGACTTTCGTGTTGGTTGAGTCCTGGTTGGTTTGAATATTCAGGGAAGAAAGGAATTTAATCGAAAGGCCAAGGCCGATGATTACGAGAGTGACTAAAAGAGAACCAAAAATCTTGCTCCAGAACAGGAGGGCGGGGTGGGCAGACTTTTTTTTGTTTGGTTTTGAGACCAGGTTGGGTGTGATATTCATTTCGTGTTCTTCGGGTATTTAAAGGAGGTATTTATAACTCCTATGTAGATTATAGGGGTTTAAAGTCTTTTCGTCAACTTAAAAGATTAAAAATTGTCATTTTTTAAGATTTAGAATAAAATTAAGACAAATCCGAAGATAACGGAATATTTAACAAGATGTTAAGCAGGGCGAAAAAAAGCAAACCATCCGTCCGCCAAGAAATCGAAATTGAAAATCTAGAAAACGAAGGGGGCGGGGAATTGAAGGAAAAGGCCACTTTTCAGGTCATTTTTTTATCCTTGGCCGTGCTTTTGATTTTTTTACCCTTTATTACCACTTTTAATGAGGTTTTGACCCGGGTGGTTGAAAAAATATATTTGTATACCTATATCGAGGATTATATCGTTCCTTATCTTTCCCGTTTGGTTGGCGTGTTCCTTCTTCCCTTTGGCTTTAAAGTCATTGGCACTACTTCCGGCCTTTACCTGCCGGATAAATCGTTAGCCATTGATATCGCCTGGAACTGTATCGGCTGGCAGAGCATGATTCTGATTATTATAACTTTTTTCGCGGGCTTGCAGGGTGAGTATACGAAATTTTCCAAGGGGCAGACAATATTGATCGGTGTATTGGGCACCTTTATCATAAATGTCTTGAGGATTGCCAGCGTGGTCTTGGTCGCCGTGAATTTCGGTTATTTTCCGGCGGTAATTTATCATGATTATTTTTCCAATTTGCTGATTGTCTTGTGGCTTTTTCTTTTTTGGTGGTTCACTTACGCTTATGTCTTGGAACCGATTATCGTTCGGGCGGAGCCGCAAAAAAAGAAAACTAATCTATATTCTATCGGTCGGTTCCGACGCCCTTTTTTTCCGATCCGTTCGCGAATAAAAAATTTGTTCAGCCGAAGAAAGAAAAAGACAAGCCAGAAATCAAAAAAGAATAATATAGCGGGTCAAAAGGGTGTTTCTAAAAAGTGAGAAGTCGATCTTAAATTTTGCATTTTTTGGTACTTCCCAAACTCGCTCATTTATGTTATAGTATGGTATATTATTATACCGATTTTTTTGTTTAATAACGATCAAGATCATTCATGAGAGTTTTGTTAATATACCCCCCGTATTCTTTGCATGAAATTTACGATAAGCTAGAGGCTATCGGTAATACTTCGCCACCTCTCGGGATAGGTTATATTGCCGCGGTATTGGAAAAAGCCGGCCACGTCGTGAAAGTGATCGACGCCCCAACTCTCAGTTATAAATTAAAGGATATCCTCCGGGAGCTTGAGGATTTTCGGCCGGAGGCGGTCGGCCTAACCTGTTTGACTCCGGATTTTTCCAAAAGCATTGCTTTAGCCGAAGCGATAAAAAAAATCAGTCAGAGGCCGATCATCATTGGTGGTCCACACGTGACGGCCGCCCCGGCGGAAACCATCAGGCATGATTGCTTTGATTTCGGGGTGATTGGCGAGGGCGAGGATACTATTGTCGAGCTGATTAATTTTTTAGAGCATAGAGCGCCGACCAGCCTTTTTGAGATCCGCGGCCTAATTTTTAGAGAGGGAGAAAGGATAATCCGGACCCCACCGCGGCCTTTTATTTCGGACTTGGACAAAATTCCTTTCCCAGCGCGGCATTTGATGCCGACCTTTGACCAGTATCACCCGACACCGGCTTCTTACAAACATTTGCCCCTGGGAACTTTGGTTACTTCGCGGGGTTGCCCGTTTCATTGTGTTTACTGTGACCGGGCGATTTTTGGGAATATGTACCGTTTTCGGAGTGCCAAAAATGTGGTGGATGAAATAGAATTGCTAGTTAAAAAATACGGCGCCAGAGAACTACGGCTTTGGGATGATACTTTTAACGCTCAAATTTCTCGGGTTATCGAAATTTGCCAGGAAATTGTCCGGCGGGGGATTAAAGTGACCTGGACCTGTCTCGGCCGGGTGAATTTCGTGACTGACGATTTGATTAAGTGGATGAAAAGAGCCGGCTGCTGGCAGATTTCTTTCGGCATTGAGTCCGGCGATGACGAAGTTTTGAAAAAAATCAAAAAAGGTCAGACAAAAGAAATGGTGCGGAAAGCCTTTAAGATCTGCCAGAGGCAAAAAATGGGCACCCGGGGTTTTTTCATCATCGGTTTGCCGGGTGATACCGAGGAAACAATGCAGGCAACGATTGATTTTGCCAAAGAATTGCCCCTGGATGTCGCCGGTTTTTACGTGACCATTCCCTTTCCCGGCACCGAACTCACCGATACCGCAAAAAAGACCGGAGAGCTTTTAATGTCCGAGCATGACCAGTGTATGTATGATCAATTCCTAGTTAATTTACCGGACAAACTTTTTTATGTGCCGAATGGTCTTAGCGAGACAGTCATTAGGAAATATCAAAAAAGGGCCTATCATGAATTTTATATGCGACCGCGCTATATTTTAAAGCAATTTTTGCAAATCCAGAGCCTAAAAGAATTACTTAATAAAATTAAAGCCTTTTTCGTCATAAGGGAAATATAAATCATGTCAGTCGGGTTGAAGAAAAATGCGCAAAAATTCATCTTTTTGGTCATTGTGCCAGTCTTGTTGGTGATTTTGAATATCTACATTATTTATCCTCTGTTCAGCGGCGACTATAATCAGAATATTTCCTCCATTGAAGTAGCATTCTTCACCGACGCGAAATTTATCTACGATCACTTTCCTCATCTGACCTGGATGCCGGACTGGTACATCGGTTTTCCTTTTCATAATATCTATACGCCGTTCTTGCCTTTTATGATTGCTTTGCTGCATTGGCTGGTAGGGGGCGTGACTTTTGCTCACTTTTATCGGATCTTAATGGCCCTTTTCTATATCATCGGGCCAGTCAGTCTTTACTTTTTTGTCCGCTATTTAACCGGCCGTCACTTTGCGGGCTTGTTCGCCGCCATCGGTTATTCCATCCTGCCCTCTTTCAGCTATTTAATCGGCGGGACAAGCGCTTACGGCGATATGATCCACCGCGGCCCGGTTCAATTAGTGATTCTACAAGTCTTCGGGGAGGGACCGCATTTGGCGGCTTTATCTTTGGCGCCACTGGCCGCTTTGGCCTTTTTATGGGCTTTACGTCAGCCAAAATTCAGCCATCATTTGCTGGCGGCCGTGGCCATCGGGCTGGTGGGCTTGATTAACTGGTTTGGTTTGGTGACTTTGATCTTGATGCTTTTAGCCGTCTGGCTGTCCGAGATCTTTAAAGGCGAGGGAGGAAGAAAAACCAAAAATACTATAACTATCTTTTCAATGGCCTATGGCTTGATCGCTTTTTGGTTTAATCTTTCTTTTATCAAGTCAAGCTTAGGTTTTGGCGGCGGCGGTCGGGCCGAAGGAGATATCTTGGCCAATTATCTCAAATTGTTGCCGATGATACCGATTTTGCTCCCCGTCATCGTGGCCTTGGGCTGGCTTTTGAGCAAAAAGATTAAAAAGTTGCCGGGTTTATTCGTCGGTCTACTCTGGCTCATTATTTTCTTAATCGTGACCGTTAGTTGGTATCGCTGGGGGATTGCTTTTCTGCCCCAGCCGCCCCGATTTTTAACGGAAGTGAACTTAGCGGCTTTTATCGTTTTGGCCATCTTCCAGGATGGGATTTTAAAAAAGATTTTACCAGACAGTCAGGCAGGAGAAAAAAAAATAGGCAAGGGGAAACATGTCTTTGGTGGTCTGTATGTTGTGTTGGTCCTGTTAGCCATATTTTATTTTTCTCGAAGTTTTTTGGCTAATCCGCATGATTTATTGAAGCCTCATGAAGATATCACCAAAACATACCCTTTTGAAGTGGCGAAATTTTTAGACAGTAACGTCAGTCAAAATGAACGGGTACTGGCCAGCGGGAATATCGCTTTCTGGCTGGATTATTTTTCTGATGTCAGCCAGGTGAAAGGAGCCGCCGACCAGGCCGCCACTCACCCTTTTTGGAGCCACGCGATTTATCAAATAACCACCGGGGAAAATGCCCCGGAGGGCCGGGCCGGTGAGATGGCCTTGGTCTGGTTAAAAGCTTTGAACGCGAATTATATCGTGGTTAATACGCCGCTTTCTCACGATCCTTTCTATGATTTTAAGGACCCGGAAAAATTTGAGACCCTGGAAAAAGTTTATGAATCTCAGGGCGACGTGGTCTATGCCGTGCCTTTAACCAATCCATCTTTGGCGCAGGTCGTGGATGAGGACAGATATGGTAGATTAGAAGCCCCGACCAACGGCGTTGATTATCAAAGCGTAAAAGCTTACGCCGACTGGGTAGATAAGCAAGCTAAGCCCGCTAACTTCAATTGGATAAATAATGATACTTTTGAAATTCAAGCCGACGTTAATGATGGTGATCTAGTTTCAGCCCAGATCACATTTGATAAAGGCTGGCAGATTACAGGCTCGGGCCATCGTTTGAAAACGGCAAAAGACGTCATGGGCAATCTGGTGATTTTTCCCCGTACTTCGGGCCAATTAATTATCAGAGGACGCTATAAGAACACCTGGGATGTCGGTTTTGGCTACTTAATTACTTTGGTCTCCGTCGTCTATTGTATTATTACTCTTATAAGAAATAGAAAAAAGTATGGAATTGAAAAAAGGGAAAAAAAATGATAGTAAACCCAGGCGTCGCTGGTTAACACTCATATTTTTGTTGTTCTCTTTGGCTTTTATGGTCTTTTGCGGCTATCTTTGGCAGGCCTGGACGGGATTCCCCAAGGGCGTGGATTCCTACGTTCATATGACCAGAATAAAATACGTTCTGGATTTTTTCCCGCATATTGATTGGCAGTACCACTGGGCCAATGGCATGCTTCTTTTTTCCTACGCCTCCATTCATTTTATTTTCGGCGCCATTTTAGTCAAGCTCGCGGGTATATCGGCGGCTAAATCCCTTATCGTATTGGCCCTTTTCAGTTATAGTTTGATGACCGTCGGAATTTTTGCCATAGTTTACCAAGTGACCAAAAAAGCTTGGCCCGCTTTATTAGCGGTCATTTTAACTTTTTCCAGTTTCGGCGCTTGGAACTGGATGGTGATGGACGGGAACTATCCGCGCCTGCTTGGCTTGGGCTTTATGTTTTTAGCCATATATTTTTATATTAAACTTCTGTCAGAAAGTGGCGAAGGAACAAAATCTAATAAAAAATGGATCATTCTATCCATTATTTTCCTTTTTTCCGCCCTTGTCTCGCACGTTTTAGCGGCAATGTTCGGTTTTTTGACCTTATTCTTTCTGACCCTATTTTCAAAAATGAAATTCGGCCGTAAATTTAAATATTTATTTATGGTCATTTTATCCTCTTTTGCCCTCGCTTCATTTTTCTACTTTTCTCAGATTATTCATTTCTTTTATTTTTCGGGTAATTATGTCGGGGCGATTGGCGATATCGTCCCCATGAAGATTTCCTACGTATTTCAAGATACCTTGGGTATCGGATTTCTCCTTCTGCCACTTTTGTTAATATTGGTTCTTGTCAATATTTTTCTTAAACCGGAGGCAGACAAAGGCCCTTTTGTTTTTTCTTACAGCCGTTATATTTGGTCCTTTATTATTATGTTATTCTTGTTTCTCACATACGCTTTTATCGGTTACACCGGCTTGAAGCCTCAATATTACAGCATCCGGGGCTTTATCCCTTTTTCCATGAATATTTTGATTGTCATCTTCAGCAGTCTGCTAATCGGGATAATGCTGGGGAGGATTTCGGTAAAAAGGGGTATTTATACCCGGATTTTTCTCAGCCTCATGGCTTTAGTGATCATTGGTTATTCTGCCCTCCTGGTTTGGCGATCTTACGATACGGTGAGTCATTGCCGGCTAACCCGATATATTTATGATTCATCCTCAGCCAAGCTGTGTGATTCTTTCGCCAGTCATGAATATGTTTCCTCTCATTTTTACACTTTTCCAGAAGGCGAGGATTATCAACATCGTTTCGCCCCCTATGACGCCTACGATGCTATCTGGTTCAATTACGCGTATAAAATTCCCCAAGAGAGGGATTATCATGCCCACGGCGTGCTTTATCCGGATTGGCGCTACTGGTTTGAGCAGGTGGTTTGGAAGCCGAAAGAGTTTACTATGGATGAAGCAAAATCAGCTTTTGATTGGTTTGCCATTCGTTGGTTTGGCGACCGCGCCGCGGTCGATGAGAAAGCTTACGCTAATTTAGTGGAAAAGACGGCAAATACCCTAGAGGACAAGCTGGCCGCGATCAATTCCCGCTATCTGAAAGACAAGGATTTTTCTTTAGTAAAATCTGACGCGAACACAGTCACGACACAAAATTTGAGTCTGGAAATAGAAGTGAAAAATCCCAGCCAGATCTTGGCCGCCAGCAACACACCCACCATCTTATATATCGGCGGAAACGAAGGATACAATCCGTTTTTCTTCAACCTGACCCTGCATAATTACAACAGTCAGGACATTATCCCCGTCAAAGGCGAAAAATACGTCGATAGTTATAGGCTTAACGATCTCAAACAGTTTGATGCCATTTTTCTTTACAGCTACCAATACAAAAACAAGGAAAATGCTTACTCGCTATTGAAGGGTTACGTGGAAGGAGGCGGCAACCTCATTTGGGAGGCCTGGAACTCTGAAGATGCTCAGGTCCTCCAAAAAGAAACCAATAAAAATAACATTCAGGCTAATAAGGTGAGCTTACCCGAACCTTCGCCGGTCAGCGAGCTTTCTCTTACGGAGATTTCCGGCGAATGGGATTTTCAAGCCACTAGCGAGCCAATATTCGGTCAGATCAATTTCACAAAATTCAGCCCCCCTAAATATCTCAGCTCTCCCTGGAAGGTGGCGGTGCCGACTCAAAGCTCAGCGGTTAGAAACTGGGCAAAAGTGATTCTTTCCAGCCAGGACCACCCCGTGATGATCAGTGGGCAGTATGGCCAGGGCCATATCCTGTGGACCGGTTTTAATTTCAATTATCATATTACCGACACCAAAAATTTTGAGGAAGCGAAGCTGCTGATCAGCATCATCAAAAGTCTGGTCGGCAACAAGGGTGAATCAGCCATGGCTGAGGCAAAATTCATCAATCCTGATTTACGGGAAATCAGCCTGGAAAATCCGGCCAAGGGTGTTTTATTCCGAGAGAGTTTTTACCCCAATTGGCGGGCTCGTTTAAGCGATGGGCAGAAATTGGCCGTTCTTTACGCTGGACCGGGTCTGATGTATGTGCCTCTTCCTGAAAACTTAGAGACCGGCTTAAAAGTGATTCTATACTATGATAAGAGCCTGACCGAAAAAATCGGAAGCGTTCTTTCTCTGGTCAGTTTACTGATTTTTTTGATCTATGTTTTGGAGGGCTGGCTATTCAAGCCGATCCTTTCCCGATTAAGCCAGAAAATCTTCCAAAAATCAACCCATAATTTAAAAAACTGGTGGGCGAAGGACGAAGATGAATAATACCAAAGTCACAAAGGGGATAAAATGGGGCGTCTTTATAACCGCCGGTATATTGCTGGTGATTATCGCCTTTACTTTTTTAATATCTTATCTTACCACTCTTTCAGGTTACTACCCGATGCTGGGATACAATGATTTTTTGGCCAATGCCTCCCGCGCGCGTTTTATGCTGGACTTCTGGCCGCATATTAACTGGAATCATGAGTGGGGCTCAGGGATGCCTTTCTTTTTGTGGTACGCCCCCTTTCCTTTTTATTTGATAATTTTATTCGCCAAAATATTCTCGGACATTGAGATGGGATTAGCGGTGATTAATGTTTTGAGCTTCGCTTTTATGGGGGTGGGGGTTTACGGTATAGTCTATACGGTGACCAGAAAGAGATTATTGGCGGTATTTTCCGCTTTTTTATCCATCAGCTTGCCGGCTTATTGGTATCGTATTCTTGCCGGAACCGTTCCCCGAACAATTTCTACCGCTTTTATGATGGTCAGCCTTTGGTTTCTAGTCCGGCTCTTAAAGGATTATTATGAAAATAATCAAAAGATAAATAAAAAAATATTTGTTTTTTTGATAATCTTTCTGACTTTAAGTTTGCAAAACCACATCTATATTACCGCCGTGACCGGTCTATTCGTTTTGATCATTATTTTTGTACTGGTCCGCGGCTTAAAAGAAAAAATAAAGATGTTGTTTAAAATAGTCACTTTGCCCCTGTTGCTGAGTTTTTATTTTTTATTCCCGTTTTTTGTCACCTTATCGCAATCCGTTCTCATAAAAAAAACGTCCATTGGTATTTACAAAGCCGAACCGGCGGATCTGGCTTTGTATCTTTTTCATAATCCAGACAAATTAGTGATCAATGGAGGGGGCTTAAATCCGCTCGTCCTGCCTTTTATCGTCATTTTTTTGTTGGTGGTTTTATTCGGCCGGCTAACCCGGGGTGATTCTTTTGGTAAAAGGATGATCATCTGTTTTTTTCTTTTAACCGTGATGCTAGTCCTTTTTGGGACAGCCATCTATTTGGGTTACCCGGCCAACTGGTACTCGGTCAATTCCGTGCCCGATGAAGGATTTTATTTTCTTGCTTTAGTCACGCCTGTTCTCTGGGGCATTTTATTTTATTACATTTTCGGTAAACGGCGCTTCCTTTACTATACCTTTATGGCGGCCTTTTTTGTCGCCTTGGGCCTGGTTATCTGGTGGCAGTATCCGCAAAGGAACACTTATTCTGTTCGCAGTCACGATAACTACCCCACCAGTCAGGAAAACCGTGAAGCGAATACGATTAACAAGATGCTAAAAAACGATATGACCGAATTGCAGTATCGCTTTGCCCACCCGGCTACGGAAATTGCCTTATATTTTAACTATATTTATCGCATTCCCCAAACCCGAGATTTTTTCGCCCAGGGGGATTTACACCCTGACTGGCGGCCGTGGCTTGAGAATGCCATTTGGGAATGGAAAAATAATTACAACGAAGTCAACTTCCTTTTAGATTGGTATGGGATAAAATGGTTTGCCGTTTGTAGTCCGGCGGATGTGGTAACCATGAGCGAAAAATACGAAAAAGAGCCGGATTTATACCAGAGGGCGGTAGAAAACGACAATTTTCAGGGCTTTATTTATAAAAACTTTTCACCGATTCTTTCCGCCAGCCAGTCCCCAAGCTTGTTAATTGTGGGAGCCAAAGAACAGAACAAATCTTACGACCCCGTTTTAAGAGACTTGGCCTTGCTTAATATCAATAGTCAGTATTTAATTCCGGTAAGAGGAAAAGATTATATTGAGGATTATAGTTTAGATGAACTGTCAAAATTTGATTCGGTTATTCTTTACCAGTATAAAATAAAAAATATCGAGAAGATGGCGAATCTACTCAACAATTACGTGGAAAATGGCGGGGGCTTAATTATTGAAGCCAGCGACTTCGTTGATGATAGCCTGAAGTCCGAACTCGCCAAAAAAATACTAGGCGTTTATATAAGGGAAATAAATGTCAACAGAGATTGGCAGTTTGAAGCGGGCAACTCCGCAATTGCCTCCGGCATTGATTTCACCGAATTTTCCCCAGCCCTTTATTTAGACAGCCCCTGGAAAGTTTACGTGAACCCAGTAAAAAACGATCAAGTTGAGAATGTTTTGCTGACCGATGGCCAGCCGGTGGTCATGGCCAAAAACTTTGGTCAAGGAAGGGTTATTTTTTCCGGCCTTAACCTGCCTTATCATATTCGTAACAATAACCAGCTTAATCTTGAAGAGACGAAATTCCTGAATAATATGTATAAGTGGGTATTGAACGGTGACTTGGAAAAAGCCGTCCCGGTAAATTATGAGATGAAGTTCATTAGTCCGGAAAAAAGGGAAGTATCGTTGCGGGAAGAAGCAAGTGGCGTGGTCTTTAAGGAAAATTACTTTGCTAACTGGCACGCCTACTTAGAACAGGAGGGGGGCAAGACAAATTTGACCATTTATCCGGCCGGGCCGGATTTCATGTATGTGCCTTTGCCAAGAAATTCGACGGGGGCGACACTTGTTTTTCAGTATAAAAAATCAACCCTGGAAGATGTCAGCTTATACATCACCATCGTTATCGGTTTTGGCTTCGTCATCTATATCTTGGAAGGCTGGCTTTTTAAACCTATTCTGCCCAAGCTAAAACAATTGACTCTCGGCCGGTTTTCCAAGCAAACACAAAAATGGTGGAATAAAGATGAAGAAGGGTAACCATATGTCTAGAATATCTATTGCCGAGGAAAAAAGATATTTCTGGCGGACAGCCAACCCGTACCTTAAAAAAATTGAAAGTGAATTATTGGATTCAATTTTCAGGCCTCTGGCCGGCGGCAATATCCTAGAGGTCGGTTGCGGCACCGGCGCCAACTTTTTTTTCCTAAAAAAATATTTTTCTGATTTAACCGGCGTGGACCCTTCGGAGAAATCTTTGTCAATCGGGCGCCAACAGGTTAAGGAAGCAAAATTTTTTTCTGGTCGTGCACAAGTCTTGCCCTTTCCTGATGAGAGTTTTGACGTTATTTTTATGCGGGATGTCTTGCATCATATTTCTGACATTCAGGATAAGAGATTGTCCTTGAGGGAAATGAAAAGAGTCTGCCGGAAAGGCGGACAGATCATCCTAATTGAACCTAATTACCGAAATATCATTATATTTTTTCAGTGGTTGTTACGGCCGGAAGAGAAAGGCCTGAAGGATTCAAGAGCCGATTGGCTCAAGAGATGGTTTGAAGAAGAAAATTTTAGTAGAATAGAAATCAGTCAGGCGGAGCCGCTGCCCCTGGATCGTTTGATCCTCCATTTCCGGACCGGCTGGCCGGCCTTAAGCCGTTTCTTTCTTTTTCGAAAATCATTATCTTTTATCAATTCGATCTATAAATTATTAATTCCCCGGAAATTTTGGGCGTATCTTATCTTAAAAACCGAGAAATAAATATGAAAGTCAGTATTATCGTCCCAACAAAAAATGAGGAGAAAAATATCAAGGAGATTTTAGATAAAGCCAAAAAATTTGGCGAGGAAATTTTAGTCGTAGACGGTCATTCCACGGATAAAACGCCAGATATCGTGCAAGCAACGGGCGTGAAACTAATAGAGGATCAGGGTTTAGGCAAGGGAGAAGCCCTGCGTCGAGCAATTAAGGAAACTTCAGCTGATATCATGGTTTTTATAGATGCAGACGGTTCGCATAATTCCGAGGATATCCCGAAACTGATTGAGCCTATAAAAGATAACCAAGCCGATTTAGTGATCGCTTCCCGGAGGACCGGCGGATCGGACGAATTGTACGGCGACCTCAATAAGTTTTTCCGCGAATTAGGCAGCAATATTATTACTCTGCTGATCAACCATCATTTTAAGACCGCCGTGACCGACAGCCAAAATGGTTTCCGGGCAATTAAAGCGTCCTTGGCAAAAGAATTGGATTTAAAAGAAAACATCACCACCATTGAACAAGAAATGTTAATTAAGGTTTTAAGGAAAGGTGGCCGGGTGACGGAAATACCCAGTCATGAAAATAAAAGGAAATATGGCTGTTCTGTCATTAAATTGTCAAAGGTTTGGTGGCGCTATATATACAGTTGTCTTAAATATTTATATTTTTATTCATGAGAATATATCTAGTGAATCCTCCCGCTCCCGATGGCATAGCCATGGTCAGAGAGGGGAGATGCATGCAACGTAAAGGGGCGTGGACCGCGGTTTGGGCGCCAATTTCTCTAGCGACCATGGGAGCCATCTTTGAAAAAGAAGGCTATGCGGTTAAATTGAACGATTGCATCGTGGAAAACATTGATTTTAGGCAATTGGAAAAGATTATACGGCAATTTTCCCCGTCGGTAGTGATTATTAACACGGCCACTCCCTCGATTGAGAGCGATTTAAAAGTGGCGGCTCTGGCCAAATCAATTGACCGCCGTATTCTGACCGTGGTTTTTGGCATCCACGTCACCGCTTTGCCCAAAGAAACGTTAGAAATGGCAAAAGATCTTGACCTAGTGGTGCGCGGGGAGCCCGAGGAAACGGTTAAAGAGATTGCCGCTTATTTAAATCGAGGCGATAGATTGGAAAACATAAAAGGCCTTTCCTACCGGAAGAACGGCCAGATTATTCAACAAGAAGACCGGCCCCTGGTTCAAAATTTGGACACCTTTCCCTTTCCGGCTTGGCACTTGGTGGATATTTCAAAATACACCTTGCCTTTTAAAAACAAACCCTTCCTATTAGTGGATACCGGCCGCGGCTGTCCCTTCAACTGCACCTTTTGTTCCGCGGCCGCATTTTACGGCCATCAGGTAAGATTACGCTCGGTAAAAAATTTAGTCGATGAGCTGGTTTACATAAAGGATAAATACAAGGTTGATGAATTTCTTTTCTGGACGGAAAGTTTCACTTTAAATAATGATTATGCTAAGGCCGTCTGTCGGGAAATAATCAGCCGGCATTTAAAGATCGGTTTTGTCTGTAATTCTCGCGTGACCGGGATCGACAGGGAACTGCTGGCCTTAATCAAAAAGGCGGGTGGTTGGATGATCGGCTACGGGGTGGAATCAGGTAGCCAGAAAATACTTGACCAGGCAAAGAAGGGAATCACGCTCAAGCAGATCGAAGAAGCGGTCAATCTGGCGAAAGAGGTGGGTTTAGATGTGACGGCTCATGTGATTTTTGGTCTGCCCGGCGAAACGCAGGAAACGATGCGAGAAACCTTAAAATTTTGTTTAAGATTACCCTTGGATTATGCCCAGTTTTACTGCGCCGTGCCTTTTCCCGGCTCCCAGTTTTATCAAGAGGCCAAGCAGAATAATTGGCTCGTGGATTCGCGCTGGCCCTACCTTGAACAGAATTTCTGTGTCATAGATTATTTCTCTCTTTCCAGCCGCCAGATCATGGATTTTCGGCGCCAAGCCTTTCGTAAGTTTTACCTGCGGCCGAAAATGATTTTCAAGGCGCTCGGAAGGATTGATTCGTGGTGGAGCATTAAATATTTCTTCTCCATGCTTAAGGATTTTTTAACCTGGATTTAATATGACCGCCTGCGATATCGGGATCATGGCCTACAATGAAGAAAAGAATATCAGCCGATTGCTGGAAGCTTTGCTTAACCAAAAATTGAGCCGAGTCAAAATCTCCCATATTTTTGTCATTGCCTCGGGCTGTACTGACCGGACGGAAGAAATCGTCCGCGAATATATAAAAAAGGATAATCGCATCAGGCTAATCAGTCAGAAAAAGCGGGAGGGTAAATCCTCGGCCATTAATTTTTTTATCAAGGAAGCCAGGGAGAATATCTTGGTCTTGGAAAGCGGCGATACTTTACCGGTAGAAAATACCATTGAGAACCTCATTTTGCCCTTTTCCGAACCTGAAGTCGGGATGACCGGAGCCCATGTCATTCCTTTAAACAAGGATAATACCCCTGTTGGTTTTGCGGTCCAAACACTTTGGCGGCTGCATCATCTTATCGCCTTAAAAATCCCCAAAATGGGGGAGCTCGTCGCTTTCCGGAAAATTTTCCAAATGATACCCAAAACCTCAGCCGTGGACGAGGCCAACATCGAGCCTTTGGTAAAAGGACAGGGTTATCGTTTGGTTTATGTGCCGGAAGCGATCGTCTATAACCGCGGGCCGGAGAATGTCCGCGAATTTATCCGCCAGCGCAAAAGAATTAACATCGGCCTTTTGGCGTTGAAAGAGAACCAGGGCTATATGGTGGCTACGATGAGCGGCCGGCGGGTTTTCCTGACGCTGATGAGAAACTTTAAATTTTCCGTCAAATCTCTCGCCTATACTCCCATCGTCATCGGGCTAGAAGTATGGGCAAGGATCTTGGCGGCTTATGCCTATCATTATAAAAAAGACAGTCAGACCGTGTGGGAGATCTGTCCTTCCACCAAGAAACTTAATCATGATTAGAATATTTTTAAAAACCTTTTTATACCGTCTTTTCCGGCGCTTTGGCTGGCCAAAAGTCAAGCCAGTCAATTTTACTTTAGGTATTTCTTGCGTCTGTAATTCTCGTTGCCAAACCTGCCATATCTGGGAGAAAAAAGTGGAAGAGCTAAAAATAGAGGAATGGGAAAAGATATTAAAAAAAATCGGGTCAGGTATTTTTTGGGTGACTATTTCCGGAGGCGAGCCTTTTTTGGCCTCTCATCTGGTGGCATTAGTCAAATTGGTGAAAATTTATCTCCAACCAAATATTATCACCATTCCGACTAACGGTCTGCTGACAGAAGTGATTATAGATAAAGTCAAGAGGATTTGTGAAGAAAATAATAAAGTGAAAATAATAATCAATTTCTCTTTGGACGGTTTAGGGCCAAGACAAGATGAGATCAGGGGAGTTGAGGGGTCTTTCGAGAAGTTAATCAAAACTTATCGGGGGGTAAAACAGCTCGATTATGACAATTTGACGGTGGGGATCCACACCGTCATTTCCAAACTTAATACTAAAGATCTGCCGACACTCTTTAATTTCGTCCTGGACGAATTAAAACCGGATCAATATATCACCGAGATCGCCGAGAGGAGAGTAGAGCTAGACAATTTAACTTATGACATTACGCCCTCGCCGGAAGAATACAGCCTGATTATTGATTCGCTGCGTGAAAAAATAAAAAAGCATGAATTTAAAAAAGTCGGCCGTATTACTGAAGCTTTCCGCCTGGAATATTATCAAGCAGTCAAGAGAATTTTGCGCGAGGAGACACAAGTAATTCCTTGCTACGCAGGAGTGGCTTCGGCGCAGATTTCGGCGGACGGGCAGATCTGGCCCTGCTGTATCCGAGCGGATAATTTGGGCAATTTGAGAGACAATAATTATGATTTCAAAAAGGTTTGGTTTTCTCCGGAAGCAGGAAAAGTGAGGCGAAGCATTAAAAACAAAGAATGCGCCTGTCCCTTGGCCAATGCTTTTTACACCAATATGTTGGGTCATAACCGCACTTTACTTAAAGTCATTACTCATTTAAGATGATGAACAATTTAAAAAAAATAATCGTCTGCCCCGTGTGTCTTAAGGGTTTATCCCTTAAAATGGGCCATTATTATTGTCCAGAGTGCGGCCGATCTTATGCCGTAAAAGAAGGAATACCGGTTTTAGTGAAAGGAGAAATATTCGACTCACAGATCCAAAATAAGGAATATGAGTGGAAAAGAAAGGAGATATTGGTTTTTGATGCAGTTGATGATTACGAGAAATTCATGTCCCGGCCTTATTTCCGCGATTTAAAAGAACAAATCAGCCAGGAGCTGAAACTCTTAAAAGATAATAAAAACGAGGTTTTGGAAGTCGGGGCGGGGATCAGTCTTTTCGCGCCGATGTTCGCCGATAAAAATCTGGTTTTAACCGATTTAAGCTTTTCTCTTTTAAGAAAAAACGAAGCCCATATTTTCAAAGTGGTGGCGGACGGAGAATATCTGCCCTTTGCCGATCAAAGTTTTGATTTTATTTATGTGATTGGTTTGATCCATCATCTCCCGAACCAAAGGAGAGGTTTAAAAGAGCTCAAACGCCTAGTCAGGCCCGGCGGCCAGATTTTTTTAAGCGAGCCGACTAAATGGAGTTTTAATTTGATTTATTATCTGGTCCGCCGCCTCTTATTAAAAATTATGGGTGAAAGATGGCTGAAACGACTGAGCGGCTGCGGCACGCCTTATGAATCCTTTATTAATTTAAAGTTGGTCAAAGAAATATTTAAAGATGATTTTGAAATAAAAGTGAAGAAAATTTTCCCTTGCCGCTGGCCACCTCTGTTATTCTTAGAGAAAATGAAGATTATCGTGCCCCTGAATAAATTTTGGCAGAAAGTGCCACTGGTCCGGAATTTCGGCAGCATTATTTTTATCACCCTGACGCGGAAAAAATACTATGGAGTATGACGAAAAAATCGGCTACGGCTCCAATTATGAAAAATATCTATTAAGCGGGATTTTCCGCCGTTTGATTGAAAAACTCAAGATTCAAGCCGTTTTAGAATATCCCGCGAATCGTTTAATGGGGAACCATGAAGAGCTGTTTGAAGGTTTGGATATAAAAATCAATCCGCCGACGGCGGATCTGGTCTGGAATTTCTGCGAGTATGAGCAAAGTGAAGACCGGGATTTGCTTTTTAAAGAAATGCTCAATCGGAGCCAAAAGTACATATTAGTCATTACCGGCAATAAAAGAAATTTAGGGGTAATTTTGCACCGGCTTTGGCATTTAATGATTTTTAAATCTTGGGACCATGGCCGACTGGATTTGATGGATTATAAAAAAGTAGAAAAGAGGGCGAAAAGATTTGATCATTTGAAAATCATCAAGAAGGGAACTTTTGACGTACCCTGGTTTATTTTGGACGTCTATGAGTGTGGCCGGTTTCTAAAAAAATTTATCCCTCATAAGGATGATATGCCGGTAAAGCCGTCATTTTGGGAAAGATGGCCGTGGTTTATCAAGAAATATATGGCGCATCATTTTTATGTGCTGATGGAAAAAATATGAAGGTTCTCTTGATTTATCCGAAAAGCAAAATTTGGAATATGCCGACCCAAAGGCCGCTGGGTTTGGGTTACTTGGCGGCGGTTTTAGAAAAAGCCGGTCATGAGGTAAAAATTTTTGATTGTATGGTAGAAGAAGGGTCGGCGGTGGACTACTGTTCTAATTTTTCGCCAGAGTTAGTCGGGATATCAGCTAATACTCCTTTGATCAAAAGCGCGTGGGAAATAGCCTCAGAAATCAAGAAAAAAGGTAATTCCTTTATCGTTTTGGGCGGGCCGCACCCCACGGCTTTGCCAGAGGAGTCTCTTAAACTCCCCTATATTGATGCCGTGGTGAGAGGTGAAGGAGAAGAAACGGTATTGGAATTGGTTGAAGCTTTGGCGGAGAAAAAAGGTTTGGCCGATATTTCCGGTCTTTCTTTTAAAGAAGGGGATAGTCTAATTCATAATCCGGCCAGGCCGTTGAATAATAACCTAGACACTTTGCCTTGGCCGGCTTATCATCTTTACCAAAGTGACAAATATTCAGTGACCCAACCTTTACGTGACCGGCCTTTTGGAAAAGCCAAAGCATTTTATCTGATGACTTCACGGGGTTGCCCGTACGCCTGCAGTTTTTGTTTCAAGGGGATTTATGGCCTCTCCTGGCGACCCCGCACGCCAGAAAACGTAGTCGCCGAGTGGGACTTTTTAGTCAATAAGTTAGGCGCCACGGAGATCGGTGTCCAGGATGATTTGTTTAATTTCGACAAAAAAAGAGCCCTGAGAATTTGTGATCTGTTAGTCGAGAAGAATTTGAGTCATGTGCCTTGGATTACGAATAATGGTATCCGCGTCAATTTTGTCGATGAAGAGCTTTTAGCCGCCATGAAAAAAGCCGGTTGCAAAAGAGTGGCTTTTGGGGTGGAAAGCGGGGATCAGCGAATATTGGACCACATTCACAAAAAAATCACCTTGGAAATGGTAAGGAAGGCTTTTACGGCTGCTAAGAAAGTCGGTTTGGAAACCATGGGCTTTTTCATGTTCGGCAACCTGGGAGAAAATGAGGGAACAATGGAAAAGACGATTCAATTTGCTTTAGAATTAGACCCTTTAGTTTCGCATTTCAGTGTGGCGACTCCCTTTCCGGGCACGGAGTTCTTTCAGAAAGTGGAAAAAGAAGGAAAATTTCTCACCCGCAATTGGGACGACTACGGCCTTTTAGAAGGCAGGGCCGTTTTCGAGCGGGGAGAAATAAAAGCGCCGCTTTTGGAAAGAAAGTGGCACGAAGCTTACCGACGATTTTATCTGAGGTCAAGAAGGATATTCCGAGAAATTTTCAAATTAAGCAACTGGTTGAATTTGCCTCGGCTGCTTAAGGCTGGTTTTCAGTATTTTTTTGGGAGCTGAGACTAGTCGGCCAGATGATCAGCTCATAGACGGCAAAATTCAGGGCGGCGCAGATGATGATGGCGATACCCAAGGCGAGAAGATAATGCCAGCCGTAATTCAAAAGCACGTTATAAATAAAAAAATTCAAAGCCACGGTTAAAGCGGTCATCAAATAATAAAAGATTATTTTTTTGGTAAATTCGCCGAGTTTTTTCACGCTTCTTTCCGACCAGGTCCAGAAATTGTTTAAGAAAAAGTTACTTAAGAGGGCCAGAAAGGTGGAGAAATACCAAGCCAGCCGGGGATTGATATGGAACCATTCCACCTCGGCGGTAATAACGGCGAAACCGACGACCACCCCGACCAGACCGACCAGACCGAATTTTATCACTTTGATAAACATATTCATAATCATACCAAATATCATTCTATGAAGCCAATCGAACTCTCTCTCATCTTAACGCTATACAATGAAGGACCGACTTTGCCGGCCAGTCTGGGGCGTATTTATAATCTTTTAAACCAATCCGGCCTGGTTTACGAAATAATTATTATTGACGATCGGGGTCAGGATGAATCTTGCGCCTTGGCCCAGGATTTCTGCCTGAAGCAGGATAATTGCCAGCTTTATCAAAATGCCGTTAATCTTGGCCGGGGCGGCGCGGTTTCCCGGGGCATGAGAATGGCCAAGGGGCGTGTGGTCGGTTTTATCGATACTGACCTAGAACTCTCACCCGAGAGGATACCCGAAGCCGCAAGAATGATTTTGAAAGGTGAAGTTGATGTGGTGACGGGGAAAAGGAATTATACCTTTGGGCCGGCCTCACACTTGCGCTGGATTTTGACAAAAGGGTATCACGAGCTGGTTAGATTAATCTTGAACCTCCCCCTTAAAGATACGGAAACGGGCTTTAAATTTTTTAACCGGGAAAAAATCCAGCCTGTGCTTGAAAAGGTCCAAGACAAGCGCTGGTTCTGGGATACGGAAATCATGGCCAGAAGCTTTAATGCCGGTTTAAAAATTAAAGAAATTGAAGTATTATATAAGAGAAAGATGGACAAGAAAACAAGCGTCAGGTTCTTCCGGGATTCCCTGGCCTACTTGGGGAAATTAGTCCGCTTCAAATTCAAAAAGAAATAATATATGTCCTCTAATAAAAGTTTACCTGTAAATAAGGAGGAGAAAAAAACCCGAAGCGGCCTTCGCTTTCTTTGGTTTTTTCTTTTTACCCTTTTTGGCGGCGCCTTAATTTTTGCCGCCTTTTATATGATGGCTAGGGTCTATTACGGCTATTATCCTCCGCTCGGCAATGATTTTTATCACTCTTTTAATTTATCGAATTATTTCAAAGATAATTTAACCTGGCCGCCGGGCAGCTGGCGGTATATCTGGCAGTACGGCGGACCGACGATTATCGCCTATCCCTGGCTAAATTTTTACCTGGTTCAACCGGTTATCCATTTTTTCGGAGTTTTCCAAGGGACGATGTATTATTTTTTGGCCACTCTTTTTCTTTACGGTTTTTTCGCCTATTTTCTTTTTTACCGTTTATGCAAATCATATCTGGTTTCAATTGGTCTAGCCGTAGCTCTGCTTTGGTCGGCCAGCACCTGGCGGCTGCTTATTGCCGGTTCCCTGACCTTGACCGCTAACCAGCTTTTCCTTATTTTGACTTTGCTATTAATCTTTATTTATCTCCAGAATAAGAAATTAATATATTTATTGCTCTCGGCCATGGTGGCCGGTATCTCGATCATCAGTCAGTCAGGGAGCGGCTCTCCCTTTATCGTGCCCTTGGGTTTTTTAATTATTTGGGGTACCTGGGGAGAAAAAGAGGGGTTCTGGCGGGCCAGCAAGATAAAACACAGTTTAATCTATCTTCTTGTCGCCGGATTAATGGCCAGTTACTACTTATATTTCACGTTTATTAACGTTCTCGCCTCCCGAGCCACTCGGGAAATATCCGATTGGATAACAAAAGAAGCCTTCACTTCCATCATCACTAAAACCAATCCGATGATATTGGTTCTTTTCGTCATATTATTACCAGTTGTAATAATCGGAAAAAAACTAAAAGTCAGCTTAAGGAAAATAATGCCGGTAATATTTGCCTTTTTGTATCTTATTCTTTTTAATTTGGCCACGGTCATCGGCATTAATCCTTATAGCTCTTCTTTGCCGCCGCCGGAGAACTGGTTTATACTGACGCTTTTAATCGCCTTAGCGGTGGCTATTTTCTGGGGAGAAGCCAAAGAAGTGATAAGGAGTCATAGCCGTCAGTGGCTTGTCGGTTTTATCACCCTGGCAATATTTTTGCTTCTTCTGACTCCTTTCGGTTATTGGCAAAGCCTAAACATCTTACAGACTTATGATAAAAGTAACGCCGTGGCGGGTGCGCCGGCTGACGCAATTCATCAGGCCGTCGTTAAGGGGGATTTTACTGCTTTGGAAAAAGCGATACCCGACTGGGTGGATAAGAATAATATCAATGAACGTATCTTTTCCTCGGGCTTGGATTTGTGGTGGAACGCCATCTATAAAACTCCCCTGACCGGCGGTTATGACCAGGTTCTAGTCAATGATATCAACACCAATTATATCAATTGGACCAACGAATTATTCAACGGCAGTCAGCTGAAGAGGGGTTTACCCGCGGCCATCGCTAAAAACAGCCTGCTCTTTCATATTGACTGGCTGGCTATCCGTAATATTGAATTCGTGTCTGGCTTCTCTTATTATGACGATCCGGATATCGTCGATTTGGGCCATCGACTCGGGGATTATCAGATCTTAGGGGTCAATAAAAATAATTTTTCCCCGATTATCCGGCCGACTAATACCCCGAGTTTGTTAGTGGTGGCTGATCAGGAGGGTTACGATACCATCTTGAGAATTTTGGCTCAGGAAAATCTTAATTCCCGCTATATTATTCCGATCAAAGGCCCGGAATACATTGATAAGCTGAGCGATCATGATTTAATGCCTTTTGACGCGGTACTGCTTTATGATTATCACTATAAAAAAGAGAAAAATTTTCAGAAAGTTCCCCAAGAGCCCTGGCAGAAACTGGCGGCCTATGTGAAGGCGGGGGGTAAGCTGTTTATCGAGGGAGGCTCGGACGTCAAGGAATCGGATATCAGTAATCTGCCCGACGGGACTTTGCCGGAGGTTTTTCCGGTGGCCAGAACTACTCGTGATCAACTAGGCAGTGAGTGGCAAACCGAGATTAAAGACAACAGTCTGTTTTCAGGGATTGCCGTTAAGGATTTTGGCAAACTTCTATATCAGGATTCCCCCTGGAAACTTTCTTATGCCGACCTTAATCAAGTTAAAGACGGAGCAGAAGTTATTTTGACCCAAAAAGGAGAGGCGGTTTTAGCTCAACAAAAATTGGGCCAGGGCGAAGTGATCTGGTCGGGTTTAAATCTCCCTTATCACATCCAGAGCTATAACAATTTAGCAGAGAGTCATTTATTTAACCATCTTTTAGGTAAGCTAGTCATTTTAAAAGAAGAAGAGTTATCGCCCTTTGATTGGCAGAGGCCGACGGCGGAAAATATCATGATCGGCGCGGGAAATTACAAGGGTGTGCTTTTCAAAGAGTATTTTTATCCCGGCTGGCAGGCCAAGCAAGGCCAGGATGACTTAAAAATATACTCGGCTGGTTTTGACTTCATGTATATTCCCGTCCGTAACCAAGCTCCGTTCAGTCTTCATTACAAAGGAGACGCGAAATACTGGATCATGTTTATTATTTCTTTAGTGACTATCTTTTTAATCTTGATTTATCTGGTGTTCGGTCGGGGCCTAAGCCTTGCTTGCCGAAAATTATTCCGATTAAATAAAATAAAGAAAAAAACCACCTCCTGGTGGGAAAAAGATGAAGAATGAGATTAAAAAAGAAAAGAAGAGCTTTTGGCGGGCTAAGCCGGTTTCGATGTTTGCCCACCTGATTTTAATCGTCCTGACCGGCCTTTCTTTTTGGCCTTTCGCGAGTTTTTACTACCACCATGTGACCCCATTGGGAGGGGATTTTTACCAAACTTCCTCTTATTTCGGCTATTTCTATCGTTTTGCCACTTGGCCGCCGATGCTTTGGAAATATATCTGGTTCAATGGCCTGCCGGCCGTTTTTGACTATCCCTGGTTGCATATGTATTTAGGGGCGCCCTTGCTTAATTTTTTTACCAGCGTCACCGCCAATCGGATTTATTCCCTGGCGACACTTTTTTTGTTTTTTGTCTTCAGTTATGCCCTATTTAATAAACTCTCTAAAAATAAAATATTTGCCGTTTTCCTGGCGAGTCTCTTAATTTGGTCACGCGGTATTTATGTGAATTTGTTCGGCGCGGGCGCTGGCGCCTTTTCCGCCACCATGCTTTTTACGCCGCTCGTTTTTTATTTATTATTGAAATATTTCGACCGGGGGCAGGCTAAATGGTTGTTGATGGCGGCCGTTTTAAGCGGTCTTTCGGTCGCCGGACATCAGGGGATGAGTGGTTTATTCGTTTTTATCCCTAGTCTTATTCTTCTCTTCTTTAATAGTGATCCGAATCATAAATTTTTCTCGGGCAAGAAATTCAAGGATCTATTCCTTTACCTCCTTTTTTTCCTGCTCTCGGGGGGCTTGGCTTTATACCCGTATATCTTGGCTTTTTTGGGTTCGCTATTTGGTTTTGAAACTATGCTGGAGACGGCCACTCAGGCTTGGGCCAAGAAAGACGCTCTGCCCGGGCTTTTTACTTTTACCAACCCCGCTTTTTATTTTACTTCGGGTCTGCTGATTATTTTTATTCTGCTCCGGAAGAAATTTAGGGAGGCGCTAAAAAAATCCCTAGGTTTCATTATTTTAAGCCTTTATGTGATTATTTATGAAGTCCTGATGTACTACGGGAAAAACTTCTTTGCCGAAACCTTAGGGTCGGATCGCGCCTTTTGGTTTTTCCCTCTGGCCTTAGGGGGAATACTGGCGATTTTTTTTCAAAAGATTAGGGCGGAAAAAAACGCCCAGGTAAAAGTATCTTTCGGCTTTATTTTAAAGGGTTTGGCCATTGCGGCGGTAGCTACCGGCTTTATTTTTGCGCCCAGCATTTACTGGGTCGTGAGGAATACGACTGGCTTATCCGTTATTACCACCCCGGCGGAGAACCTGATGGCACACCCCAATGAGGCTAACAAAGAGGAGGTGATGCCGGATTGGTTGGATACGGCGGATAAAAACCACCGTTTGCACACGGCCGGCGCCATGAACATCTGGTGGAATGCCCTGTACGATCTGCCATTGACCGGCGGTTATGCTGACCCCGAAGGGCCGAAAATGCGCGCTTATAAGTATTGGCGGGATACTTCCATGACCGGGGAGGCCATGGAGCATTTCAAGCAGCCGGAGCCGATTGCCAAGAATTACGCCTTTTTCTTGATTGATTGGTATGCCATCAAATATATCGAATACTCGAGCGGCAGTTATGCCGCGCCTTCCTATCTTTATACCAATCCGGATTTTGTGGCCAAAGAGCAGCTGATGCCCCAAACCGGCTACCATTTTTACCAGGCCAAGGATCAATATTACTCACCGATTGTCAGGCCGACCAATGCCCCTACGGTTCTAATCATTTCGACCCAGGAAAGTTATAATACCTTACTGCGCATCATCGCCATGGAAAATATTAATTCCCAATCCCTTATTCCGATTCGTTATTCCCAATATATTGATGATCTAACTAAAGTTAATTTGAATGATTTTGACGCGGTCTTGCTCTATGATTACCATTATAAAAAAGAGAAAAATTTTCAGAAAGTTCCCCAAGAGCCTTGGCAGAAACTGGCGGCTTATGTGAAGACGGGGGGCAAGCTATTTATAGAGGGAGGCTCGGATGTCAAGGAGTCGGATATTGGTAATCTGCCCGACGGGACTTTGCCTGAGGTTTTTCCGGTGACTAAAACTCAGCGCGAAGATCTGGGCTCGGTCTGGCAATTGGCCATTAAAGAGCCCGATTTGCTGAAAAACATTAATCCGCAGAAATTTGACGCTTTAGTCTACCAGGACGGTCCCTGGAATCTTTCTTACGCGGAACCGGCGGCGATAAAATCCGGCGCGCAAATCGTTTTGACCCAAAATGATAAGGCCATTTTAGTGCAGGAAAATTTGGGTCAGGGTCAGGTGCTTTGGTCGGGGATGAATCTGCCCTACCACATTAAAAGCTATAACAACATTGAAGAAGGCAGGCTTTTCCGGGTCCTATTAAATTCCTTAGTGACCCTGGCGCCAGAAACTCCCCCGCCTTTTAGCTTGGAAAGAAATAAATCAGAAGAGATTAAGATCACCAGCCAAAATTTCAAAGGCATTCTTTTCAAGGAAACCTATTACGGCGGCTGGCGGGCTACCCTTTCCGGCGAGAAAAAGAAGCCTTACGAGGCCGGGGTGGGCATGATGTATTTTCCCTTGGGCAGCGACAAAAATGCGACCGTCGAGGTTTACTACCGGGGTTTGTTTATTTATTGGTTGTTGTTCGGGCTAATGATTTTCTCGATCGTCTTCGCGCTCTTCAGTTTGATTTTCGGGGAAAAATTGAACGCTGTCTTTAAAAAACTATTTCGCGTGGAAAAGATTAAAAAGAAGACCACGTCTTGGTGGGAAAAAGATGAACAGGAATAAACGGGCAAGAAATTTATGAAAATACTTTTTGTTATCCCGGAACTTCTATTAAGCGAACCCTTAGGTTTAATGCGGCTTTCGGCGGATTGCAAAAAATACGGTCACCAAACCAAATTGGCCGTCTTAAAGAAAGATTCGATCATCCAAAAAATCGAAGAATTCCAGCCCGTCCTGATCGGCTACAGCACCATGACACCTGATGCGCCTCTTTTTAAAGAGGCGGATGAACTCGTTCAAAAATGGCGCCGGCGGACCGGCCGGAAAGTATACAGGATCATGGGCGGTCCCCACCCGACTTTTTATCCCGAAGTTTTAAGTGAATTGAATCTTGAGGCGATTTGTCTCGGGGAGGGTGACCGGGCGATCATAGAGATAATAAAAAGAATAGAAAAGGGCGAGAATTTTTCCGGTATTCCCAATGTGATGAGTCAAGCCAGCAAATCGGTCCAATTGGAATTAATCGACAATTTAGACGCTCTGCCTTTTGCCGACCGCGATATTATTTATGAAGCAGCTCCTTACTATCGTTCCGCGGCATTGCGGTCTTTTTTAACCGCTCGGGGCTGCCCCTATAATTGCACCTATTGTTATAATCATCTTTACAATAAAATGTTTGGGGGTTGCGGGACGATTATGCGACGAAGGTCGGTGGCCAATGTAATTGAAGAAATAAAAAAGGTGATTAGGGAGTATCCCCCCGTCCGTTTTATCCGTTTCGCGGACGATACTTTCGTCCATCAGGTCGATGACTGGCTGAAGGAATTTGCCCGCCGGTATAAAAAAGAAATAAATCTTCCTTTTTATTGCATTACGCGTTCAAACACGATCACGGAAGAAGGGGCGAAAATCCTAAAAGAGGCGGGTTGCCACTCTATCGGTATGGCGGTGGAAACGGGCGATGAGGCGGTGAGAAACCGGATTTTAAAAAGAAATCTGCCTAATGAGGTCGTGATCAGATCTTTTGCGATCACCCGTAAATATCATTTTAAGACTTACGGCAACACCATGCTGGCTATTCCCGGTACGACGACCAAACAAGATTTTGACTCTTTTATTTTCATGAAGAAATTAAGGTTATCCGCCCCCACCTTTGGCATTTTTTCGCCTTATCCCAATACCGAGCTGACGGATTATGCCCTCCAAAAGGGGTTTTTAAAGGATAAATTCACTCCCACCAAATACGGCTTGAAATCGGTCTTGAACAACTATACGGAAGACGAGAAAGATTGGCAGATTAGGCTGGCGTATTTGGGCCCGTTATTTTGCGCCTTGCCCGATTTTTTCCTCCCCGTATTCAAATTCTTGCTTAAACTGAAGTTGACGAAGTTTTACATATGGATCGGTTCAATCTACACCAGCTATATCACTTACGCCAAAACATTCCCCGGCATTTTACCGCGCCAGCCGGTAAAGTTATTTAAGATCGTGAGGGACGCCGTTCGTTATTCTCGGCCCGAGGCCGAGGAAAAAATCAGAAATTGAACTAAAACCGGAAAGGGGTGGGGCGAGAAATAAAATTTATGGTTGATCAAGAAAAATTAGACAAGAAGCATGCCGAGGTGCCGCCGGATTATTACGAGGTCGGCTTAGCCAAAAATTTTTGGCAGAAGATTTGGCATCGCCGCCGGCTCAAAACGCTTTTATCCCTGGTCCCAAGGCGGAAAGTTAGGTATCTGGATATCGGCTGTCACGGGGGTTTTTTGATGAATCAAGTGGCGAATCAATTAGGCGAAGTCGAGGGGCATGGAGTGGATATTTCTCCCGCCAGTATCGCCTATTGTAAAAAAAAGTATCCGCGGTTTAATTATCAGGTGGCTGACGCTTTAAGCCTGCCTTTTCCTAACGACTCTTTTGATTTTATCACCTGTTTTGAGGTTATTGAACATTTGGTTGAACCGAAGAAAGCGCTTTATGAAATGAGACGGGTTTTGAAAAAAGACGGGGAGATTATGGTCCTGATGCCGACGGAAAGTCTGATTTTTCGTGTTATTTGGTTTGTCTGGACGCGGTTGGGGCGGGGCAAAGTTTGGCACGAGACACATCTCAACAAGATAAAATCCCGCGATTTGGCACCATTGCTTCAAACGATGGGTTTTGCTATAATCAAAAGACAAAAATCACACGGCGGCATGCTCTTGGCCCTTAAGGCGCGCTTAATGAATAAATAAATATTCTATGAAAATAGGTTTACTCATCGGCACTTATAATGAAGCGGAAAATATCAAGAATATCGTGGCGGCCGTTTTCAGCCAAAACATCGCCGGTTTGGAAATTGTCATTATAGACGATAATTCTCCGGACGGCACGGGTCAAATCGCCGACGGACTAAAAAGCCAGGACCGGCGCGTTCATGTCATCCACCGGCCGAGCAAACTCGGTTTGGGCACCGCCTATATCGCGGGCATAAAATACGCTTTTGAAAGAGGAGCTGAATATATTATAGAAATGGACGCGGATTTTTCGCATGATCCCAAACGTTTGCCCGTCATGATTGAAAGATTGGAGAAAGACGCGGATGTGGTTATCGGTTCGCGTTTTGTCGAATGGGGAAAAAACGACGTGGATTTTATCCGGCGAGTCGTCAGCCGGTTCGGCGGGATTTACACCCGTTTAGTTTTAGGCCCGCCCATCAATGATTTCACCGGCGGCTTTAACGCTTTCCGGCGGAAGGTTCTGGAAAGCATCGGTCTGGAAAAAATACGCGCCTCAAATTTTTCTTTTCACATTGAGACCAAATACCGGGCTTACAAAAAAAAATTCCGCGTCGTCGAAATACCTATTATTTTTCCCCGCCGAAAATCGGGGAAAACAAAATTTTATTTCCGGATGCTTTTGGAAAGCATGTGGTCGGTCTTGAAATTGAGATTCCGAAAAATAGATTGATTTTTCGTTTTTTTTGTGCTATAATTTGGGTAAATTTGGCTTATATTCGCCAAAAAGCGCGTTTTTAGGGGGCGCGTAGCTCAGTTGGTTAGAGCGTACGGTTCACATCCGTAAGGTCATAGGTCCGACTCCTATCGCGCCCACCATTGATAAAGAATCTAAAAATAGATAAAAAATTAATTAAAATTATGCCGGAAAAACAATCGGCCCAAGGCCGATCCGCCTCGGGCGGAGAAGAAAAAAAAAGCGAAAGTGAAGATCAAATTGACGCTAGTCATGTAAGGCCGGGTTTTAAGCGGCTAGCCAGGCTGCAGCGGAAAGAAGAATTTTTGCCTTCGTTCAGCAAGTCTTTCCTTTCTTTTGTGATAGAGGTAGTGAAGGTCGTGGTGATTTCTTTGGCCATTATCATTCCCATCCGGTATTTTCTTATCCAGCCTTTTTATGTGCGAGGCGCTTCCATGGAACCGAATTTTCACGACAACGAGTATTTGATCATCAATGAGATCGGTTACCGTTTTTCTGCCCCGCAGAGAGGGGACATTGTGGTCATTAAAAGCAAGCTTGTCGCCAAAGAGTACTTGATTAAAAGAGTGATCGGCTTGCCTCAAGAAAAAATAGAGATCAACGGCGGAGAAGTCAAAATTTACAATAAAGATAATCCAGAGGGAAGGGTTTTGAAAGAAGAATATCTGGCTAAAGATATTACGACCAGCGGCAATAATATCATTACTTTGAAAAGCGATGAATATTATGTCATGGGCGACAACCGTCCGTCATCCTTGGATTCGCGGAGCTTCGGCGCCATAAAAAGGGACGAGATCGTCGGCCAGGCGTGGCTGCGGGCCTGGCCTTTCTATAAATTGAAGCATTTTACTACTCCCGAATATAATCTATAAAATTATGAACAAGAAAAAAGAAGCGAAGATAACGCCACCCGCGCTTTTGCGCGGCATGAAGGATATCCTGCCTTCAGACCAAGACTATTGGTTCTGGCTAGGCGATAAAGTGAGGGCGATGGCGGCCGCCTACGGTTTTGAAAGAATCGATACCCCGATCATGGAGGGGACCTCTCTTTTCTCCCGTTCCATAGGCGAGGAAACAGATATTGTCAGCAAGGAAATGTATTCTTTCGTCGACCAGGGCGGCGATAAAATCACCCTGAGGCCGGAGGGCACGGCCCCGATCGCTCGAGCCTATATCGAGCACGGGATGATTAATCAGCCCCAGCCGATCAAGCTCTATTATTGGGGGCCCTTTTTCCGGCATGAAAGGCCGCAGGCGGGGCGTTATCGTCAGCTCTGGCAACTCGGCTTTGAGGTTTTAGGCGAAGCGGACCCGGTGATTGACGCTGAGATTATCCTTTTGGTCCATTCTTTTTACCAGGAAATCGGCTTGCCGGTGACCATCCAGGTGAACAGTATCGGCTGCCCGGTCTGCCGCGAGGATTACAAGCTGGTTTTGGTGGATTTTTTCCGGCCGCGCCGCAGTTCGCTGTGTGAAGATTGCAAAAAAAGACTGGTAAAAAATCCCTTAAGGATTTTAGACTGTAAGGTTAAGGAATGCGCAGAGATCGCCAAGGAAGTGCCGCAGATTGTTGATCATCTCTGCGAGGATTGCCGTCTTCATTTTACCCAGGTTTTGGAATTTTTAGATGATCTGGAAATATCCTACTCCTTGAATCCTCATTTAGTGAGGGGTTTGGATTATTACACTAAGACCATTTTTGAGGTCTGGACGGCCGACGGAGAGGTCGGCAGTCAGTCGGCCTTGGCTGGCGGCGGACGCTACAATAATCTGGTGGAGAGCCTGGGCGGCCGGCCGACGCCGGCGATCGGTTTTGCCGCAGGCATAGAAAGGATGATCATTAAACTGAAGGAAAAAAATATCGCGGCCCCGGCGGCCGACAGACGAGAGATTTTTGTCGCTCAATTAGGCGACAAGGCGCGGAAAAAATGCCTGAAACTTTTCGAGGAGCTGCGCCGGGATGGTTTTAAGGTAAGAGAGAATTTGTCCAAGAACGGATTGAAAGATCAGCTGGAAGTGGCTAACAAACTCGGCGTGAAGTTTGCCCTGATTATCGGCCAGAAGGAAATCATGGATGACACGGTCCTTATCCGCGATATGGAAAGCGGCATTCAGGAAGTGTTGGATTATAAAAGGATCGCTCAAGAAGTGAGGAAGCGTCTGGAAAAATCCAACACCAATTTTATCAACCATACGCCCTAAAAATGGAAGATTGTATTTTTTGCCAAATTGTCGCCAAAAAAATTCCCGCGCGCATTTTTTGGCAAAATGATGAATTTCTCGTTTTCTATGAAATCAAACCCAGGGCACCTCTTCATCTCCTGGTCATTCCTAAAAAACACCTCGTTCTTGACGAAGTCGGAGAAGGAGAAGCCAACCTTTTGGCAAACCTTATTTTAACGGCCAAAAAAGTGGCGGAAAAAGCGGGTTTGTCGCAGGGTTATCGCCTGGTCATAAATAATGGTCGGCAGGCAGGCCAGGAAGTTGACCACTTGCATCTGCATCTCCTGGGCGGCGGTAAGCTGGCGGCTTTTTAGTTTGACTTAATACAATTAAAATGTTATATTATTAAAGCTAATAATATAACACTTTTGAAAAGGAGGTGAACAACTTGGTCGAGGTACGGAAAAGAGACGGAGAATCGGTGGAAAGCCTCTTGAGGCGTTTTACCAGGCGAATGCAACAAAGCGGAACATTGCTCCGGGCCAAGAAAGGGAGATTCTACCAGCCCCCCAAAAACAAAAGACAAGTGAAAGAAGAAGCTTTGCGGCGGAAATCCTTGCGGGAAACCAAGGAATATTTGCGTAAAACGGGGCAAATAGATGACATCCGTGATCCCAAAAAATTGAGCCAGATTCTAAAACTTACTTTAAAGCAAAAAGAAAAAAAGAAATGACCCTAAAGGAGCGACTGGAAGAAGATTATAAAACGGCTTTCAAACAGGGCCGCCATTTGGCCGTGGAGGCTTTAAGGATGCTAAAGGCCGAGGTGAAAAACGCCGAAATCGCCAAACGGAAAGATTTTGACGATCATGACGTGTTGGAAGTGATCCTGCGCGTGGCCAAACGACACCAGGATTCTATCACTGCTTTTAACAAAGGAGGGCGTCAAGATCTAGCCGACCACGAAAAAGAGCAGCTGGCGGTTTTGCAAGCTTATCTGCCGGCAAAACTTTCCGAAGAAGAACTTAGGGATATTATCAATGAATTGATAGCGGAAAGCGGAGCCAAGGGTCCGGCGGATTTCGGCCGGGTAATGGGTTCGGTCATGAAGCAGGTAAAAGGCCAGGCCGACGGCACGCTGATCAGTAAAATCGTCAAAGAAGAACTAAATAAAAAACAAACCACTTAAAAAGCCTGATTCGTATGGGCAGAGGAGGCAAAAAAAATATTTATCTTGGTATCCTCGCGGTCGTTTTTTTGTCGGTCGGCGGTTTTTTTGTCTGCGCTCATTTAGCCTCCGCCCAGACGGCGTTGCAGTTAGAAGATGTCGGTGGCACCCTTGGCTTGACGACCGTAAACTTAAAGACCCTGGTCATTAATATTATCAGATGGTTTTTAGGCATTATCAGCCTGGTGGCGGTGGCTTATCTTATCTACGGCGGAATTTTGTGGCTGACCTCGGCGGGCAACGAAGAAAAGATCAAAAAAGCGAAAAAGACAATATTAAACGCCATTATCGGTGTAATCATTGTGTTGCTGTCCTGGGCGATTTTTTTGCTGGTCACTCATTTTATCACCGACGCGACTAACGGGAATGGAAATCAGGCCTGCACGCCCCCGGCCCATACCGCGGATGATTGTTATGTCTGTCAAGGATCGCCGCCGGTTTGGGTGCCCAACGGCAGTCCGGCCAATCCCGCCCTTTGCTTGGCTTTTCCCACGGATTTTAGGCTGAACGACATAGAAACCAGCGCTATTTCCGACCTCTCGGAAATTTATACCTGCAGCAATATCCAATCGCGGTTCAATAACGGCGTCTACGGTACCTCGGTCGATAGCGCGGTGACGGCCGATACTTTAAAGATCGAGAAAGTCGATGGTTCAGTGAAAAAGGAAGGAGCCTGGCAGACTAACGCCAGGACGGTTACCTTCTATCCCAGGCGATGCTCGAATCCGCCCAATGATCCCTGCCGGTACGACGCCGATTGCGGCGGCGGCAATACCTGCGATGTGGTCTACTTTGACGATCTTTCCGATTACAGGCTGCATCTGCCAAAAAGCATTCAGGATGTGTCGGCCCCCGTCAGGAAGAATCTTTCAAGTTTTGATACTCTTGTTCTTGGCCCATGGTGCCAAGACGCCGGAACAGAAATCCAGTGCACTTTTCATACCAGTGATCAGAAGGATATTGCCGAACCCATCCTGGTGAGCGCTTATCCCGTATTATCAACCCAAGCTGGTTATCCCGACACAAACGTGCCGCGGCTACCGACCATTTCCGTGCTTTTTTCCGAAAATGTTGACGCCGGCACCGTGGTCGATTCAGTTAACCCGTCTTTGCCTAACAGCAATAATATTTTCATACAGCAATACGACGCCCAAAACGGAAGCCTAAAAGTAGGCGGCGCGGTCGACTCAAATTCGGATGGGACCGTCGACCCGGACAAGTTAAGGGTGGGCGAAGCAGCTAATGGCTTTAATCTTTTCCTCCAGGGCGGTTATTTCGAAGCTTTTACCTGGTATAAAATAACGGTCCAAAATATTGAGGATCTTTGCGGTAACACCATGACGCCGGCCTCGGTCGAATGGTGGTTTGAAACCAACGATGTCGTGCCCGGCTTTACCGGATTTTATCCCACCGGCAACAATGAATGTCCGGACGTCCATGCTTGGGCGACTTTTGGCACGGCCATGTACATGTATGACGTGACTTTAACGATCAACGATATTTCTGCTGGGCCCAAAGACGCGCCACGAGTCATCGGTATAAACGGCAGCACGACCACAACGGGGAGCGCAAGCAACTATGCCGGTACCTTGACCATTCGGGATTTTAACGAGAGTACGCCGGCCAACGGCAACAAATGGTATGAGTTTGTTCCAGCCACGCCATTTTCTCCCAGCCATACCTACGCGGCGACGATCGCGACCAATCTGGTCATTGATACGTCTGGCGGCACGCTTGCTACTGCTTGGCAATTTAAGGTGGCGACCGCCGCCGATTGCACCTGTACCCCCGCTATCGCTTCCTTGAGCCCGGCCCCATCGGCCGGCCTGATCGGCGAATGCCTGACCATCAACGGCAGCTGTTTTACCGGTACCGCTGCCCACGCGGCGACACCGATAAATTTGACTTTTGGCAGCTTAACAGCTGATATTCAGGGTTTTGGAAACAATTTTATTACCACCATCTCGCCTGATCCGCGTCCCGTCACTTTTCCCAATACCGTGGCCATTAAATTTTCTATTGATTACGGCGCGACTTACGGCGTGCAAAACACGGCCGCCGGCTATAACTATACCTATAATAGCGACAAGGAAGCCACCGGCCCCTGTCTTTTTTCTATTTCGCCAAGCGTGACCTATCCGGGCACGGCCGTCACTTTAACCGGAATCCGGTTTAACCCGGCCAACCCGGCGACGAGAAGAATTGACTTCATTCCGCCTGGATTGTCGCCCTCCATTTCTTCTTGGTCAGACGGACAAATATACAGTTCGGTTCCAAGCACCTCCTTTAGCGGGACCAGCAACGCTAGCCTCACTAATGATATCGGTACTTCAAATAGCGTTCCTTTTACAATCAATCAGTACCCGCCTGGCGTGCCGGTAGTCACCCGGTATTGGCCGACTTGCGATTCGGCCTGCACCAACGCGGTGGCCGGGGCCACGTTCAGTGAAGAGATGGACAGGAATACGATGACGACCGCTAATATCAAATTAGACCATTGCACAGATATTGATTGTAATGATTTTGTTATGCCGGCTCCCGTATATTCCGTAAGTTATGATATCCCGGGCAAGACATTAACCATCATTCCTTCCGCTAACATGTTGCCTGACAGTTGGTATAAAGTGACCCTGCTCGAGGGAATCAAGAGCACGGCAAACGTGAGCATCGGCAATCCTAATGATGGAACCAGTTTTATTTGGAAATATAAAACTAAGAATGACGCCTCATTGTGCGCCCCGGCTTCAGTGGATGTCTCGCCGGCGACTTACACGGCGAAGATCAATCAGACTGATCTGCCATATACGGCCTATGCTAAAGGTTCGCCGGACAGCTGTAATGCCGGCGGTCAGATATTAAACGGCAATGCCTATGACTGGTCTTGGACCAGTTTGCCGTTGGGTTTGGCCAATGTCAGCAATACCGACAGCAATGGCGACGGCAATGTAGATTCTGCTCAAAGGGTTGCCACTCTGGGAAATCCGGGCGCGACCAATATATTCGCTTCAGTCGGCAGCTTAAACAATCGTGGTGTTTTAAATATTACAGTCGATCCGACCTATTGTTATGCCGACGCGGATTGCAACCCGCAACCGGCGAATCCTTGTCCGGGCAGTGTCTGCAGGGACAATCATTGCACGCCGGTGATAAATTCCTTTTTACCCACGGACGGCGCCGTCGGCACCTGGGTGACGATTAACGGCTGTTGGTTCGGCAATTTCGAGGATGGTAAAAGCAAGGTATTATTTAGAGGTATTGGCGGCGATAAAGAGGGGATTGTTCCCAATCCGATGATTTGCGGTCCGGGTACCTGGACAAATACCCGGATTGTCCGCGAGTCCCCAAACGCTTCGACCGCCGACCTTGCGGATGACGCGATTGACGGGTCGATAAAGGTCGTGCGGGGTTTTGATTCGGCGGAAGTGAGCACAGCCACTAATTTTGACGTAAACAATCTTTCTCATCCCGGCATTTGCTATGTCAATCCGGAAAGCGGCCGCGAAGGCATCACGGAGGTGCAGATTAGGGGCAAAAATTTCGGGACCAGCAAGCAATCCACCGATCATGTCACTTTTTATAATTCAGTCGGCCGGATTGAAGCGGATTATACGCCGGCCATTTGGGAAGATAATAATATCAGGGTTATCGTGCCGGTCGGCGCTCAGACTTCCTTAAACGAGGGCCTTAAAATTACGAAGGGTGCGATTGACAGCAATCCTTGGCCTTTTACCGTAGCGGCCGCCGACTGTACGCCTTGTACCGCCGACAGCGAGTGCGCGGCGCGCGCCTGCGGAGCGGATAAATGCTGTCATGATCGTCCGAGCGTCGCTTCTACCACGCCGTTGGACGGCGCGACCAATGTCTGTTTGAATACGGTGATCGAGGTCCGTTTTAACCAAGATATGGATGTTGCTACTTTCACGCCTGGAAATATCACTGTTATGCGTTCCGGGCCACCGGCCGGACCCGTGCCCGTGAATTCACAAAATATCACCGCTGGCAGCCGTTGGTTGCGCCTGAACTTTGGTCTTTTGGCGGGTAATAACCAATACGTTATCAGGTTAGCCGCGGGCATCAAAAACGCGCAAGGAATCGCGATGGGCGGTGATTATCAATTCGGATTCACCACGGCCAATACTTCCGATCCCTGCCAGCTTTCTCGGATTACGATTGATCCGACTGTTCATACTTTTATGAAGTCTGATCCGGCAAAAGAATTTTCCGCTCAAGCCTACGATAATAATAATAACCAAATAAATCGAATCCCCGGGGTTTATAGCTGGACGTGGTCTTGGTCAGTCGCCGACAGCAGTATTCTTGTCTTGAATGCCCCAGGTGATTCTGATACGGTCAACGCTCAGCCCGCTGCTCCCCGGAAAAATGGCAACACTACTTTAAAAGTCGAAGCTAAGGCCCTAGACCCAGTGATTGGTTTCACTGGCAGCAAAGAGGCGACAGCGGCGGTGCGCGTGATCAATTGTGATGTGGCCTGGACTTTTACCGACCAGGCAAATAATTGCGAAAGTGACGTAATTTTTGGCGGATGCGGCAATAGCTATAATTTCCGCTTAGAATATTGTCGCGGTCTATACGGTCTATGCCAAGGCGGTTCAGCCGCGGATGTTTGTTCCGCCAATTACGCCGCCACTTGTCCGACGGGAGAGACTTGTTGTCCAGCCGCGACTCCGAATTGTACTTTTACTAATAATAAGCCCTTGCCCTTTTTTGACATTCAGACGGCGAGCGGCCAGACCGGGAACGTTTTGAAACAGTTTCTTTTCAAGGAATCAGATGACACGAAGAAAGACGGCATCGGAGTGCGCATTTTTGCCAATCCCGAACTGCTTTCCCCGACCGCCTGGTATGATATTAATATTAAGATAAAAGGTTCGCCGCAGACGACGACCGTTGATGGATATGAGGCGATCAGAGACGGCCGGACCGTTTATGTCGCCGCCCCAAATTTGCAAGGCGGCACCTTGTATAATAATATTTATCTTATTTCCTATAACGATGACGCGGAGCCAAGTACCGTAGACATTTTCAACCAGATGGTCTCTAATTGGTATTTTAATACGAATATGAACGCGACTGACAAGCCCTTGCTAGCCCGTGATCTTAGGAGGGTGAGCGATTTAAGAACGATCATATCTTATTTGGAAAGTTATCGCGCCGATCATCAGGAATCTATCCCTTATCCTGCGATGCAAGCAGGCAGCTACCTGAAAAACATGACGTTTTCCAACTGGAAGGTTTCCTGGCAGGGCACGTTAGCCAATGCTTTGCAAAAAGCCCTGCCCGAGGATCCCAGGCAAAGCGTTCTATGCAAGGCGTCTTCTCCCGCGACCGTCGACAAGAATACCTGCTGGGATGAGCCTTCCAAATCATTTACCTGCGACATGAGCGGGACTTATCTTTATGCCTATAAAACTGATCAGGGGCTCAATTATGAGCTGTATGCGCAATTAGAATACAGGGGTCAGGGGACGTTCCTTAGTAGTCCTATCCCCACTTATAATCTCTGCGTTTCTCCTTCCGATTGCGCCTGTTTTAACTATCGCATCACTGGACCTTAGTTTAATTCAAAATATGTCATTAATAAGGTATAATTAGTTTATGGCAATAGAGCCGGAAAACAGGCCGCCAGAGGCCGAAATAAGAGGCTTGGGGAGTTTAAAGAAACTTATCATTATTGTTGTCAGCGTCGTAATTATAGTCGGTCTGGGGCTGGGGGTATATTTTACCTTTATCAGTCGTCAAAACAGCGATACGGCAAATGGGGGAGTAAATCAATCAGCCGCCGCTTCCAATAAGTCAATAAATCAGGGAGCCGCGGCGGCGCCCGTTGACGTTGGCCAAACTTTAAACGATGATGATCGAGACGGGCTAAGCAACGATGAGGAAAAAAGTTTAGGCACGGATTCGGGGAAAGCCGATACCGACGCGGACGGTTTGTCCGACTACGAAGAAGCAAAGGTTTATAAAACCGATCCCCTGAAAGCGGATACCGACGGCGACGGTTACCAGGATGGCGCCGAGGTGGAAAATGGATTTAATCCGAACGGGGCCGGCAATTTGCTGAATATAAACGTTGAGATCAATAAAACCAATACTAACCAATAAAAATATACAATAAGGAGAAAAATATGTTTGACGACAATAAGCCTAATTACGAGCCTTACCGGCCGCAGCCGCCGGCCATTGAGCCGGAAAAAAAGCCGGAAGCGCAGGATGTATACACCATGCCGGAAAAATTCA
>JBAZMP010000003.1:0-235657 GCA_041649715.1 Patescibacteria group bacterium
TCATTATTTTTTCCCCCCCCCCCCCCCCCCCAAGGCGAAGAAATCGGCATCGAAGCCATTGCCGGTTTGCTTATTATACTAACCAGCAATACCAAAAATACCGTAAAGCGACACATGACATCCTCCTTTCTGCTCTTTTTTAAAAGAGCAAATCGGTTGTTGAACTCATAGCTAACAATGACTAGCGGAGTATATTTCATCACCTCCCTAAAAGAATAATGCCAGTTGTTAAAGAACCATTATATTAGTGTTAAAGCAACTAACATATAATTTTATATGCCTGCGATTTTGAATCCTTTAGCAACAGTATCTAATTGACCAATCCATTCTTCGGGATTCTCTCCGTAGATGGTAAAATTAAATCTATACAAATCTTTATTGTATAAATAGGTATATTCTAGAGCCGTTGAAGTTTTTTCGATCAAATCCCCAAAAGAATCCGTAGCTCCCCTTTTTAGCTGCCGATATGCGCGATAAGCCGGTAAACTATTGATTGTTAAATAATTCTCACTAACGAGAGGTATTGCATCTCTGCCAAATTCTGTTTTAAGCGCTATCTTTAGATCGGCATCAGTACCCAATCCTTTGTCCACACTTATCGCTGCTTTAAATCCAGTTGTGGGTAAAGAAGCATTTTGCTGATCTGACATTTTTTTTAAATTATCTTCATTATTTGCAAGATAAACAAAATCATACACATTTTCTTCATTATCAGTAATTATTTCTTCGCCAATTATCCAATCAGGATTATAACTAACCTGATAACTATATTTATCATTTTTGTACACTTTCCAGCCCGTTTCTTCATCAATAGTAATATTCAAATTAGTATTAATTGAAGTGTTAGCATTAGTATTAGCGCTGGAATTGGCGTTTACTACCGTATTCGTATTCCCGTTTGTCTTTTCTGACGTATAAACATAAATTCCATAAGCCCCTAAACCTACAACAACCACCGCCAAAATTAGCCATAATAAAGGGCTTGATTTCTTTCTTTGATTTGATGAATTTTCCATATTATTTTAAGTTAATAATGATTCTATCTTTATTATACTATTTTTCTCCGCTTCCGCACACTCGAAAAATAAATACCTTTTTATAGACAAATTTTGGTGGCTTAAATTTATTTTTTAAGTTGTTAAGAACGAAAGGTAATCATCTCTCAATTAGTGTGCAGAAGCCGAGGTCCGATGAAACTGGAATTGTTTTCATCAGACCCTTTTTCAATTTTTTTAAATTATTATACTGATAATTTGTTATTCTTCCACTTCTACTTCCTGCAGATTAACCTCTTCTTTGGCTAGCTCATCCGGCTCTTTCTTTTTCCCCAGATGCCCGAGCATCACCAGATTATCGGCCACGATATCGGTTCGGTTCTGAAATTTGCCCTCTTTATCTTTCCAGTTTCTCTGCTGCAAGCGGCCTTCCAAATAAACCCGGGAGCCTTTTTTAAGGTACTTGGCGATGATATCGGCCAATTTGCCCCAAGCCATTACGGGGTGGAAATCGACGGCTTCCTTTTTTTCCTTGGTTTTAATGTCCTTCCAGGCATAATTGGTGGCCAAACGGAAAAAGGTCAAATTTTGGCCGGAAGGCAATCTTTTGACCCCGGGATCGCGGGCCAAATTACCTAGCAATGTCACTTTGTTGACGTCCATATTTTTTTTCTTTCCTTAAGCCACCACGTATGTAATAGAAAAAATGCTCCGCCTTAATCTGGGAGCCGCCTTTTCATCGAGGAAATTAAGCGATTGTTCATCCCTTTTGAAACTAAGAGAGGTTTTGATGTCCTTGAGTCCATTGACGTTATAATTACTTATCCACAAATTATCACGACGGCGCGTGATAGCGACGGCGCTTTTATCTTTTCGCCCGCAAATCCCTTGGAATTAATTATTAAGGAGAAACACTTCACATCATTGTTATATTAGCGACGGCGCTATATTTTGCGACGGCTCATTTCTAATTTAATTTTATCACCCTCTCTTCTTTTGTCAAGAAAAAATTCCCGAATAAAAAAATCGGCTCAAGAAATGAAGACCAGACACGACGAAGCCTCGCCGACCGTTTTAAGCCTCATCTCTTCAATTCCTTGAGCCGAAAATGAACTTATAATCTCTCTTTAAAAGTGTAATAGCTAATTAGATTTTTGTCAATAAAAAGAGGAGTCCGCCTTAATCCTGCTGGGGGGATTGGCAGGGACGGACTCCCGGTAGCGCGCCGAGGCGCTACGTAAAGAACGTGATTGGTTATCTGCTTACTTGGGCCGAAAGCAGGGTTAATTTATGGGCTTCGTGGTTACCTTAGCCACCAAAGCAGGTCGATGATGAAAATGTGCCACATCATAATCTCACCCCCCTTCTCTTTGGATTTCCCCCCAATATATAAAACTTATTGGCTAAATAAAAAACGCCCATTAATCAGGCGCCTAATCAAAAAAACAATGCCGGTTACGCTATTCGCTCACCATTACTCAAGCGTCCAGATACGAGTAATGGATCTTCGCCTCATTAATATTGACCTGCTCTTATCACGAAAAGAACGTTCAAAAAAACACCTGGCAATGAGGCGTTTTTGGGCAATAAAAATTGATGCCGGTTACGCTATTAGCTCCCGACGGCCCAAGCGTCCAATTATACAGGCCGGCGTTCTTCGCCTCATAAAAATATGTTGATTTTCAATTTAATCAACCTTATCATACTCGAGCCTGCTTGTCAAGACCTTAGCATTAAATGGTTGATATCCACGGTTTTTCTGAATCCCACCCTATCCTTCGCGAAATCTTTTGTCCCCCACATCCGGCCCCAAAAAACCAGGTACTCCCCGTACTTATCGTTGATCTCGTCCATGGCCATATTTATCTCCTTTTCCTTCAGATTATCGGCCAAAAGTGACATCTGGCGGGAAATCGGCTTTAAATCTCCGACCGAAACGCCTAAAAAAGAAACCTGGTCGTTTAATTTGATTTTTTTCATCATGGCAAAAGCGGCGGCAAAGATGCTGGCGGTGGTGAAAAGACCGGCTTTTATCTGCCTCTGCTGACCAAAACCGCCGCCCCTCTCGAAGCCCAAGCCGAAGCCGATCTGGTAGGCCTCTTGCCGTAAAAGCCGCAATCTCCGGCCGGTTTTTTCGCAAAGCTTTAGCAATATAGATGAAAGGTAATTTATATCGCGGGATTTTTTATACAAACAATAAGTGTGGCCGACAGATTTAGGTTTGACTATTTCCCCTCTTTTTACTTTTTCACCCGCCAAACCGTTGACATTGGCCCAAAGATAATAGCCCGTCTTGCCCAGACTTTCCATCAAATTCGCCACCGGGTAATTTTTTAGATCCAGCAGATCAAAAATACCCAGGGCTTTTAATTTCGCTTCCAGCCGGACATTGATCCCCCAGGCATCGGTCAAGGGCCTTTTTAAAAATTTGTCGATCTCGTTTTTTTTGATCGCCAACACACTATCTTTGGGCGCGATGTCGGAAGCGAACTTGGCCAGCCAGCGGGTATGCGAAATTCCCACGGAAGACTTCAGCCAATCCCCTACTTCTTGTTTAATGCGCTTTCTGATACCTTCTCCTATATTTTTCGCCTCGGCTAAATCTTTAACCCAGCCGGTCAGATCCAAAAAAGCCTCGTCAATACTGTAAGGCTCCAGGGTATCGGTATATTCCGACAAAATAGAAAATATCTTTTCGGTAATCGAGCGGTACTTGGCCGGCTCGTTTTCAAGCAATATAATCTCCGGGCACAAAATCTCGGCCTCTGCCGCCCGGCAGCCGGTTTTCACTCCTTTCTTTTTTGCTTCCATTGACGAGGCGATGATACAGCCGTTCTTAGATAAATAAGAACAAACTCCCACCGGCTTGCCGCGCAAAAAGGGATTAGCCTGCTGCTCACAAGAGGCAAAGTACGAATTCATGTCAATATGTAAGATGATGCTTGACATATCTGTTTAATCACGTAGAATAAGAACGCACATTGTCATAGGCAGAGAAATGCTTTAAAAATCTGCAAACAGGGTGTGGGAACCGGGCGCGTGACTTTAAAGCGTTTCTCCTGCTTGGGAGCTGGGAGTAACCAAGACCACCCTTTTGTCGATCTGTTCCGGACGAGAGGACCTTTCAGGGACTCCCGGCCCCCTTTTTCCCAAAAATACTTTGGTTGAGGACCAGAGACGTCACCCCTCTTTCAGCCCCTTTTCCTCGTTACCTCCTTTGAGGGGCTTGCCAATATGAGCAATATTTGAAGGAGGCACTGGTCCTCGACCTTTATTTTGCCGGCGCCAGAAAAAGAGCCGAAAATCCACCGACCCTACCGCTTTAAAGGCGACTCTTTCTTCTGGCGCCTTTTTCTTTGGGAAAAAGAAAGGGGTTGACAAAAACCCTGTTTGGTGTATAATGCCAAGATGGTTCTTCTGCCTTCTTCGTGACTTCCCCTTCGGGATTAAAGAGGGTGAAAAAAACCGAGGAAAGAGGCAGGCCAAACCGCCTGGGAATGGTTTCCCTAAAAATCATCAAGAGGAAACCGCCCAGGCATTTTTTTATCCTGTTAGAAAATAATTTTCTAACGGGATTTATTTAAAAAAAACGAGCCGAATCACCCCTCGGCGTATATTTCCTCCAAAGACCAGGCCAATGAACCAGTATCAAAAGAAAGGCGGTAAAAATTGGCTTTATCGGAAACGGAGAAATAATAAAGCGTGTCCCTTCCTTGCCGCAAAGAATGGACTAAATTTATCTTATCAATCTCATAACGCCTCCCTTTCCAAAAAAAAGCGAGAGGCCTGACTTGCTGGCCGAAAAATGAGACTAAGACTTTAATGGGTTCTTTGATGGTTTGGTGCATATGGGTTTTACCGCGCAGGCGCAGAAACCTGCGCTGGCGATATTTTCTTAAAACACAACGCGGCTCTCGGCGGCCGCGTTGCTTTACGCATTTGAAAATATCCTGAATATCCCCCGCACTATTCCCTGGATGGCCGGATTCTTGGCAAAAATCGGTTTCATTGATTTATTGGCCGGCTGAAGGCGGATCTTCGTCTTTTCCCGGAAATACTTTTTTAAAGTGGCGTATTCATTATTCAAAAGGGCGACCACCACGTCGCCGTTTTTCGGATAATAATTGCGCTCCACCACCACATAATCGCCCTCTAAGATTCCGTCTTCAATCATGGATTCCCCTTTCACTTTTAGAACAAAGGAGTTCGGGTCGCGAACCACGCTGGCCGGCACGGAAACCATCTCCCGGTTCTCAATCGCCTCAATCGGAGCGCCGGCCGCGATCAGGCCCAAGAGAGGCAGCTGAACCGCCCGGCCTGTTTTTAAAACCTGGCTGGTCAACTCCAAGTCGCGCGGCGCGCCCGCTTCACCCGTCAAATACCCCTTCTTTTTTAAAGACTGGATATGGGCATGAACCGTCGCTTTCGAAGCCAGACCGAAATTTTCCCCGATCTCCTCGTAGGAGGGCGAGTATTCGTGTTCCTGCTGATAATCAAGAATAAAATTGAGGATCTCACGCTGTTTTTTCGTTAATTTATCCATAAGCTTGCCTAAATTATAAATCCTAAGCACTAAATCCTAAACAAGTACCAAATTCCAATTTTCCAATGTTCCAAACCGGTTTCTGATTTGGGATTTTAAATTTAGGATTTGTTTAGAATTTCTGATTTCGGATTTGGAATTTAAATAACTTTCCCGGCAAAAAAGCCCTAAAATACCCCCAAACTACCCCTGCGCACTTATCCACAATCTCCATATCCATTATATACGAACAAAAAGCGAACGTCAATAGAAACTAAAAAAACTCTTTATATAGTAAAAGAGGTAAGTTGATGACTAGCTATGAAATCACGGTTATTCGCCCTGAGCCGCGCCGAATGGGCGAACGTCAATAGAAACTAAAAACTCCTGTTATATAACTAGAGAATTTTTAAAAACTAACTCTAAAATTAAGATAAATTCGTCCTGAACCGCGCTGAAGGGCGAACGTCAAGAATAATAAAAATCCCCATTCTATTCCTTTAGAATGGGGATGAAAAAGAACCTAGCGAACGGTAATGACTTTGGCGCTTGAAGAAAATCTCGGCCAGACGCACTGGACAAAATAGACGCCGCTGGTTAAAGAAATCTGGCGGGAAAACTTTTCTCCCGGCCGAATGGCAATTTCTTTAACTCGCTTGCCCGAAACGTCATAAATGGCGATTTTTTCCGGCGCCCTCTCCCCCGTCCAACGCACCTCGAAACTTCCCGGACTCGGATTAGGATAAACAGCTACTTTAGGCAAGGTCGGCAAAGTAGTCTTTTCCGCTTCCGTGACCGAGGAAAGGTCGAAATACACCGGATTGGTGATGACTAATCCTGGGTAGTCGCCGTAACCGCCTGAAGTTTTCAAGATCCCGCGGATAAAACCGGCTTCCGGCGGCAGGAAACTGACCGGCATCTGTGTTGAAACGGTTCGACCGTTCAAAGTAAGAACTAAGCTGTCTTGACCGTTGGCGGTCACCCAATAGATTATTCCTTCGGCAAAGTCGCCGAATTCACCATTGCTCTTACCGTTGAAAATAACCTTGCCGGCATCGGTGATAAAGAAATGGCCGCCCAGGCCGACATCAATCTGCGAATCGCCGTTCTGATCCACTCCGAATTGGCAGCCCGGACCGTTACTCAGATAACAGCGGCCGTCAATCAGGCTCTGCCAGAAATTGGCTTTAGTCAGACTCAGCATCTCAACCGCCGTGAAACATTTCCCCAGGGCATTGTTCCAGATCCGGTCTCCCGACAAAGTCTTGGCCACGGTGTAATTGTAATCCCCGTGATTGTCAGCGCCGGCCAAGCCTAAGATCCGGCGCAAAGGCGACAAGCGGGCGGCCTGGATCGAATCCAGCTTAGCCAAGCCAGCCATCAGCTTTGTCTGGTCGGAATAGTCCGCGGCCCAGGGAAAAGGATTGATCAGGCCGCTGCTGAAGCTAATTTGCGTTGAAGTCCGCATCCCGTTCCAGATCTCAAACCCCAGGAAACGCGGATCAGCCAATGCCTCATCTATTTTGCCGGCTGGCCACTGCTGCTGGCTGCCGTCGCTTTCAAAATACGGCCGGTCAAAAGGATGGGCCGCCAGCCAATAGCCTTGCCGGGCCTCGAGGCTGTCGATCAGCTGGCCTAATGTCCACAAGGTGTTATCCCCCAGTTCGAGCTCCCAGGGCGTGAGAAAAGCGGGGCTGGTCAGACCATGCAGAAATTCGTCAGGAAAATTATCCTGATCGTTTTTGTCTATCTGGGCTTCGCAGCCCGGAATAACCAGAAAACTGGCGTCAGAAATCCGGCGAGCAAATACGACCATTGAATCGCGCTCCGCCGGATCAAGATCGTAGCCATGGTCTGTCCACCAATAGACATCAAGGTCGGAAGCCACGCAAGACGGTTTGATCTGCTCTCGGCTGCCGCCCCACTCTAACAGATCATCCGTATAAAACGAATGGCCATGGGTATTGGCGCTGTACTGGCCGGGATAAAGCGGCAAGGGTTCGCCTTTGATTACCTGGAAATACTGGCTTTTTTCCACCGTATTCCCGCAATTGCCGAACCAGCAGAGATCGCAGAACTTAATATACCAGTAAAAATCAAGACGGTCGCCGACCTGGTACTCCTGAAATTGCGGCAGGGTCAGATTAACCGTGACGTGAAAACCATAGAAATTACTGGGGATCGGCTCAGAACAAGCCGGCCATCCGCCTTCGGCGTATTTCATCCAGGTGCCGTCTTTTTTTCGGGAATATAAAGTAATCCTTTCCAGCCAGAGTTTAAATATCGGATTTTCCTGGCTATCCTTAAAGATGTAAGAGGCCAAAAGACTGTCACCCCGGCGGACGTTCCAGATCATATCCCCGATCTGGTCTTTGCCGGAATAATTGGGATATTGAGGCGCTTTTTGCGCCCCTGATTGAACCAAGGAACTCCCCTGTTCAATGGCAAACTTCCGCGGGATAAAATCCTGCGCGTAAACTGCCGAAGCAAAAAGCAGAAAACAGAAAACAGCAATTAACCAACGCATGACAAGACCTCCTTACTGGTTTTAATCCAACGACTATATTTAATTATCAAAGAGCCAAATTATCTTAAGCAAAAAAACCCGCTTTGTCAACCATAAAAAAACACCCTAAAAATAAGGTGTCTCCCCTATTATATTCCATATATTTAGAACCAGCCGCTGGTAATCGGCTTGTAGCGCAGGACTCCCGTCCCGTCATCATCCACCAAAAACTGGCAGGTGCGGTTATTGAGCTTGAATTCGATCTGCGCCTTTTTGTGATTTTCTTTCGCTTCCTGAATCACCGGGAACAATTTTTCCATCCGCTCTCCGTAATCAAAATACTTGAGCAGATCGTCCTGGTCCATAATGTCTCTTTCCCAGTCGACGTACATGTATTTATCTTTTAATTGATTTGATAAATCCGCTGGTCAGCCAGGAGGCCAGCCAGAGCAAAAGCGCTCCCCAAAAAGCCGGCATGAAACCCTCAACACTGAAACCCTTAACTATCGTTGCGACCAGCCAAAAAAGCAAAGCATTGATTATCAGGGTAAAAAAACCCAAGCTTAAGATATTGACCGGCAGGGTCAGGATGATAATGAGAGGCCGGATGATGGCGTTAATCAGGCCCAAAATGACCGCCACGAGCAAGGCGGCATAAAAACTGCTCACCGAAATGCCGGGCACCAGATAGGTGATGCCGATGATGATCAAAGCGTTGATAACCAGCCGCAGGATAAAAAACATATATCTTTATTGAATTAATAATTTGCCCGGGCCGTTGGGATTATAACCGCCCAAAACCTCGGTCCCGTCTTTATAACTGTCGCCATCCGTGTCCGGATTGTTTTTATCCGAGCCGTATTTTTCTTCCTCTGTATCGGGCAGTCCGTCATTATCGCTGTCTAATTTGCCGGGACCCAAAGGATTATAACCCGCTTCTACCTCGTCGCCGTCATTGTAGCTGTCGCCATCGGTATTGGGGTTATTCACGTCCGTACCATAGATGATTTCCTCCATATCGGTCAAACCGTCGTTATCGCTGTCTTTGGCCAAATTCGTGGCCGAAGTATTAGTGTTCAAGTTCGAATTAGAGTTAGAGTTAGAGTTAGAGTTAGAGTTAGAGTTAGAGTTAGAGTTAGTATTTAGATTAAGAGGACTATCAAGGCTGCCGTTCGTTAATTCATGCCAGACTTCATCCACCGACATGTTGCTCGCCGGGACTTCAACGTTTACCGCCTGATTGAACCGGCTAAAAACAAAAGATATATTTACCTCCAGACTATCATAACCGCCGGCCGCTCCGTTTTCCGGAATAAATTTGCCTTTAAAATATATTTTATGCAAATAACCATCGTTTTTCCCTATATAAATCTCGACCTGATTAGCATTGAAATCATCAACAAGTTTTTCTATGGCTTCTAAATCTATATGCGGTCTTAACTTCAGGTAATCGAACAGACCCGGTAAATAGCTGTACTCGGCTTTGAGAAAATTTTTAAAAACTTCTTTTTCCAAATCAATAGAATAATGATAACAGTTTTCTCCCTCTATATTTTCATCTGGCAACCGATTATTAACCTTAATAAATTGATTTTTCGAATAAGTATCTTGGAAGTAATTTAGCTGCGCCTGACTATTAGTGTTCCCCCAGGGAGGTAATGACACCTGGTTTAAATCACCCTCTAATTCTTTTATGCCATACCAATACCACTTATTTTCATAAGCGTTAAGGTTAAAAGATGGTATCGGCGGCAGCTTGTTAACGCGCAGATATACTTTATCATCTTTATACACCGCTTCGGAGTCTAATTCATAATTAGCGCCTTCGTAAGCCAGATTGGCGATAAGTGCAAATTTCCCCTCCGTACTAGCATTTTGGTTTTTGATATCGGCCGTTAGCGTTAGATTAAATTGGACATCGGTGGGGATGAAACTTAATCCCAGATCCCCCAAAAAGCTTTCGCCGCTGGCATTTGTAAACTCCTGAGGCGCTTTAGCCAGAATATCCGTGTTCATGGCTAAATGAGCGGATTCAATGGATTTATAATCTTGAAAAAAATTACTCATTACCCGAGAAGGGGTTTTTTCCACCAAGGGAATAGTGATCACCTGGTTAATTAAGGGGATAGTCTTGCCCTCAAAAGCGAAAAGCCCGCCCACCCCCAGGCCGGCCAGGACAAAAATGACGATTAAAACGACGATAATAAGTTTTTTCATAGTGATTATATCATATCACTTCTGCCGAAAAAAATAAATTACCGGATAAATGATCTCTTAAGCAATAAAACCGGCAAACCGATCAATAGGGCGGTCGACTCCCAGATCACGGCCAAGGAAACCACTCTCCCCAGATATTTTCCGATTAAATCCGCCAAGAAGGCATTCGTCCCCTGCCCGTAAAAAATCGCCAAACCAATGACAAAAAGGAAAAGCAGGCCTAAAAAAGCATTCATAAAATCCTGCTTGGACGGCGCTAAAGCCACGCTTAAAGAAACAATAAGATAGGCAAAGATCCAGAAACGCCAATCCCCCGCCCCGCTTATTAATAAATTCCAAGCCGAGAAAAAAAGGCTCCGAATATTGCCTAAAATATTTGAGGAAAATTCTATCACCTTAAAATCCAGGGCAAAGCCGAACCAGCGGGATAAAAGCCATAAAAACAACGCACCGCCGAAGACAGGGGCCAGGGCGATCAAAACGGCCCCTAAAAATCCCAAACGGGAGCGGGTATGCTCGACAAAACCGCCATCAGCCGAGAAAAGGCTGATCCGGGTCACTTTAGCGCCGGTCATGATACAAGCCAGGGCGTGGGAAAACTCATGGACAATTACTCCCGGCGCGACAAAAAAACGGTATTTTTTTCCGGGTAAAATCCGGGACCAAAGTCTGCCAAGCAAATAACTTAAAATAATCAGGAGAAAAAACCAGACAAAGAAAATGAGATACGAAATTATATTCATGAGCCTTTATGACCTTGACAAATTATTAAAGACGATGTATCTTACGATTTGCCATCCATGGCTTAAGATAATGTTCTTTTCCTCCCTTTTACTGCGAAATTCGCGCCAGCCTAAATCCCCAAGATGGTTGTTACGAGGGGTCCCCGAAACCCTTCACCATAAAAAACCGCGGGCTCAATACGAGCTTTTGGGGGGCGGCGATCGAACGGTTTAAGGGAGGAAATTTCATCCCGTTGAAGGTCACACTTCTAACGGGATTCTTTTATTATGAGATACAAATGCAAAAAATCCTAAAATTTATTTTTGGCGGCGATAAAAACAATCCCCAGGAGAATAAGGGCGACAATTATGCCTAATATTTGACCACTGGTTAAAGACATGAATATTCCCTATTAAATTACTTAAATAATGAATGACTTGACAAAAAAACGGGTCTCCGCTAACATAAGCATATAGTCTTACAAGGAACGCTCTTTTAGTCCCCTCCTGGAGTTCGTGATGAGTGAGTCGAAATTTGTCGGGGAGTTAATCCCTAGAGGCCACCATGCGGGCATAAGTACGTTGCGTCTCAGCATACTAAAGAGAGACCGATAACGGAAAGTCCTCCCTAAGGGCCTTAAATTGCCGTACGGCGACAAACAAAACTCATTTACACGTCCTCATTAGAGGGGACTTTTTTTATCCCGCGCCTGAACCCCCTCCCCCGCCTCCCCCGCCGCCGAAGCCACCGCCGCCGAAACCGGAAGAAGAGGAAGGATGAGAAGAAAGACCGGAAGAAACGGAAGTAGCAAAATTGGAGGAAATATTTGAGGCAAAACTGGCGAGGGCGAAAGTTTGGAAATGACCAGAGGAAACATACCAGCCTGGCGACTGTTTATAGATATCCTGGAAACGCTCCGCCCATTGTTTTTCCACCTGAAAGACCATGGCATAAGAAAGGTATTTTTCAAAAGTTTCGGGCGTGACCTGGCCGAGCCGGAAACGCTCGGCGGTATACAAATAAAGCTTAAAACCCATCGCCCACCAGCGGCTTTCCGCCCCCTTGGGCGTCTTTTTGGGCATCGCCAGGCCAAAAAGCAAGATCATCAAGCCCCAGGCGATCGGAACAAAAAGAAGAAAACTGCCGACTACCATCAGAATGGTACCAATTAATATGTATTTGGCCCGGACTTTGGCGGGATTCTTTTCAAAATATCCTAATGCCGTGGCCTCTTCGTATAAAGAATCATTGATCTCCTTTATCTTCAAATAAAACTTATCCTTTAAATCTTCCAGCTTGACCGAGTCTCGGTGGCCAAAAATGCCGTCGAGCAGTTTTTTTTCGTAATCCTTCAGTCCGGAATCATTTTCAAAATCTTTCAATTTCTCAAAGCGGTATTTCTTGCTTCTCGTTAAAAGGGTCTTTCCCTCCCCTTCGTAGATCTTAAGATAGCCGCGGTAGGCCAGATCAATGATCGTCGCGGTAATATCTTGCAGATCCGCTTTCTCATCGATCAGGACGCCCATGACCGCGGGCGTGATCTTGTCCGGCGGTTCATACTGGGCAATAATGGTTTTCTTTTTTCCCGGGTCTTTCCCGAATTTTTTCCAGCGGAAGTATAGAATGATAAAAACGAAAATAGGCGAGACAAAATACAGAACCAGCATAATACTGCTGATAATCCTGCCCAACCGATGCCAGCCCTTTTCCGTAAGATCATAATTAATGGCCTGGTCTTCGCCTCTAACCACGCTTATCTCCCGGGAAAAATCCTCATACCCGAAACTTTTCACCCCTATTTGGCGCTTCCCTTCGCTGATATCGTAGCCGATCACCAGCCTAACCGGCGTCTGGCTGTCCAGTTTCCGGCCGTCAATATAAACATCATGGTGGCTGATAACGGCGCTGTTGGTGTTTGAGGCTTCTGCCGGCGGAAGAGCGGCCACTTCGATAACGCCCGGATTTTCCACCACTCCCTTCGGCCAGCCGGCGACGATGGTAAAATTATCGTAAGCGTCGATATAATCCGCGAAAAAATTCAGCTCTTCGGTCCCGGCCGTAAAATCATAACCTTCCAGGGTGGAACCGGTATAGCCCAGATAGATCTTCTGCTGGATCTCGGCCGGGTCGACTTTCTCGGGCAGATAAACGGTGGCCTGCGCTTCTTTTATTTCCACCGCGCGGTCCGAGGATACAACATTCCAATACAATTCATCGTAATCATCAAAAAAACCGATCCCGCCGATAACCTTATACTCAAAGATCCAAGTGTGGGTTGTGTCGGCCAGGTCAAAATTCAGCTTGATCTCGATGTCAGAGCTTGTTTCCGTGATCTCGATCTGATCGCCGGAAAGCTGGCTTTGATCCGTTTCATAAACCTTTATATCCGCATATCTAAGGCCTTTATTTTTTACCAGGGTGCGGGTCACCCAATGATAATTACCGGTAAAATTGAAGGTTTGGGCTTCCTGGACTAAAAATGTGGAATCCTTGTTGATCCTGATGGCGACGTCCCATTTATCAAAAAACCAGGACTTTTCCTGGGCAAAAACAGCGCCTGGCAGTAAAAACAGGATTAATAAGGCGCAAATAAGGCAAACTTTCTTCATGTTTTTATTATAACAAAAACCGGCGTTTTAGTGAATTTGACGCTATTGCAAAGCTACGGCATAGCTGTTGTGTTGTTAAAAATTTACGAAGTTTACGGGACGTATTATGGATACCAGCCTTCAGGCTGATTATTATCTGTTGTAAAATCAAGTATCGGATAAGTTTCAAAACACGAGTTCAGCCACTTCCCGCCTTTCCGTTTTAACCAATAATCATAACTGGAAAATTTATAATTTTCCATGCTTATAGCATAGCCATGTTTAACGGGATTATGGTGAATGTAATTGAAATGAGACCAAAAATCTTTTTCATCTCGCATAGACCTATCCCAGTAATTCTGGAAAATTTTACGGCCCGGTGTATTATCAATCTTGTTTAATTGATAAGACACGGAGCCGTGGACCTGATTTATTATTTTCGACAAATAGTCGGATTTAAATGTTCTAAACAATAAATGGTAATGATTCTCTAAAATTACCCAGGCCATTAATTTATAATCATACCTTTGGACTTCCGCCTTTAGGCTGATTAGCAATAACTGTTTCCTCTCATCACAAAAAAATACTTTCTGGCCCTGATAAGTCCTAGCGGTCAAAAAATAATAAGTGTGATCAAAATATAGGTGGGGCGGATGATGAATTTTCATAACAAAAAAATTTGGCACGGATTTAACCGTAGCCACCAAGTATTTGTTAATTCAATTATAGCACCTTAAAAATCGAATGACAAGTCCTCCCGTTAGGACTCCAGCCTTCAGGCTGCACCCACACCCTAAAGGGTGAATTCCGCGGCTTCTTTGTGCCCCAAACCTCAACAACCGCAGGACTTCAGCCTTCAGGCTGTCTTTTTCAACTCTCCAGCAGCCCGATCACTCTCTCTGCCACATTAGACGGCGTCAGCTCGGTTTTGATGATGTAATCATCCGCCCCGGCCGACATCGCCCCAAGCCTGGCCTGGTCGTTTTCCAAATTGGTCAAAACCACCACTTTCGTGTCTTTCGTGGCCGGATCCTGCTTGACCGATTTCAAAATATCCAAGCCGATGGGCGTCCGGAAATCAAACTGTTCAAACTTGCTGTCCTGAGAAGGGATCAAAAGATCCAAGAGGATCATGGCCGGCTGTTCGTCTTTTATTTTCTTTAAGGCCTCTGTCTTGTTTTTGACCGCGTACAGATAATACCCCTGTTTTTGAAAAGCATCCCTGTACATCTGGGTGGTCAGGGCTTCATCTTCCACGATCAATATTTTTTTGGTTTGGCGCATAGTTTTTATCCTGTCACCCTGAGGTGTCCTGAGCCAGACGAAGGACCTCGAAGGGTGACGCTTAATTATGGCCGCTGTCTATACTTCGACACCTTCGCCGCAGCTCAGGGCTCAGTATGACAGCGGGTAAAACTATTTTTTTATAGGTAGTGTGAAGAAAAACGTGCTTCCCTTGCCTTCGCCCGCGCTTTCCACCCAAATCTTGCCTTTATGTCCTTCCACCACGTTTTTGGCTAAAAATAAACCCAGGCCTGAACCGTCCGGCTGAATCCTGGCCACGCCCGTGCCGCGCTGGAATTTGCCGAATAGTTCCTTGGCATCCTCCTTACTTATGCCTATACCAGTATCTTTAATTGAAGTCAGAATCTCATCGCCCTTTTGCTTAACGCTGATGGTCACTCCGCCTTTAGCCGTGTATTTAATCCCGTTATCAATCAGGTTCAGGATAATGTCATTTAATTTATCGGGATCGGCAAAAATTTTCGGCAAGGGCTCCTTAGGCTTTATAAAAACAAGTTTCAAACTTTTCTTTAACGCTATCTCGTTTAACTCATTTACTTTGGCGGCGATTAAATCTTCCAGCTGCATTTCGCGCTTGGCCAGTTCAAACTTGCCCGCCTCAATCTTGGAAACGTTCAAAAACTGGTTGATGAGCCTGATCATGCGCTGGCTTTCATTAAGCAATTCTTTTAATATTTTCAAATGCTCGGGCTTGCACGCGCCAAAGTCGCCGTCGGTCAGCATGGATAAATATCCCATGATGCCGGTCATGGGAGTCCGGAGCTGATGGGAAGCGATGGAAACGAATTCCGTCTTGGCCTGATCCAGCTGCTTGAGCCGGATATTAGCTTCTTCTAATTCAATATTTTTTGATTTAATTTCGGCTGTTGCTTCATCAATCTTAGATTGTAATGTTTGCGTGAAACTCCTAACCTCTTCATATAACTTTGACTTTTCAATAGCCAAAGCAATCTGGGGAGCCAGTACTTCGATCAAGTCAATTTCCTCTCGGCCATAGACATCACCGGATAATTTGGGGCCAAACAAAAATATAGCATTCAGTTTTTCTTGAGTCTTAATCGGCGCAATGGCCCCCGCCTGAATTTTTGAAAGCTCCATCATGGATTTAGAAAGCTCGGCCTTGCCTTGCTCTTCCGCAGTATCTTCAATTTTTCTCCGCAACTCTTCCGTAATGATAATTTTATCTTCCTTATTCAGATATTTAATGAGTGGGTTATTCTTCTCAAAAACTAAGGTCGGCGTGTGTGGATGACCCAAAGTTCTTACTCTAAAAACCTTGTCCCGGCTCTGTAAAACAAGAACGGAATTCTTTATTTTTAAACCCTTATCAAGGGTTTTTGTCAGCTTCTCAATTAACACATCAATTTCAATCTCGGTGGAAATAATTTCGGAAAGTTCACGAAGTAATAAGGGATATTCAATTTTTGCTTTAAAGAATATTGAATCGGTAGTGCGGGAAAGCCAACGTTTGATAGGATCAAGAAAAATAACAATTAGGGTCGAAATGCCGATAATAAAAATAAGTCTATTTGCACTTAATTCATTTTGGAATAGATATACAGTCGAATATGTTAAAGCTGCAAACAATGAAGAAACAAAAAGAACAAGGAAAAAATAAATAATGGAACGTGATATAATTACACGAATATCCATTAAACGAAGTTTTACTATAGCATAAGCAACAGTACCAATAAAAAATAGGGGCGCTATGCTAGTATAAGTTACTAATTTTGAATTTTTAAAAATTAATGTTGCAACAACATTAAATAATATTATAAAAAAGAAGCTAACACTTAATCCGATCAGGACATAGCGCAATTGATTTTTTTCGACACCTTTGCTTAATCTAATTTTATTAATAAGTATTACTATTGATGATATGAGAAAATAAGAAAATACTATAATAAAATAAAAAAATGCTGGCCCTTGCTTTGTGATAATATTACTATCTTTTATATCAACCTTTGTAAACATAAATGGACTAACTGCCAAAATCATAGAAATTAGTGTAGCGAGTAAAATTATGACAACTTTTTTTAGAGGTACTACCAAATGTCTTTCTGGAAAATTTTTAATAAATAAATAAAATACTGGTGTTAATGTTGAGGCGAAAAACATTGTAATACGTATCCAAAGTAAAACTTGACTTGATTCTTTATAATAGGTTGTGAGATAATTCGAACCAATAGAACCTGCGAAACCAACAGAAAATATGAATAGAGATATATGAATTACTGATTTCTTATTATTAAACAAAACGACCAAAGCTAAAAATATTGTTCCAATTATCGAAATAATAGTGAATATTAAACCAGACATAACTTTATAATATATTATCTAAAGATAGATATGATCTATTCTTGCTCATTTTCTTACCTAAGGCTAATTGCTTAATGGCATATGTCATCAGTGCTCCGCCTAAAAATGAAGCTAGGGCAAGCTGGGGATGGCCAGCTAATTCTTTTCCAACAAGTCGAATTGAATCAGTCATGCGATTTGGAATATTCTCTGGTCCTATCATTTTTAGAGCAATTCTTGCGAGATCTTCATAAGAAATATTGTTCGGCATATTCCCTACTTCATTTTCATGTACCATGCCATGAAAAATTGGTAAATTATTATCTAGGTCATACCTTTCTATATCAATTATGGATCCGTCACCCAAATCTGTAGCCATTAATACGGGAATTTTTAATTTTTTTGCTAGTAAGCGCAATTTAACTTTCATCTTTACATCATCAAAGGCATCAATTACTGCATTTAGTTTAAAATCATCTAATAAAAATTCTTCTATATTATTTTCCGTGATATGAAAGGGGTATAGTTTCAAAAATACAAATGGGTTAAATTCATATATCTTTTTTGCTAGATAATCTGTTTTCATCTGTCCTATTGCCTCAAGACTTGCGTGCATTCTGTTTAAATTAGTTCCTTGTATAATATCTGGATCGGCTAGTTTCATGTTTTCACACATGCCACTAATTGCTAGGGTTAATGCTGTTGCCTGACCAACACTTAGGCCGATTATACCAACTTTAAAATTCCTTAGTTTTGTTTGTTCTTCTTTAGTCACTAGATTTCTATTTCTCGCAGTTATTAATTTATAATATTGTTCCTTATCTAAACAATGAACTAATTTATTATTCCAAGAATATAAAACCCAAACTCCACAATATTTCAAGTCTAATTTATTCTTTTTATGTTCTTGTAATATCTTCTGTAATTCAATCTTTTGTCCTTTAGGATCATGCGCAAACTCTGGATGTTCAACAATAATATATTCACGTAGCAAAAACTCATATTGATCAATAATTTTAAAATCTTTATCTTCCATTATTTTCTGAAGAAAGCTAACGTCTTCTGGCTTTGTCATGTATAATATTCTTGGCCTTAATTGTTCTTGTTCTATCATAATATGTTAATTAGAATAAATATATATTTGTTATTTTAATAAGACAAATTTCTGTTTATCAGATGAAAAATAATTTTTGTCTTGGAATGACTTTAATCTTATCTTGATTAAATCCTGCCTATTGATTGAACTACATAGTTTATTAAATTCTGAATTTACTTCTTTAATATGATTGAGGATACTAATTTCGAGTTTACTACATAATGCATTGTTTGATTCTTCTTTCGGGGCCAATTCGATGAATATTTCCAAATATTGATCGCGCTCTTTATCAGTTTCACTTGTTCTCATGGCAAACCTACCAGTTACAAAATTCTTAAATTCTTTATCAAATAATACTGGTTTAATATTTTCTGGGTAGATATTTACAGCATAAATTGTTGCCATTAAATTACCTCGGCCAAGAATATACGCAAAGGGAAACGTCCATTGAGATATATTCCCTAACTCATTTTTTATTGTGTCAGCGGAAATCCCGTTTGCTTTCAATTTTTTAATGACATCATCAAAAGAGAACAGACCACCCTTGTCTTTAGTGTTATAACGTATTAATGGAAGCCCTCCTAAGTTAGTAAATACTAGACTTTCATTAACAGTCTCAAAATATTTAGCACCTGGATTATATTGCACTACTGACGGCAAATTTTTAGAATTAAAGAATGATATATTAATAGTTTTGCTTTCGAAACATTTCTTACGTATAAAAACACACAGGGGAGTTTCAACACCGACGATACCTCCCTCAGAAGATCCCAGAACTGACGTTATGTCATTATATTTATTGGTCATTTTTGCATTTTCATAGATATATTCACGCCATTCCTCAGTAAAAACTTCGCCACCAACTAGCACCTTCAGTGATAACGGCTCTAAATCAATTCTCTCTTTAATTGCCATATCAATAATATCTTTTACAAAAGCAGGATAACCCGTAATATAAGTTTGTTCATACAGAGGGGCAACGTTTTTTAGTAATTTAATCGTCTCCGGCAAATTTATTCCGGGACACATAACTGAAAATTTATGCCCTTTTTGAGCGATCATTTTTCCAGAACTTAGCATCATTTCGCCTGCCGTCCACACACCAAGACCAAGACAAACTAACAATAAAGTCGATTTACTATTAATCGAAAAATTATTTACATACAGAAGTTCTAGTGTTTTTGCAATTCCAAGATCTTGTTCTAAAACCCTGGGCCAATAAAAAGGTTTTCCTGTAGAACCGGAACTCGAAGAAATAACCCCTGCTTTTGATATATCTCCGTTAATACATAGCTTATTAAGGGGGTATTTCATTAAATAATTTTCTTTATCAGTCAATGGTAATTGTTGAAAATCGCTCAATGACCTTACTTTATCTGAATCGATGTTGTTTTTTTTCAAAAAATCTTTATATGCTGGTACTGTTTGTGATGCCACTTGAAATACTCTTAATACATTCTCTTTACCCTTGTTATCCCATATACTAGAAGGCGCTTTCGATAAAGCTATATTATCATTTACGGCATCCGCATTTATGAATTCTTGAAGCAATTCGTTTGAACTTTTCATATTTTTTAAGATTACCTATTAATATTATGGATTAATATACTATAAAATAATTAAACACTCATTTCTTCCATATAATATAACTCACCATTCCCAACCAAATAATTGAAGAACCCGGACCGATAAAATCATATGAAAGGGTTTTTAAATGAAAAAAATATGGTAACAACAAATTAGTCCCCATCCCAAATATTGAAGAAAGAAAAACACCGATTAGCAGATACTTCAACTGCCATCTATGTATGCCATCGCTTTTTTTATATTTAATAATTAAATTTATCAACGCTCCAATCCAAAAAAATAAAAAGTAAATGGCAAACACATGATAAAAAGGACCGAATATAAAAGGCGGCGGATTTAAGTTAAAATCAATGCCTTTTATGAAAATGTCTGAAAAAGCAATTACCAGAGAAAAAACAACGGTCGGAATTATTACCGCTAAATATTCTCTTAATCTTATTTCTTTGGATTTATAGGGAAAGACCCAAGAAAAGTAAAGAAAGACCGAAGCAATCAAGCTTGCTGACGGAAAAGTCAAATACCACCAAAAAACTTTAAATGAATCAGGACTTTCTAAAACATAGCCGAAACCATTACTAAACACCCACAACGCTACGCTAAAACAAAATATGGCGAAGGAAACCGAAACCGCGCTGCGGGGCCGGCGCGATAATATGTAAAGGCCCAAAATCAGCTCTAAAATGGCAATCGGTATTAAGATAAAATTTCCCCAGTAAATGATATCCATTTTATTTCTTCAAAATTATATAGCTCGTAAACCCGAGCTAAACAAAAAAGCGCCCTTCAATGTCAAAGCGCCCTCTTAATACTAATAAATTCCTTAATTTAAGCCCAAAAATCAAAAACATTTTATGTTTGTTTTAAACTTTAACTGCCTTAATTATAGCATAAATTGATTAAATAGACAATTAAAGGGCAAAATGGGCAATTTGGCTGAATTATCCACATCTTGACAGAAAAAAGCGGGAATATTATCTTTAAACGCGTGGGAAAAAGGAAACCATAAATACACCCTCAACAGGGTCTATGGTTTATAAATCCTTTCTCCCACTTTTTTAATACAAAAATCCTTTAATTTATTTCAAGGATTTGTTTAATATTATTATTTTTGCGCGATAATCCTCGCTACTCCGTGCTCATGCGGCTCTGACTTGCCGGGATGGCCTTTGTCCGGAATCACTCCTTCAAAATAATGGATGATTTTAAAATCAGAGAATATCTTTTTAAGTTCGTCTGGATTGAAATAAGCTTTAAAGCGCTTTTCTTCCGGCAAATTATAGGAAGGGTCTGCCGGTGTAAAAGCGGCGATTACCACATAACCGTCTTTTTTGATTTTGCGCTTAATGTCGTCAATAATGGCTAGGGCTTTTTCTTTCGGTAAAAACTGGAGTAAATTAGCTGAATAAATGACCTCGTATTTATCAGCCTCAATAACAAAATCATTTACATCCGCGCAAATAGCTTCAATATTGTTGAGATTATTTTTCTCGGCTATCTCTTTAATCCGCGTAATCGCTTCAGCGGATGAATCCACGGCCGTCACTTTAAAACCTTTCTCTGCCATAAAAATGGCTTCCCTACCCCTTCCGCAGCCGAGGTCAAAAAAGTGAGAGCCGATTATTAAATGGGGTAAAATAATCTGGATAAGTTTTGAAGGGGTCTGATTCATATATTTAATTTCATTTCCTTCCACGATTCATAAGCCCTAACCCGTTTATGCGTTCTTTTGTCTGCCAAAAAACCAGGACTAAACGGGTCAAAAGCCCGCCAAGTCTTATTAATCAATACTTCAATCCAGGCGTGTCTTCCCCATCGACCGTGTCTATACAACTTTCCATCCACCAATCTTACGGTAAAGCCCTTCTGACGCAAAACAAAGGCTAAAACCGTGGCCATCGCCCCGCAGGTGCGCAGACGCAATTGAAAAATCTTATTTAAATCCGTGGTACGTGAAAGCCGCAAATTCGTGGTATAGCCGATAAAATATTTTTTATCGTCAAAAAAACTGTGAACGGTTTTTATCAATTCATTGACATACTTTACTTTATTGCCGGTTTCATAAACAGGCACGGCTCGCAATAAAACCTCTTTGGTTATTTTCGGCGGTTTCAATTGCGGCATAATTTTAATGCCATAATCTATTAATTCAGAAAAGTCTTTAATCTTATGCCAATGTTTCTTAAGCGCTAAACGCAGGGCTTTGTGAATCTGATAACCTTGATCTTTCTTAGTCAGAAGATCCTTAAATTTATCGTTTAGAATAACCGTTAAAGCCTCTTTTAAAGCGTCAAATTGTTCAAAAGGAAGCCGTTTTAAAATTCTTGGCTTATAATAAACAATGGTCTGGAAATGAAGAAGCTCGTGCAAAAAAACATTGATTGGCTGCATTGAAATCGGCAGCCAGACATAGCCTTTTTGACAATTATAAGGCCCCCGCGGAAAAGTGGTAAGAAAGCAAGTGAAATCCTGGCGATAAATCGGCCGGCCTGTGACTTTGGCCATCCGGCTGAAGATTTTCTTCTGGTCTTTATTAAATACTTTTTGAATCTTCGGCACTTCCTGTTCAATTTTTAACTTACGATAAAGTTCGCGCAGGTAAGGCAATAAAAATCGATAAGCCTGCTTTTTTGTCTTACCGACCAGTTTCTTTTGTAAATCCTTGCTGATTCTTTGCTTCCAATCCACGCCATGGGATATTTTGTTGCAAGCATGCCACCAGTTCCAGGCGTCTCGGCGAAGATCGGTTTTTACGGTGATGGTGGGCATAAAATTTGACCCTCTATTCCCCTCTTTTCAAAAACTCCTGGTAATCCTCGTCCAGTTTGATCATCCTTTCAATATATTCCCGCAAAAAATCGGCTTTTGATTTGGGGGTATTGTGGGTCTTGTAATACAGGTATTTTTCTATGGATGAGGTAATGCGGAGGGTGAACTTGATCCGGGCGACTTCCCTTATTTCCCGGCCTTTCAGAGTCTTTAAGAAATCAATGAGGACCTTTTCCAGGCTGTCTTTTTCGTAGTTCCTCACTTTCAGGCTGGCCGGAATGTTCTTTTCGGAAAGATACTTCAAGACCTCCTGGGAACCCGCCCCTTTTTCGTAAAGATACAAAGCGGGCTTTTTCTGGCTGATGGCCAAAGCCAGCAAATAGCCGATATCGGCCGCGCTTTCCGTCCCCTCAATGATAAAAGCCTCCATCTGGTCCAAGACCAGGCCGCCGCTGTCCCTCACTTCCGCCAGATCCGAAGGCAAAGACCTTTCCTTCAGGTTGGAATACAGATCTATGCCGGCCGCCCGCAAAATCCGGCTGATCGTTTCGTAATTATCATTAAGCCTCTTTTTTTCCGTTTTGGCCGCGAAAAAATATATCTTCATTCCTTCGGCCCTCCTTTCGTTTCTCCGCTGTAATCGGTCAGCATCATTTTTTTTATCCGGCTGACATTTCTGGTCTGCCCCAGGATCCACATTAATTTGACCACCGTGGTCACCAGACTCATGTGATCCACGTAGATGAACTCCTCGGTTTTTACCCGCCGGAAGCCTCCGCTGGCATAGATGACGATGGGCATCCCTTTTTTAAGGGCGGCTTTAAGCAATCTGTAAACGCTCTCCGGAAAAAAGCTGGAGGACTGGGTTTTGATGATCAAGCCGTGGGGCCGGGAATCCAAGACGTTTTTTAAAAGGCTGAAGTCCATGCCCGGATGAAAATCAAAAATAGTCACTTTGGGATCCACCTGAGCGGCGATTTTGGGGCGCTTGGCCGAGCGCTTCAAACTCTGGTCGTACAAGGTCAGGCCGAAGTCGATTTTGCCGATTACTTGCTGGCTGGAAGATTCGAAATAATTGGGGGAAAAATCGGAAAATTTCTCCAGGCGGGTGCCGGCGATGATCCGGCTGCCGAAAACGACCAGAAGCCCGGCGATGTCGGAAATGGCCACTTGCGCGGCGTTTATCAGATTGGCCTTGATGCCCAAACCGCGGAAATTCTTAAAAATAGCCTGCAGAATTTCGGCCGAGGATTCTTCCTGGGAAGGAACGGGCGAGCCGGTCAGGATGACCGGTTTGCCCAGATTTGCCAGCATGAAAGAAAGCACGGCCGCGGTGTAAGGGAGAGTCTCAACGCCGTGCGTGATGACGAAACCGTCGTATTTCCGGTAATTAGCCCCAATTGTTTCCGCAATCTTTATCCATTCTTTGGCTCCGACATCAGACGCTTCGCCGCCGAAAATAAAATAAGGGGTAACGTCGCAGATCATCTTCATTTCCGCCACGTTCTTCATCCAGGGGATAATATCCTCTTTTTTATGGACGGCCTGAAAAGCCACTTTTTCCGGAAAAAGAGTGGTTCCGCCGCAGAAAAGCAGCATTATTTTTTTTCTATTGGCCATGGTGACGGCGCTAATTCATAAGACGGCTTTATAATAACAAAACGGCGGAAACCCGTCAACTCCTGCAAGATCATCTTGCTAAAAAAGCCAGGCCGGAATTATGGATTTAAGAAAACATGAAGAAAAAGCCGCTCTGTTTTTTAGAGCGGCTAATAGACCATCTCCCCCTATTTAAGGTGGGAGGGCTTTTGTTCACGAAGCTTGCGGTCGCATTCGTAATGCGTGAGAAGAATAGAGGCATACTGGCTCAATTCCAGCAGAGTTTCAAAATCCTCGCCTGTAAAGGCGGGAAGATTTTTTATCTCATCAACCACGAGATATGCCCCGATCTCTCCGTCAACGATCAAAGGGGTGACCACGATGCTCTCAACCCCGTTTTTGTGCATTACCTGCTTGATGAACCGGAGAAATGGTTCATCCGCAGGCACGTTCAAACTGAATCGCCTGGGGTAGGGTTGAGGATTTTCCGCCGTGGCCTTGAGAAAGAGCAACTGAGTCTCGAAAGAAAAGGTCTGGCCGAGACCATGAGGCTCCCCTTGCCGGGCGAGGCCGTCTACCAGCGTCACCTCGTGAGGACCGCACTTCTCGTATATTACCCCCCGCTCTACCAGAAGCAGGTTGATGACTTCCGTAAGCAGGATCCGAAGCGCTTCAGCATGATTTTCATAGACCATCGCCTGAATGATCCGTTTGTCCGCCTCGTCTTTCAGCCAACCGGACATTTCGTAGCTCGTGAATTCGGCGAGCAGCCGCGCCTTTCTTTCCAATTCCTCTGTCATTTCAATGACTTCGGTAAAATAAAGCTGGATGGTGCCGATGGTTCTGCCTGAAGAGAACAAGGGCAGGGCGATCGTACTGAATAATCCCTGTTTTTTCGCCCTGGCTCGGTCTTCGCCGGTAAAATAAGGGCTGATTCTGATATCGGCTTCATGAAAAGTTGTACGCCGGGAAAAAGCCTGCCCTGAAAGAGTGTCTTTTAAACCGACTAGTTCCGGCCGGGTGAAATTCGGGGAAAAACCCCAATTAGCCTGCAGTTTCAGCTTACCGGTAAAAGGATCATACGAACGCAAGGAGATCGCTTTAAGCTCCCTGACACTCATCCAGGAAATAAGCCGGATCAACCGGTCCAGGATCGCCACTCTTGTCTTTTCCCTGACCATGACAAACCGCCTTTCTGCGAGATGCTTGTTAGAAAACTCCTTAATAAAAAGAACGCGTCGAGGCCTTAACTTAGCAAGTTAAGGAAAACTTGTCAACCCCGTTAGAAATTTACGGGATTGGTTTTTTCTATATATAATACTATTACCGAAAAATCTTGGATTAACTTAGAAATATCTTTTGAATTTCTAGCGGGTCAACCCTAAAAAAGGCCTTACGGGCCCCTTTCATGCTAATACAATAAATTATTATCTGTTTTCCCACTCGCTCCCCTGCCGGCAAAGAAGTTCTCCCGCCCGCAAGGGCTCGGTCATGATCTCTTTCACCGCTTTTTCCATCCTTACCACTTGCGAACCTTTGATCAAGATGATGTCGCCTTTATGGATCCTGTCTTGCAGGAATCTTCCCGCTTCCGCCGCGTAGTCGAAAGAGAAGACCTGCACTTCATGCATGCCTTTTTTAACGGCCTTTTTGGCGATGATTTTCCCTTTTTCGCCCACCGTAATCAGGACGTCGGCGATACCCGCCACTTTTTCGCCCACCATCTCATGGCCTTCTTTAGTGAACTCGCCGAGCTCGGCCATATCGCCCAAGACGGCGAATTTCAAAAATCTTTTTCCCTCCTGGGTTAATTTCTTCAAAGCCGCCGGTTTTGCCTCGTCGGGGATGCCTTCGTCAAGATTTATTTTGTCAAGAACATCCAGGGCGGCCAAGGCCGCTTTCGGCGAGGAGTTATAGCTGTCATCAATAACCAAAGTTCCCTTGATCCCCTGGATCAAATTCATCCGGCCCGGCGGCGATTTAAAATTTCTCAAGGCTTCGGAGATCCCGACCAGGTTTAGTCCGTAAGCGAGGCCCACCGCCGTGGCCGCCAGCGCCGAATAGACCTGATGCTCGCCCAAGACTCCCGGCAGGAAAAACGGGGTGGTTGAACCCTCAAAACTGACCTTAAAGCTCAAACCCTTGATCCTTCTTTTTTCCAGTCCATCCAAGCCCCCTTCGCCGTAGCTTAGCTGGGGCTCAGAAGCCTTTACTTCGGCCGCCGCGGAAAAACCATAAGTAGAAAGAGTGGCCTTGGTCTTTTCCTTCATTCCCAAGACCAATTCGTCATCGGCGGAAAGCAGGGCAAAGCCTTCTTTCGGCAGGGCAGCGACCAGCTGGCTTTTTTCCCGGACGATATTCTCGATTTTACCAAAAAACTCCAGATGGACCGGGCCGATGGCCGTGACCACCGCCACTTTCAAAGGAATGAAATCGGTCAGATAGGAAAGATCGCCGGGCTTGTCCGCCGCCATTTCCAGGACCAAAATTTTGGGGTAGGGCTTGGTAGCGACTATCAGCGCCAGGGCTTTCATAAAAACTTTCAGCCAGGAAAAAATGGATTTCCGGCCCGACTCGGCCCCGATAATGGTCAGGGGCACGCCGATCTCATTGTTGTAGTTCTTGATATTTTCCCGGCTGGGAAACTTGGCGGCTAATACGGTGTAAATCGCCTCCTTGGCCGAGGTCTTGCCGACTGAACCCGTTATGCCGATCACATCCGGCTGGTACTTTTTTAGAATTTTTTTGGCCAGAAACCTTAATTTTTTTTCCAATATTTTTTTTAGCAAGTTTTTCATAAATAATGAAATAAATTCGAAATCCAAAGCTCTAAATCCTAAACGAACACGAAATTCGAATTTTCCAATGTTTCAAACGGTTTTGGATTTATAATTTGGGAAATTGAGATTTGTTTAGGATTTCGGATTTAAAATTTGGAATTTACGGCTAATAAATAATTTGAATCAGTCACTTAGGCAAAGATAAAACTAGGTAACTACTCGTCCACCTCAACCGAAGGCGGTATCTCATAATATTGTAGCAGAAATTTGGCCATTTCCCCAAAAAGCGGCGCGGCGGAGCTCTCCGCCCAGACGACATCGCGGGGGTGGTCTATTTTTATGAGCATGACGAATTTCGGGTCATCCACCGGCGCAAAGCCGCAAAAACTGCCAATGGTATAATCGCTTTCATAGCCGACTCCGTCTTTTTTCGGCACTTGGGCGGTGCCGGTCTTGCCGGCGACAAAATACCCGGGCACCCCGGCTTTCTGGCCGTGTCCGTTCTGCACCACGTTCACAAGCATCGCCCCCAAAGTGGCGGCCGTCTGGGCCGAAATTACCTGGCGGACTTCCTGGGGAGCGGTTTTTTCCTTAAAACCGTTGGCCTTCACAATTTCGTCCACGATATACGGCTTCATTAATTTGCCCTTATTGGCGATCGCCCCAAAAGCGCTGATCAGCTGCAAAGGAGTCACGGTGATCCCTTGGCCGAACGAGGCGGTGGCGGCATATATTTCTTTATAAGTTTTAAGGTTGGAAATATCACCGTTCAATTCAGTGTCAAGGGTGATCCCCGTCTTTACGCCGAAACCGAAGGCCTTGACGTAATCATATAAGGTTTTTTCGCCGATCTGCCGCATGGCAAAAATCGCTCCGGTATTCAGCGATTTCTCCAAGACCTGAGTCATGGTTTGGACCCCGTTTGACTTGCTGTCCGAGTTTTTTATGGTGTATGGCCCGATCTTTTCCTCGCCCGTGTCGTTATAAGTGGTCAAGGGAGTGACTTTGCCCTGGTCCAGAGCGGCGGCCATGGTGATCGGCTTAAAGACCGAACCCGGTTCGTAGGTGGAATAAATGGCCGAATTTTTATAGACTTCGATGTTTTCCACTTCGTTGTACTTATTCGGATCATAATCCGGAGAACCGCACATGGCCAAAATGCCTCCGGTCTTGGGATCCATGATGATCAAGGAACCGGAATCCGCCCCGTGTTTTTTGACCTCGGCCTCAAGTTTGGAACAGGCGGTATATTGAATGGTATGATCAAGGGTTAAAATAAGGTCCGCCCCGTCTTCCGCCTCCGATATCTTCAAGCCCCCGACCGTTATCCAGCGGCCGCCTGCGTCTTTCTCGGTCTGGATAAAGCCCTGATTACCGGCCAGCTCACGATTGAAATAACCCTCCAGGCCATATTGCCCGTTTTTTTCCTCCGAATCTTCCTGCTGGCCGACAAAACCCAAGACCTGGGAACTGACCTGCTTTTCCGGATAATAGCGGTAACTTTCCGGCACGCTTTCAACGCCGGCCAACCCCAAGGCCTTCACTTTTTCCCAGGTGTCATCGGTCACCCCGTGTTTGATCGGCTCGAACACGTCATCGGCCTTGCCAAACCGGGCTTCCAGAACTGATTGATCCAGGTCCAAAAGAGAAGAAATTTTCACCGCCGCTTCCCCGGGATTTTCCATATTTTTCGGCACAGCGTAGATAAAATTCAGCATTTGATTGGTGGCCAGGGAAAAAAGCTTGTCGGGGCTGGCCTTATCGCGCACCAGGATCTGACCCCTCTCCGGCAGCAGCTTCTGGTAGAGCTCGTGCTGACCCTTGGCCAGCGCGTCATAAAAAGGGTGTTGGATCACCTGGACGTTGAAAAGCCTTAAAACCAGGACCAACGCGAATATAAAAACCAAGACCGCCAAAAAATTGACGCGGTCATATTTGACCAAACCCCCTCTAGACGTGTTTCTGCGCCCCGGATAAACCATATGCTTTTTTCAGCCAAAAAATCGCTGAACTCATTGGCCTGTTATCAAAAATGGAAAAAATTCAACGATATAATATATTTTACCGGCCCAAAGCGACGACGGGCGAAGTAACTTCCAAATACTCCACTTTATCCGCCTGGGTCAGCTCTAACTGCTCGGAGGCGGCGACAAGAGTATTCATCGCCTCAAGTTTTGTCGCCTCCAGCTCTAACTTGCGGTTTTCCACTTTAAGCTGATCAATTCTCTGCTCGAGGTCCTTAAGCTGGAAACCGCCGGTGGAAACATTGTTGATCAGGGCAAGATAAGCGAGAGCGGAGAATATCAGGGCTAAAAACACGGCCAAGCTAACTTTTTGCTGGCTTAAGCGAAAACGGCCCCAGGCGTTTTCTCTTTGGGTAAAAACATTTCTCTTGGCTTGCGCCAGCTGGACAAATCTGGTCATATTTGTTTTTGTTTTATTAAAGTCAATTGATAAATATTTTTTCTGCCACCCGCATTTTCGCGCTCCGGGAGCGCGGATTGCTCTTTAACTCCTGAAAGGAGGGACGGACGGGCTTTTTTGTCAAAATCTTTATTGATTTTTTATGATGGCACTGGCAGACCGGGATTTCCGGCGGACAAAGACAATCGCGCGTTTCCGTCCTAAAAAAATTCTTGACGATCCGGTCTTCCAAGGAATGAAAAGAAATTACCGCCAAACGACCGCCTTTCTCTAACAACGTAAGGGCCTCGGGCAAGACCGTTTCCAGATTGCCCATCTCATCATTCACGGCGATCCGCAAAGCCTGAAAGATCTTGGTGGCCGGATGGAGACCGGATTTTAAATAAGGAACTTCCTTCGCTGACCTTAGTTTCTCTTTATATACTTGGAGTACGGCGGAGACGAGTTGTTTTGTTTTTGTATATTTTTGATGGACACGGCTCTGTATTACTTTGGCCGCGATCAAATTATAAAATCTATCCTCGCCGTACTCCCTAAATATCTGGCTTAATTTTTCAAAGGAATAAGTATTCAGGATATCGGCGGCCGTCAATCCGCCGCCTTCCGGATTAAAGCGCATGTCTAGCTCCCCGTTATCTTGGAAAGAAAATCCCCGATTTGCATCGGCCAGCGAATAAGAGGAAAGACCAAGGTCGAGTAGAATACCACGAATTGGAAGACTTGGAAACCGTTCATTTTTGATTTTGTTTATGTTTTTGAAATTATCCGAGACGAAGATCACTCTATCCTGGTATTTCGTTAATCTCTTCCTGGCGATTTCAGAGGTTCTCTTATCCCATTCCACTCCGACTAAGACGCCTCTGGGGCCGGTTTGCTCCAAGATAGCGGCGGCGTGTCCTCCGCCGCCGGCCGTTAAATCGATGAAATTCTGATTAGTTTGAGGATTTAAATATTCGATAACCTCTTTTAAAAGAACCGGGACGTGGCCTTCGTTCATTTTAAACCCCCAGCCCCTCCAGGGCTTCGGCAATATCGCCGGATTGCTTTTCCGTTCCCGATTTATATTTATTCCAAGACAAGGTATCCCAAATTTCCAAACGGTTATAAAGACCCGCCACCACTATTTGTTTTTTAATAGAGGCGTACTTTCTTAAATAATCCGGCAGCATCACCCTCCCCTGCCGGTCAATTTCCACGTCCATGGCGCCGGCCAGCATCAGCCGGGCGAAAGCACGGGTATTGGCCTTGGAAATCGGCAAGCGAGCCAGTTTTTCCGCCAGGGCTTCCCATTCTTTTTTCGTATATAAGAACAAGCAATTATCCAAGCCCCGGGTGACCACCGCCCCTTTGGCTAAATCAACCCGAAACTTGGCCGGAATCGCCAGCCGGCCTTTTTCGTCAATGGCGTGATGATATTCGCCGATAAACATATTGATTGAATAGGATTATAATGATGAATTCCCTAGACGCGGCTCAAGACTAAAGACTTATCCACAGTTATTATGAGTTATCCCCACTTTTATCCACTTTTCACCCTACAATACCATTTTACACCACTAATATATCACTGTCAACCACAATACAAAAACCCCGTCAAGTCAACTTTCAGGGGGTTCAAAGTTGGGCTCTTCCCAAACTGGCAAAAGTAACCTTGGACCGCAAATAAAAAAAGACTCTTTAAAAAGTCCTTTTAATTATTAAAAGATTATATTATTTTTTCTTGTCCGATAGTTGTTTCTTTCCCATGCCCGGGTAAAACCCTTGTGTCATCGGGTAAAACAAAAAGCTTTTCTCTGATACTTTTCCAAATCTCTTCCTCGTTTGCAAAAGGCAAGTCAGTTCGTCCGACAGCGGAAGCAAACAGCGTATCGCCGGAAAATAAAATCTTTTCTTTTTCCAGATAAAAACATGAGCCGCCGGGCGAGTGGCCGGGCGTGGCCAAAACCTTGATTTCTATCTCCCCCACTTTGATAATCTGACCTTCCTTTAAAAATAAATCCGGGGAAAAATTCTTTAGTTCGTAGCCCATTTGCCGGCCAACCCAGTTGTGTGAATGCCCGGCCATGGCTAGGTCATTTTCCGCCATCGCGATTACCGCGCCAGTCTGGGCCCTTAGCTCTTTCGCGTCGCAAACATGGTCAAAGTGCCCGTGAGTGATGAGGATATAAACGACATCAATCTTTTCCTTATTTATGAAGTCGCGGATTTCTTGATTCGGAAAACCAGGATCAATCAAGGCTCCCCTCTTTTTGAGATCGTAAATCACGTAAACATTGGTCTTAATCGGCCCGGCGACGAATTTTTTTATATTTACCATTTCTTTTTCGCTTTAGTTATATGAGGCGCCAATCCGTAAAAAGGAAAAACAAATTTTGATTTTAACTTTGACGATAATCTTTTTTCTCCTTTGCTCAACATTTCTTTTATTCCCTTGAATTCTCGACACTTAAAACCGATGACTGGAATTTTTAAGCTGTAAGCCAACGTATTAGCGATCGTGATCCCGATGCGCAGGGAAGTGAAGGGACCGGGGCCGACCGCCACAAAGATCGCTTTTAAATCGGCTAATCGGCTTTTGCTTTTTTTTAGCAGATCGTCAATCAAGGGCAGAAGCTTTTCCGCTTCGTTAAATTCCACGGCAATTTTCCTAAAAAAAATCCGGCGTTCTTTTTTTAAACCAACTATCAATTTATTATGCTGGCTGGTATCAATGGCTAAATACATAATTTCAGATGAAATTTAATTTTTTAAAAGCTTCGACCTGATTCGGGACAAAGCGATATTTTCCTAATTCTTCCGGCTTGATCCATTTATGGCCAGATGTCTCCCAATCAGTTTTGATTTTCATTTTTTTAGTCTCGTAAAGCACGCCATGAACATGCCAAAGACGATCATTCAATTTATCATCCCGGAAATACGGCCTCATTGTCCGAATCAGTTTTAGATCCTTTGGCTTTAAATCAACCTCTTCCCTCAATTCTTGCTTGGCTCTATCGCGTATCGTCTCGCCACGATGAAGGAAGCCCCCGACCGTCCCCCAAAATGAGGGGAAAAATCCGACATCAGGGCTTCTTTTTACGATCAATATTCTGCCGTCTTTACGCCTTAGCTGGACATTGACCACCTCGTCAATCCCCTTTTTTAAATATAGCTTAAGCCATTTTAAGGTCGAATTTATTACTGGCTCATAATATCGTCTTTTTTTAAAGTTATGATCGCTTCCCTTTATTACTTTAATTTTTTTCACGTCAAAATCGAGATTATTATAGAGCTTTCGGCTGTCTTCTAGGGGAACGGCCTTATCCTGGCCGGCGTGGATCAATAAAAATGGTTTTTTTATCCGACGTCCCTCTTCGTTAAACAACAATTTTTCAAAATTAAAAAAGAAATTCCTGCCAATCAGATAAGCCTTGCCCCGTTCGTTATAATCCAAATTAGGATAAAAGCCAAAATTTGCCAGGAAATCACGATCGGTTTTACTTTTTAAAAAATACTCGTTAAAAAAATTTGGTTGGGAAACCGGCGAAAGCAGGATAACGGCCTGAAGCAACAGCGAATTAGCGGCTAATAGGCAAACCGCCCCACCGATGGAATGCCCCGCAATCGCCATTCTTTTGATACCACGCCGGGTTAAATAATTATAAACATCCGTTAAATCACTAATGGCCTTGCTTAGGGTAAAATCCTTAAAACAGCCGTAACTTTTTCCATGGCCGTTCATATCAAAAGATAAAACTTGAAAACCCTCTTTTGCCAAACGCGGGAAAAAAACAGGATAGAACATTTCCTCTTTGTCGCCGGTGAAGCCATGGCAAAAAATCAAGGTCTCCCTCTTTTCCAAGTAACCGGACCGGTTATATAAAACGGCCGCGATCTTTTGTCCATTTTTATTTTTTATAAAAAATTCTTTTCTCATAGGCCTCTCTTAAATATTAGATTTTATCACAACATAATGTGTTTCCGGTATTTTGCATATTCTCAAAGATTCCCCTATATTCTTTAACCGCTCTAGGGCCGCCCGGCTCTTTCCCTTATTATAATGGGCCAGGGTTTTAATAGGCAATATGCCCAAGCCCTTTCCCACTTCATTTCTGTCCGCGCTGTAATAATATCGGCTTAAAACATAGGCTCCCGCTGACGAGCCAGCTACCACTTTACCCTTAATTAAATTCTTAAAATTTCTCAACTTTTCTAGCCGTTTGAGGCAGAGGAGCTCATCTCCGCCAATAATTAATACCAGATCATTATTCTTGATTTGATTACCAAAAATTTCTGGCTTTTCCGAAGCCAGGGTAAATTGAAATTTCTTGTTCTTAACTATCTTTAAAAATGCTTTTTTATTCCTTAAGAATATCGGATGCCATATTTTTTTATTACGGGCAAAAACAATATCTAATATCTTAATCGGAGGTTTCAAACCCTTAGCCATTTCTCTAATAAAATTGTCATTATGGACCGATCTTTTGCTTATCATTCCTCCATGTAATATGAATTTGGTCATATTTTTACGTAATTTGGGCGCAGGCGCAGCGGCCGGCGCTGGATTAAGAATATTTCTTAATATCTTAACATCTTGATATCTTTATCGCTCAATCTCTTAATATCTCATAAAGCGCGACGCCGGCGGCCACGGAAACATTCAGGGATTCTTTTCGGCCGCGCATGGGAATAAAAATACACTTATCCGCCTTGTTAATAATGGCTTTAGACAACCCCCTCTTTTCGTTGCCGATGACCAAAGCCAAAGGGAATTTGGGCTTGAATTTCTGGAAATCAATCCCCTTTTTGCCGATCTCCAGGGCCACGATTTGAAAACCCTCCTTTTGAAGCTTGGCCAAATAACGGCCAAGATCATTCACTTTTTCCCAAGGAACTGTTTTTTCCGCGCCCAAGGCGACTTTGCTTAATTTTTCGCGAGGCGGATAACCGGTATAACCGGACAATACTAGCTTGCCGACGCCCGCCGCATCCCCTGTTCTAAAAAGAGAGCCCACGTTGTAAAGCGAGCGGATATTGTGGGCGATCAAGATTAGGGTTTTTGAGGGCTTAAAAGGCATCTTCCTTAAGCTTATCCACCACGGTGATCTTTCTGCTTTCCAAAATATGGTACAGGAAGCGGTCTGTCAGGTTATTGCGGTAATCAAACTCCTTCTTGCTCATCACCGTATAATGGATCTCGCGGTCTAAATTCTTTTGAAAATCCTTGATCAATTTCTTCATCTTCCGCCGGTTGACGCTGCCGACCACCAGTATATCCGTGAGGGCGTCATCCAGTCCGGTAAAAAACCCGGTCAAGATCAAAAGCTTGACGCGCCCCACCCGGCTTACCTTGTTCAGAAAACCTTTCTCTAAAAAAACCTGCGACTTAAAAATTAGAGACTTCAATTCCGAGTAAAGCAAAAAATCCTTATTGACCTGATAATACTTTTTCCTTCTTTGGCCGAATGATCTGACCAGGCCGATCTTTTCCAAATTGGACAGCTCGCGGCGCGTGGAATTAATATGCTCTTTTATCTTGCGCCCTATTTCCCGGATAAAATAAGGCTTGTCTTCATTGACCAAAAAAAGACTCAAAAGTTTAACCCGGGTTCGTGAACCAAATAAGTGTTCAAGCATGATTTCGCGCTTCTTATCAAATTAAGCTATTTATAGTATAATAGATTTGACAAAAACAGGCAATAAATCTTAATAAATCCCAAGAAAGCATGACCGAAATTGAGGAACAAATCGACCGCCTTCTTCTCTCCGATCCGGATAAATCCCGCAGCATTTGCCATATTTTTCTCGCCCACCCGACTCCTTTGGAGGAAAGGCAGCTGGGCAAGCTTTTCCTTATTTGCGAAATCGATTCGGTCGAAAAAATAAACCACGAAATAATAAATGTCATCCAGGAAGAGGCAAAAAATACTTTTTACTACACCGAAGAAACCAATCTGGAAACGGCCTTTGAAAATGCGCTGGCCAAAATCAACGAACGACTTCACCGCCTGATCACCGACGGCGTCACCGCCTGGCTGGATAAATTCAATATCATCATCGGCGTATTGCGCCGGACGGAACTCATCCTTGCCCCCATCGGCCGGATGAACGCGTTTTTGATCCACCGCGACAAAATCATTGATATCCTCGAACAAGGCGCCCCGCGGGAAATCAAGATCAACCCGCTGAAGATCTTCTCCCAAGTCGTCGCCGGCCAGTTGAATCCATCCGATCAGCTTTTATTCTGCACCAGCTCGCTTCTTGATTACTTCTCCCAGGAAAAATTGAAAAGGATCATTTCCCAGACCGTCCCCTCCCAAGCCGTCAATACTCTGGAAAAATTTTTGCTCGAAACAGATTATCGAACGGCCTTCGGCGCTATTGTGGTTAAGCTCGAACCGGAAAAAAGCTTAAGTTCTAGCGAAAAAATCCAAGGCGAGCCCTCTTCCGTTTATTCTTCCGCCCCGCAAACGTCGATGGCGGAACTGGAGCGCCAGGAGAAAAAAACCAGCGAGTATCTGTCCCCCTCCTTAATCCCCAACGTCTTTAAATCGATACGCCGATACGGGAACAGAGTAAGCGATTCTATTCGGACAAAAATCTTGAAACAGGCGCCGCGCCGGCGGGTGGCGGAAAATTATTACCAACCGGTCAGAAAAGAGGAAAATAAATTAAAAAAAGCGCCTTTTTATCTTTATCGGGGGGCGAGATGGCTGGCCAGAAATATCGCCGCTATCTTTTTGTTCATATTCCGTCTGTTCAAAAAACGGGGGCAGATCAAGGGCAAGCTCAAGGAATTTCCCGTACAAACCGAGCAAAAAATCCACGGCGGTATTTTCCGTTTCCGGCGCCTTAATCCCGCCGCCCGGCGGACCCTGATTATTGCCCTTGTCTTTCTTTTCCTCTTTTGCGCCAGCATCGTCATCATCGGACAGGTCCGGGAAGGGAACATTTCCGCCCAAGCGAAAGAACAAATGATCAAGGATATTCATGATAAAACTTTTGCGGCCGGCACCGCCCTGACCTATGACGATCTTGGGGGGGCCAAAACGCTCATCGCCGAAGCGCAGGACCTTCTTGGACAGCTGGCCAAAAAAATCGACAAGCAACAGTTCCAAGACCTGCAGAATGAAATTAACGAACAGTATGAAAAAACAAAGCTTGTCGTCAATATCGCCAATCCCGATCTGCTCAAAGACTTAGACGTTTTAGACCCGCCGAATTCCGCCTTGGGAATTTTTTCCTTTGGCAATTTTCTTTATCTTTTTAACGGCGATGAGATCATCAAAATAGAACGGGAAAGCAAAGACGCGGAAACCCTAAAAACGACCCTTTCCGATATCGGCCTTTTTACCCTCGGCGTCAAGGAAAACACCAACACCCTGCTTTTATACCAGAACAAAAATGGCGTGGTCGCCTACAATACCAACACGAAAAAGTTCTCCCCCTTAAGCATCACCTTTTCAAACCAGGAAACGAACATCATGGACTTGTCTTTTTATCAGTCCCGCTTTTATTATCTAGATATCAAGAACAACCAGATCTATCGCCACGCCGCGGCCGTCGGCGGCTTCGGAGTAGCGACTCCCTGGATTACGGATTCAAATCTAAATGTCAGCGACGGTGTTTCCCTGGCGGTCGACGGCTCTATCTATCTGCTAAAGAGCAACGGCCAGGTCCTGGAATTAATTGCCGGCCGGCAGGTGGATTTCTCCTTGGATGAGATCGACCCCAAGCTGACGAAAGGATCAAAGATCTGGACTGATGAAGGCGCCGCCAATCTTTATATCTTAGACCCGGCCAACAAAAGACTGCTTCAATTCGACAAAAACGGCCAGTTGATAAACCAATACACCAGCGACCAATTCGCGGATCTGAAAGCCTTTACCGTGAGCGAAAAAGATAAAAAGGCCTATATTTTATCCGGCACAAAAGTATTTCAGATTGATTTGAATATATAGATACTGTCGAGAAGGGCGGATTCCCAAATCCGCCCGCGTTTTTTGTGGGTAAAAAAAGCGGCTCGCCTGACGAGCCGCGCAAAAGATCATTTGATATTTGGCTTCAATCCTGACCTTCATTATCATCCTGGAGAAAACCGACGCCAAAGCCCTCGGTAAGAGAAGCCGGGCCGCGGCCAATCCCTCCGATATCATCCATGGGGATGCTGTTCCTGGAACCGGCCACGAAACGCTCCGTCGTGATCTCAAGGTTATCCCGCTGTCCGAGAATCAAACAAGATTGCATAATGATCCGGCACAAGACGCAGTCCAGCAAATGAGCGTTGATCTTCGCCTGAGTATCTTCGGGTAATACCTTCCTCTTCCGGGGCTTGGAAAACTCCTTTAGCTGCCCGAATGGGAAGTGATCCGGACGGATCACATCGATCATGGTCACCATATCAGAACTTTGGCGGAATTCTTCCAAACAGTAAGGAAAACGATTTTCCTCCAGATTTTTCGCCAGGACTTCAATCGATCGTTGGGCATCACCACTGCTCATAAAGAGCTCAAAGAACTCCTTGTAATCGAATATCCTGATCTTCAAAGCGACCAGGTGCCCCATCAGAGCGATCGAAGCGGAAGGAAGAATCTTCCATTCCTGAAGCATTTTTGTAAGGAACTCTTCCTGGCTCGGCGCATCATCAACCTTCACGTTTACCCCCTTGGAATCAGTTTGTGTGTCAAAACTAACTCTTTGTGAAAAAATATTAGCACTAAAATATAATCCTGTCAAGTTTAAAAAAAGCGGCTCGCTGGCGAGCCGCTATGTGTATTTGTGTCGTCCTAAAGAGATATTATTTTCCGATTTCTTCTTCCCCTTTTCCAAGACTTCCGGCTCTTTTCCCTTAGTAATGCGTTTTTCTTTAAGGGATGGGCTTGAATTTTTTCTGGATGAAATGACCAGGGGAAGGCGGATCATTCCAATTAAAGAATTTGCCGTCATCAAGCTTATCAGTACAGGCGTAAGGCAATTCAGTCTCCGGATCATAATGTATACCGGCCCATACGAAAACAGACGCGAATGTATCACCTTTTTTCAATATGACCGAAGAAGATATAGCACCGTTTATCACTGTAACAGTTACTGGCATCTCGCACCTCCAATTGTGTTAGCGCAAATTTGACAACGAGCAATTCCTCCACAAACACTTTAACAGAAAGCTGTGGTAAGTCAAGCAGAGGAAAAATCCGCGCAGGCGCAGAGGCCTGCGCTGTTTTATGGATTTACCGTCATGTTTATATAAAAAAAACAACGCGGGTGTCTCCGTTCGGCCCGAGCTCACGGCCGAGGGCTGCCCGCGTTGTTATTGTAAAACGTTGTTATTTAAGCGTCACTTTGGCGCCGGCGGTTTCCAGCTTCTTTTTTATTTCCGCCGCTTCTTCTTTGGAGGCGCCTTCCTTGACCACCTGTGGGGCCTTATCCACCAGATCCTTGGCTTCCTTCAAGCCTTTCTGGGTGATCTCGCGGATCACTTTGATGACCGCGATCTTATTGGCGCCACCTTCCGTGATTTCCACGTTAAAGGTGGACTGCTCTTCCGCGGCCGGTCCAGCCGCCGCGCCTGCGGAGGCCATCATCATCGGGGCCTGGGCCGAAACGCCGAATTTCTCTTCCAGCACTTTCACCAGTTCCGCCAAATCCAGGACCGAGAGTTTTTCAATTTTCTCGATCATGTCCTTAAATTTTTCCGGAACGGCCACTGTTTTCTTTTCTTCATCTGCCATATGTTTTTCCTTATTTAATTATATTATTTAATGACTTTTTTCCTGGATCGCCTTGAGGACATAAACCAGCTTGTTCAAATTTCCTTTTAAAGTATTCACTAAACCGGTCACCGGGCTCTTGATGACGTAAACCAGCTTGTACAGTAATTCTTCTTTACTCGGCAGCTTCGCCATCGCCAAGACCTGCTCTTTCCCAATAAGCTTGTTTTCAAAAATACCGCCGACCAACTTAAGATTTTCGTGGATTTTGGCGAATTCATAACACAATTTAGCCGGCATGACCTCGTCTTCCAGGCCGAACGCCAAAGCAAAGCCGCTCGTCAGTTCATCTAAATTTATGTCCATCTTTTTTTCCTTGAGGGCTTTTTTCAAAAGGGTTTTTTTGGCGACGAAATATTCCACCTTATTCTCCCGCAATGTTTTTCTCAATAGATTTATTTCATTGACCTTGAGCTTCTCATAATTAACGAAAACCAGGGCTTTCATCGCCTCTAAGTCTTTGGCTAATTTCTTTATTTCCAGTTCTTTTTCCTGGCGTGTTTTTGGCATAAAAAAGAGGTCTTGACACCGCAAGACCTAGACAAGCATGGAAGTTTAACTTCACGCTTCTGCCTCGGTAGGAGATTAAGCCCCATTGGGGCGCCTACGGTCTGCGGCCTAAATAATTTGTTAACTTATCCACATTATAACAGAGCTAAAAATAATGTCAAATATCCAAAAAAGAAAGGGCGGTAAAAAACCGCCCCGTAAACGCTATTCCCTGCCCCCTTAAGGGTAAAGAATCAGATACCAATCGCTTTGACCTCGACCAGTGTGGCGGAAACCGATGGGAACCAGGGCCCTCTTAATGAGAGTCCATTGCCAGTCGCTGGCGCCTCCCGGACTGACGGTTATTTCCGCGCCGCCTTTTCGGATCCGCTCATCATTCAGGCTTGGAATCCCAGGCTTAAAAGAGTAATTACCTTCCCAGGGCCGACAGTTCAAGGAGATATAACCCCCCTCATCCAAATCATGGAGAACCGGACCAACAACCAAAAGAGCTTGAATTGATACCCTGCCCTCAACATCCTTATCAATACTTGTCGGCAAACGGGACAATATACCGCGAAGCTGGCTTATCCTCTGACTATTCCGGCTTGGTTTCATGAAAACTACCTCCTGACAAAGCTTCCCCGTTATTCAAGCCAACTGTATATCAGTATTTTAGACTTACAACGAAAATAGTCAAATATTATCAATCTATAATCGTCCCTTTAAAGCCTTTTCCCTGCAAATAAGCCTTCAAATTAGGCAAATTCGTTCCTTTAATTATGATGACCCGCAAACCAATTTTCTTTGCCAGTTTCGAGGCCTCCGGATCAAAAGGCGAAGACATCCTCGGCTGCCATTTGGTGCCGATGATTTTCAGATAATCGGCCCACCTTACCTGCTTTAAGGGTTTGGCGTCCTTGAATTTCCGGGGATCTTTATCATAAACATAATCCTTGTCAAAAAGGTTGATCGCTTCATTCGCCCCAAATTGCTTGGCCAATAGCACCATGTCCTTGTCTGAAGAACAGCCGGGCTGCCAACCCGAACCAATGATGATCTTTTTATTTGTTTTTACCTTTTCGCAAGGGTTGTAAACGATTTTATCGTACGCGTAATCGGCAAACATCACTCTCACTAATTCCGCATTCATCTTGGTCGCCGCAATACCAAGCCAGTCGAGATCAATCGGTTTCACTTTACCAAAGGCTTGGGCTGCCTTATTGTATTCCCTGTTCACCCGGCCGCCGCCGCAAACGATGACAAACCGATGGCCCATTTTGACGAAAGAAAGAATCAGATCGCGGAATTTCTTTAAGAATTTGACGTTAATCTCGTCGGGTATGATAATCGAACCGCCCAAAGAAATAATAAATGTCTTCATTTTTTTCAAAGTTTAATATATTTAAGGGATAATGTATAATTATAGGACAAATCTTAAAATCAATCAATCATGAATATCCTTCCCTTAAGTTTCATTTTCCTCGGCGCCGGCCTTTTTTCCGTCGTCTATTACAAATTAACGCCGGATAAAGAGATGCTCAAGGCCCGCCTGCCCAATAAGGTGGGGGCGGCCGGGATCATCCTTTGGCTGATAATCTGCGTGGCTTTTTATTTTATCTTTAAGAACAGCCGCGGCTTTGAACGCACGGTCAGTATTTTTACCCTGCTCTTTGCCCTTCTTGTTTTTGAAACCTTTTTCCTGCTTTTGATCCGCTGGTTTAAATCAAACCTTCTGGCCGTCTTAATCGCCCTGCTGGCCAGCGGGGTCTTATTCGCTTTTCATAATTATTATCCGACTTTCACTCTGCGCAACACCCTGATAATCCTGGGCACCCTGGGGGCCACTACCCTCTTGATAAAACTGAATTATCTGAAAACTTGGATTGTTTTCGGACTGGCTTTTCTCTGGACCGGCTATGATATCTATACCACCCGCTATTTTTTGCCGAATGTCCTGGTCCCGGTCACCGAACCGCCAAAGACTTTCTTTTTCCCCTCCGTGATCACCGGCTCCGTCTCTTTGGGCAGCGGGGATTTCATTTTTCTGGTCCTTTTCACCCTTATTATTCTGAAAAAATTCGGAAAATTAGCCGCCTTAATCCTCGTTGCCGCCCAAACCGCGGGCTTGCTTTTTACCGGGTTATTTCTGGAAAGTGACTCCATCATCCCCTTCCTGGCGGTCATGACACCGATATTCCTGATTATATATTTAATTTTATTTATTAATTTAAAACCGAAAGAAAAAAATATGCTTAAGATCGGACACCGAGGGGCTTGCGGCTATGAACCTGAAAATACTCTTGCTTCTTTTGAGAAAGCCCTGGCTTTAAAAGTAGATATGGTAGAGTTTGATGTTTATGTCTGTAAAACCGGCGAAATTGTTATCATTCATGATGATACTTTAGAACGCACAACCAATGGCCAGGGGTTGGTTTGGGAAAAAACATTTGGAGAATTGAGGGCCCTCGATGCCGGCCAAGGCGAAAAAATTCCCACTTTGCCGGAAATTCTGGATTTAATTGATAAAAAAGTAGCGGTAAATATTGAGTTAAAGGGGCCGGGTACCGCCAAACCGGTTGCCGACGTAATAAGAGAATATCTGACTAAGGGATGGAAAAATGATCATTTTATCGTTTCCTCCTTTAATCTTGGAGAGTTAGATTCATTTTATCAACTTTTTCCGGATATAAAAATCGCCGCTTTGATAGAAAATGAACCAAAAGACTTAAAAAATTTTATCAAAGACAAAGGCTATTCCGCGATCAACCCCGGCTTAAAATTTGTCACCCGAGAATTTGTTAATCAGGTTCACAAACTCGGTTTAAAAGTCTACGTCTGGACGGTTAATGAAAAAGAAGACCTTGAAAGAATGAAAAAATGGGGCGTTGACGGCGTCTTCTCTAATTATCCGGATAGAGTGTGATCTGTTATCATTTTGAGGAACAATCAGATGAAAGATTGGCTTAAGAAAAATAAATGGACAATTATTATTTTTATGGCCATTATTTTGACGGCTGCTTTTTTACGTTTCTACCGACAGGCAGACTACATGACTTTTTTAGGAGATGAGGGCCGGGACGCCATGGCCGTAAAAAAAATATTAGTGGATCATGAATTCCCCCTGATTGGCCCTCCCACTTCCTTTGGCAATATTCATCTTGGCCCTCTTTACTATTATATGATGGCGGCGGTCATGGCTATTTTGGGGCTTAACCCGGTGGTGGCCGCCGGAATGGTGGCCTTCCTGGGCGTAGCCACCGTCGCTATGATCTTTTATTTAGCCCGTAAGTGGTTTGGCCTTTACGGAGCAATAATCGCTTCTTTTTTGTACGCCATTTCACCCATGACCATTATTCTTTCCCGTTCTTCTTGGAATCCGAACCCGGTGCCATTTTTTTCCCTATTAGCTTTTATTGGCCTGGTAAAAGCCCGGGAAAGCCATAATTATCTCTGGTTGATACTAACCGGTGCGGCCCTCGCTTTTGCCCTGCAAATGCACTATCTGACCCTTATTCTATTGCCACTTTTTGGTATTCTTTGGTTAATTGAATTGACCAGTCCTACTATTGATAAGAAATATTTTCGGGCAGGTACTATTGTCGCAATAATTGTATTTCTGCTATTAATGTCACCGCTGATAATTTATGACATGGAATATGATCAAGCTAATCTGCGCGCCTTCTTGGAAATGTTTACCGGTAGCCAAGTGATAGGTTTAAATTTTCAAGCCGCGGCCTTGAATATTCCCACTATCTATTTTTTTAATTTAATCAATTTTTATATGGCGGGGGGAAATTTATGGCTGGCGGCTCTACCAGCTCTAATCATCCTGTTTTTTTCCTATAAAGGATTGAAGGATAAAAAAGACAAAAATTTTTGGGTATTTAAATCGTTAGGCATGTGGCTGGTGATTGGTCTAATCGGTTTATCCTTGATCCGTCAAAGGATGAATGACCAATATCTGGAATTTCTAAATTTTGTCCCGTATTTGCTGCTGGGCGGGGTGATAAATCTTGTGGCCAGAAGATACCGGCTTGCTATACTGATAATGTTGACTCTGTTTTTGGGATTTATTAATTTACAAAAAAATCCCCTTTTGTACCCGGCCAACAAACAGTTGGCCAGAACCCAAGAAATTACTAAATTTATTATTGAACAATCAAATGATCAACCTTTTAATTTTGCCCTAATCCCCTACGGCGGAAATTATGATATGGCCTATCAATTTTACTTGTGGAAATTTAGGGCAAACGTACAATCCGTTCTTTCGAATAAAACCAGCCAATTATTTGTCGTCTGTGAATATACCATTTGCGAACCAACTACCAGTTCTATATCTGAAATATCAGCTTTTGGCGCAAGTAAAATTGTGGCGGAAAATAATATCAATGGTATAAGAATTTTTAGGCTAGGTCATGCTAACTAATCAAATAAATCGAAGGATAAAAAAGGGGCGCTTCGTAGGAAGCGCCTTGCTTTGTGTTGAAGGAACGTGACCGGATTACCGGTACAGGCTCTTGATCGCACCCCAGGTGCTTTCATCCACGGCGGTAGGCTGGCAAAAAATCTTGGCCACGATGCAACAGGCATCGAATAGCTCGCCGGAGGCAGCGCCGCATAAGAACGGCGGGTAATCAGCCAGCATCACAGTCGGATAACCAGTCTGCCATACCAGCAAAGCGTTGGAAATAGCATACTGAATCTGGCAATGGGTACAATTGTCAAAAGTACCCATGAGGAGGATATTGCTGGTGACGCCGACGGGCGAACCGGCGACATAAGTCACGCGCGCCGCTACGTTAAAGTAGGTAACCAGGCCGGTGTAGTCGGTTGCACCGCTCCCCCATGATCCGGTACCGGAAAGCCAGAATTGACCGCCGGTGTAGTTGGTGGCGTAATCGATCCAGCCGTTACCGTAAACGTCAAAGTAACGAGCAGTTTCCACCGCTCCTTCGCTGGCCATGCCCCAAACCTTCCATTGTCCTCCGAGGACTGCGCCATCCCACGACTGGGCGTTTTCCGTATTGCCCGGCTGACCCGGTCCTAAACCTGCGCACCAGGCTTCCGAAGCCCGGCCGCCGATCATCGTACCGTTGTTTGTGGTGTATACCCCATCCTTGGGCGCGTTGTAGCAGACCTGGCCGAAAGCCGGCGCGGCGAAAGCGAGAATCAGCAGACTGACAAGAATCAAATTCAATTTCTTCACGGAAAAACCTCCGAGCGAAAAGCTTGTCGACCTAATGGCGAATTTAATAAAAGAGCGTTTTTTTACCCGTCCTCCTTCCTGTCTCATGTTATTCTTTTTACAATCAAAAATTTCGGCGAGTAAATACAAAATAAACCAAAAATTGGTTTTTGTCAAGGGTAAAGTATTAATCAGTCCAGATACTTCGCCTTGTTGGCGGCGTGCTCTTCGGCGGTCTTTGACCAAACCGTGGTGCCGTCTTTCTTATTCAAATAAAACAGATACTCATTGGGAGTGGGATAAATCGCCGCTTTGATGGAGGAAAGCGAAGGATTGCAGATCGGGCCGGGAGGCAAGCCCTTGTTTAAATACGTGTTATAGGCCGAAACGGTTTGTAGATCCTCAAGCGTCGGCTGCAAAGCGGACTTGCCGGTGACGTAATTGACCGTGGCGTCAGACTGCATAGGCATGCCTATTTCTATCCGGCGGAAAAAAAGGTCGGCGGCCATTTTACGGTCAGCCTCTTTCCTGACCTCTTTTTCCAAAATTGAGGCCATGGTCACGATTTCAAAAATGGTCTTGTTCTGATTTTTTATTTCGGCGCGCAATTCTTCCGTTAACTTGCTGCCGAAATTATCCAGCATTTTTTTTATAATATCCTTGCCGGCAGAATCTTTAAAAATACGGTAAGTATCGGGGAATAAATACCCCTCCAAATCCACGGCTAGGCTTTTATCGGCTAAAAAAGTGTAATTTTCCTCGGGCAAGATCTCGCGGGAATTTTTTACCCCGGCCGCCGCCAGAAAATCGGCCTTAGAAATAATCTCCTGCTTTTCCAGATAATCTCCGATCTCCGTGTTCGTCCAGCCTTCGATTATTTTTATGGTCCGCTCGTTAGAAATAAGCTTCCCTTCGCTCAATATCGCCACTACTTGTTTGATGCTCATGTCCGTGGACAACTGATAGGTGCCGGCCTGCAAGCGGCTAGAAACCCCCTCGATAAAAGTATAAACAAAGAACGCCGTTTTATTCCTGATCAATCCCTTGGCAATCAGGACGTCGGCGATGACACGGGAACCGTCACCCTTATTGATGGTGATCTCTTTTTCCTCCGTAATTGAACTGGCCGGCGAGCTGATCAGATAGACGAAATAAAAAAACAGGCCGACAAAAACCAGACCGGCAATGCTGATGATAAGAATGGCGTTGGTTTTCCTTTTGTCTGCCATATTATAGATATTCCTCCTTCTTTTTTTTCTTCAATATTTCCACGATATTCTTCACTTCCTGCGCTTTTTCCCGCGGACAAATCAATAAAGCGTCTTTGGTATTGACGATGATCATGTCTTCCACTCCCGCCGTGGCCACCAGCTTTTCCGAAAGATTATAGATAAGACTACCCTTAGTCTGGTAACCGACATGCTCGCCCAAGATGACATTTTCTTCAGCGGTTTCGCTCAAGACCTCTTTGACCGAACGCCAATGGCCGACGTCGGTCCAGCCGATATCGGCGGGCAGAACCAGCATTTTTTCTTTTATCTTTTCCATCAGGCCGAAGTCGATAGAAATGGATTCAAGCCGGGCAAATTCACGTTTGACCGTGGCCTTTTCATTTTTCGTTCCTAAGGCGTTCTCGATATTTTTTAAAATGAGATAATGCCGCGGCAAATGTTTCCTGAATAGATTCAGCAAATGGTCCACCCGCCAGACAAAGATGGCCGGATTCCAGAGATAATTCCATTTTTTAAGATAGGATTCCGCGGTTTTCAGGTCCGGTTTCTCCACGAATCTTTTGGCGGCAAAAATCTTGTCTTGGCCGAATTTATCTTTTTCATCGCCCATCTCGATATAACCGTAGCCTGTTTCCGGATAGGTGGGATTGATGCCGATCAAAAGCGTGTGGTCGGGATATTTTTTGAGCACCTTCTCGGCTGTCCTTAATATCCGGATATATTCTTTTTCATTTTTAATGTACTGGTCGGAATTGGCCATGGAAATTGTTTCACTGGGATTTTTTTTATGCAGGATGACCGCCGTCAGGCCGATCGCCCCGGCCGTGTTCCTGGCCGTCGGCTCCAGCACATAATTCTTTAAAGGCAGATTCGGAATCTGCTTTCCGATCAGGCGCAAATGCTTTTGGCCGCAGGAAACGTATATATCGGCCAGCGAAAATTCCCGGCGCAGGCGCTTAAAGGTTTTTTGGAGCAAAGTATCGTTGCCGATGATTTTCTGGGCTTGCTTGGGCTTGCCCTGACGGCTAAGCGGCCAAAGCCTGGTCCCTCCGCCACCCGCCAATATTATTGCTTTCATATGATTGGACGAATTTAGCTCTTTTCTTTTTTCCCCTCAATCAATGGCACGAATTGAAAACCCGAAAATCTTTGTTCTTCAAAATCATCCTCACTTTTTTTGATCCTTAAAACCATTTCTTGAATGTCCCGGCCGACCGGAATGACCAGTCTCCCGCCGATCGCGAGCTGATCGCCAAGCGCTTTCGGGATGCCGTTTATGGCGGCGGCCGCCACCTGGATACAGTCAAAGGGGGCGAATTCCGACAGGCCGGCTGACCCATCGCCGCAGAACAATTCTATATTTTTGAATTTATATTTCTCCAGGTTTTTCTCGCCAAAAGTCTTTAACTGGGGTATCCTTTCCACGGCATAAACTTTTCCCTTTTCTCCCACCAAATAGGCGAGCAACCCCGTCGTCCAGGCCGAACCCGAACCGACGTCCAAAACCTTCTCTCCTTCCTTTGGCTGCAATAGCTCCAACATAAAAGCGACGGTCAGGGGTTGACTATTGGTCTGACCGTAATTGATAGGCAGAGGGATATTTTCGGAAAAATCCTCCCTTAATTCCTCGGGCAGAAAATCCCGGCGGTGAATATTTAAAAAAGCCTCTATGATCTTAGGAGTTTTTAAATAACCGTCGTCTATTAGCTTTTGGACTAATTGCTGCATATGATTGATGTATTTAATTTAACCTATTTTTGCTTTTTTGGCAAGGTAAGTGTTTTTAAAGGAACAAGATGCAAGAGGCAAGTAACAAATATTTCAATAACCAATATTCAATTTTCAAACCGTTTGCCGACGAACAGTGTTTGGCTATTGGAATTTTGAATTTGGATATTGTTTGTATCTTGTGTCACGGTAATTGTTTTTTATACAAACAAACTGGCCCAGAAAGAATAAATAAAACAACCATGGCAAAGAGCCTGAGAGGCTAAGCTAATAAGCCAAAACTTATTTCTGCTAAAAAATACCCCCTTGAAAAAAAATCCAAGGTATGCTATACTTATCTAGTAAAGATACTAAAATAAAAACAAAAACAAGATACTATCCTCCTCACAATCCTTTTTGGACGCAGGAGGTCTAAAACTAAAAGTACAATTTCAATTAGTATCTTTGCGGACAATCAGGTAACCTAGCGAAAATCAAGGGTGAAAAGTGTTTTTGAAAAAGAGCACTTTTTTATTCCTATAAATCGGCTCTTTTACGACTAAAATAAAAACAAAAATGAAGACAAAATATTTAGAAGTTGAGGTTCTGCCTTTTTCTATTCTGCCGGAAAATAACCCGGGCTTCGCCATCCGGCATTTAAGCAAGGAGTACGATCCGACAAAGAAAAAAACCTTAAACTTGCAAAAAATATCGTTCTATTTATTCCGGACAACTTTTATATTATTGCTGGCTTTTTTCCCGCTTTTTTCTTTTGGGCAGATTACTTTCAAGCAGGAAATCATCAAACTCACCAATATTGAAAGAAACAGACAGCATCTTCCCCTCCTAACCGATAATCCCCTTTTAGACGCGGCCGCCTTGGCCAAAGCCAATGACATGATCGCTTTGAATTATTTCAGCCACACTTCGCCCTCTGGCCTTTCTCCCTGGAACTTCATCACCGAAAATGGCTACGAATATAAATTCGCCGGTGAAAACCTGGCTTTGGATTTTTCCGACCCCCAAAATGCGATGACCGCCTGGCTGCGTTCCCCGAGCCATCGCGACAATATCCTCGATCCGGATTTCAAAGAAATCGGTGTGGCCGTGGTCAAGGGCACGGTAGAAAACCAAGAAACAGTCCTGGTCGTCCAATTTTTCGGCACGCGGTAAAATAAAAGAAGATACCGTCGGATTAAGGGCAAAATCTGCCTCTTTTTATTATTCGCCCAATCCTTGACAAATTAAAATTTATTCATTACAATAAACACACTTAAAACACCAAAATAAAAAACAAAAATAAACCCTGTGAAAGCGTTTATTTTTTAAGATAAAAAAGGTGGCCTTATTCTCTTTTACCCTAACCGACAATCCCTACCGCCGGTTGGGAAAAATGCTGGAAAAAGAAAAAATCCTCCCAAGGAACGATTTTAAAGAAATCTTTGAGCAATCTAAAAAGGAAAACCGGCCGTTTTTAGCCGTTCTTTGGGAAAAAGAAGGCCTGCCGGAAGATAAATTGAACCAAGCCTTGGCCCGCTATTTCCGATTACCTGAAGTGCGCTTGCGTGAAAAAACCATTGATCCCGAGGTTTTAAACCTTATCCCGAAGGAAATAGCCGAGCATGGTTCGATCGTTATCTTTAAAAAAATAAAGAACATCATCTACGTGGCCACGACCAACCCGGAAAATAAGTTGGTCTTTAATTTTATTAAGAAGAAAACCGGCCTTGACCCGAAAATTTTCATCACCTCCCCGGCTGACCTGAAACAGGCGATAAAAAAATACAAAACGGAGATCGCCTCGGAATTTGAGAAAATAATCGACGACAGCATCAAACAGGTTCTCAGCTTGCACGAAAACACGGAAAAACTCGCCCAAGTCGTCCCGACGATTAAAATGGTTGATACCATAATCGAACAAGCTCTTTTGCAGAACGCTTCCGACATTCATATCGAACCGGTCGCCGAAAAAATAAGCGTGCGTTACCGGATCGACGGCCTCCTGCAAAAAATAGTCACTCTCCCCAAACAAATACTCCCGACCGTTGTCACCCGCATAAAAATTCTCGCTAACCTAAAAATTGACGAGCACCGCCTGCCTCAAGACGGACGTTTTAAATTCGAATTCAATGAACGGCCGGTCGCCATCCGCGTTTCGGTCATGCCCACCCTCAACGGGGCCAAAGTAGTTTTGAGACTTTTGGATGTCAAGGAAAAACAATTCAGCCTCCGACGCCTAGGACTGAATGTTAAGGATTTTGTCACGGTCAAGAAAGAAATGATCAAACCCCACGGCTTGATCCTCGTGACCGGGCCGACCGGCAGCGGAAAAACAACCACTCTCTATGCAATTTTAAGGATGCTGAATAAAGAAGGCGTGAATATTTGCACGATTGAAGACCCGATTGAATACGGCCTGGAAGGGATCAATCAAACGCAGATCAATCCCAGCGCCGGCTTAACATTTGCCTCAGGTTTGCGTTCTCTCGTCCGCCAGGACCCGGACATCATCATGGTCGGCGAAATCCGTGACTTGGAAACGGCCGACATGGCGATCAATGCAGCGATGACCGGCCATCTGGTCTTATCAACCCTGCACACCAATTCCGCATTTCTTGTCATCCAGCGCCTGATCGAAATGGGTATTAAGCCGTTTTTGGCCGCTTCCGTGATCAATGTCGTCATGGGTCAAAGACTGGTGAGAAAAATCTGCCGCTTCTGCAAATCGCAAAGAGGGTCAGCCGAAAAAATCCTGGCCCAATACGGTGGATATTTCGACCTGGAAAATGCCCTGGCAAAATTTAAACGACTTAAACTGCTTCCCCCGGTCGGCTATAACTCCCTTTCCGAAATTAAATTTGCCCACGGCAAGGGCTGCCCGAAATGCCACGGCACCGGTTATTTGGGGCGCATCGGCATCTATGAAATACTGAAGAACAGCTCCCATATTTACCAGACGATATTAAAAGATCCGACGGCCAACGCCATCAAAAATGAGGCCTTGAAACACGATATTCTGACCATGACCGAAGACGGTCTTTTAAAAGTGCTAAAAGGTCAAACAACGTTTGAAGAGGTTTTAAGAGTAACTAAAGAATAATATGCCCATTTTTTCCTATACCGGCCTGGATAAAAACAATAATTACGTCAAAGCCACCCTGGAGACAGGTAATCTTAAAAAAGCGGCCCAACTCCTGGAAAAAGAAGGAGTGATACTCGTTAATATCCAAGAAGAAAGAACCCTCAAAAAAACCCTAACCGAACGGCTATTTAACAACGTTACCCGCCTGGACAAGATCTTTTTCACGCGTCATCTTTCCACCATGCTGGAATCCGGCATTGCTTTGGACCAAGCGATAAAAATCATTGCCGAGCAGACAACCAATAAAACCTTTAAAACCACCCTATACGACATCTATAAACGCCTGCAGGGCGGCGAATCATTATTCGAATGTTTGGCCGCGCACCCGAAATATTTTTCCAAATTTTACATCAATATCATCCGGGTCGGCGAAAAAAGCGGAAAATTAGACGAAGTTCTGGCCCAGCTTCTGGAGCAGCAGGAAAGCGACTACGAGCTTATTAACCGCGCCCGCGGCGCCATGGTTTATCCGGCGGTGATCATCAGCGCTCTTATTGTCATGGTCGTCTTTATGATGACTTTCGTCATTCCGAAGGTCACCAGCGTTTTGAGCGAATACCACGTCAAGCTGCCGCTGGCTACCCGCATCCTGATCGGCTTGAGCAATTTTATCCTTCATTACGGCTATTATGTTTTTCCCGCCTTGATTGTTTTGGTCTATCTCTTCTTAAGATGGATAAAAAGCAAAAAGGGCAAAAAACGCTGGGATGCTTTCCTCCTGAAAATCCCGCATTTAAAAAAGATCATGGCGGAATTCAATCTTGCCCGCTTTGCCCGATCGATGAGCGCCCTGATGAAAAGTGGGGTGCCGATAGACGAATCCCTGGCTTTGGCGGCCGATGTATCCTCTAACACTTTTTACGCCGAATCATTGGCTTCCGGCATCCAGTTTGTCCGCAAAGGAATACCCTTGGCTGAGATTTTAAAAGGCCACCCGAAGCTTTATCCCCCTATCACCGTTCGCATGATCGAGGTGGGCGAAAAAACCGGCAAGCTCGACCACATGCTTTCCCGCCTGGCCACTTTTTACGAAAAATCCGTGCTCAATACGATTGCCAACCTCGCTTCGGTCATCGAGCCGGTTCTCCTGCTCTGCATCGGCCTGGCCGTGGCCTTTGTCGCCATTTCCGTCCTGACCCCCATTTGGAAATTTTCCGAAACCGTATAATTAATTAATTTTTTTATAATTTTATGTCACATCTTAAAAAAGGTTTTACTCTCGTCGAAGCGCTCTCGGTGATCGGCGTTCTTGCCGTCCTGACGGCCATGGCGGTCCCGTCCTACGCCTCGATGAGAAAAAACGTGGTCTTCGGCAATACATTTCAAGAAATAGCCAGTGCCTTAAGAATGGCCCAGAATAATTCGATGACCGCTCAAGACGGCAATATGTGGGGGGTTAAATTTAATAATGACAGTTATATTATGCTGGAATGTAATGATGAAAATTGTTCAAGCCCCTCGAATACAGACACCTATCCGGTCAGCGGCCTAAAAATAATCACGCCGGCCACAAATCCTATTATTTTTAACCGCCTATCAGGCACTCTTTACGGGGCCGCGGTCTCCCAAACAATCGCCGTTGAGAATGAGGCGGGATCAAGTGTAAAGAATATCTTCGTTGAACCAAATGGAAAAATTTCCCCATAAAAATATGCGGAATTCGTTTTCAATAAAAAATAAAGGCTTTTCCGTCGTTGAGATTTTGGTCGCCGTCAGTATGGCCGGTATTATGATCGTTTCCATAGGCGGTGCCCTGAATTCTATCCATAAATTGAACGCCAGGAGCGAAATAAATGAAAAAGCGATCGCCTACGCGAAACAAACCCTGGAATTAGTCACCGATTTGAAAAATCATGATTTTGACGCGGATTTATCCAGCGTCGACAGTCTCGCCCTGGAAACCGGGTTTACACGGCCAAGCCCCGCCGTGACCGTGACTCCTCTTTGCCGTGACGGCAACGGGAACATAATGTCCGCCTGCGGCGCGAGCGTGCCAGACGGCAAAACCGAAAAAGTAACGGTCATTATCCAGTATTCGGGAACGGAAAAAGCTAAATTATCGACTATTTTTACTGATTGGCGAATTCCATGAAAAAAGTATTCAAAAAAAATAACAAGGGATTCACCCTGATTGAGCTTCTAATATACATGGGCATTTCCACGATTATTGTCGTTGTTTTGACCAGCTTTATGGCTGATGTGTTAAAGAATGCGGCCAAGACAAAAATAACAAAAGAGGTGCAGCAGAATGCCAGATTTATTACGGCAAAAATTACCCAAGAAATAAGAAACGCCCAAAGTATTAATATCGATACTTTTGACCTTACCTTGAATAATAAAACTCTATTTTCCTTAAAAGACGACGGCGTCTATTACGATGATGATGTCAGCGACGCTGATCCGGCTTTAAAACTCACGAGCAACCAGGTTAAAATCAACCGAGATGCTGACCCAAACGATCCTACGCAATATAATTCACAATTCAAGCCTGTCTCGGGCACAGTTTTTATCAAATTAACGGTGGAACAAGCCAGCCCCAATGCGAGAAGATCCGAGAGCAGCCAAATCACCCTTTCTTCAGCGGCTGTCCCAAGGGCCTCACTCTATTAAATACTTATTTGGCATGAATATAAGGATATATAAAAATCAAAGAGGTGTCGTCGCCATTCTTACCTTATTGGCGGTTTCGGTTTTGGCTTTATTAATTATGACCACGATGAGCGTGCTGGCGGCGGATGAATTAAAAATGTCAATCTCAGAAAGAAATACGGAGAAAACCTTTTACGCGGCTGAGACCGGAATAAACGAGGCGTTGTATCGATTAAGCAAGGATGGTCTTCCCGCTAATTTTTGTTTATCCTTTGACGGAACTGCTATACCCTGTGCGAATTCCGAAAAAATTGAAGTGAGTTTTTCACTTGATCCAAATAATCCCTATAATCGCATTATCAACTCACGAGCCCAAGATATCACCGGCAAAGAAAGAACTTTAAGTTTTACGGCCCAAACGAACAGTTATGCCGCCGGCTTGGATTTTGCCGTTCATACTGGAACTGGCGGATTGGAAATGGAGAATAATACAAGGGTTTACGGAAACATTCACAGCAACGGGAATATCTACGGCAGTACCGGTGGCACACCAAAAAGCGAAATTTACGGAGACATTAAAGTTTCGGGCATAACCACTAATTTGGTCCAAACTTTTTCCTATGATCTACGTTATGCCGACAACACTCTTTTTAAACACCTTAACGGAAATCTCCATGCTCATGAAATTGTTGATTCAAAAATCAGCGGCGACGCGTGCTACCAAATTATCAACTCCTCCACGGTTAGCGGTTCATCAGAAGTATACGGCTCTAATCCCAATTGTATCAGTGATCCTGCTCCCGCTACTTTTCCCATTACTGATCCTCAAATAGAAAATTGGACAAATGAAATTAAAGACCATGTAAATGAGGCTATATTAAATGGAACGGGACAATTATTCCCAACAAATAAAACGGTAAATACCTCCGAAACTTGGGGTCCGACCAAGGTAAACGGCAATCTAATTATTCAAGGCAGCCCCCAGGGAGTAAATAAGCTAGTTATGAATGATAATCTGTGGGTGATAGGAAATTTAGAAATACAAAATAACGGTCAGCTCACTTTATTCAAAAATATCTTGGTCAGCGGCAACATAATATTTTACCAAAACTCCACCATCAATCTTGACCCAAGCGTGGGTGAAAACGACGGTTTAATAATCGTTAATGGAAAAACTGAAATAAAAAACGTGGTTAGCATAAACGGATCAGGGAATAGTAAAAGTTCACTTATGTTAATTTCTACCAACAACTCTTTGGATACCGATAATCCAGCTATACTCGCTAACAATGTTTCTAATGGTGTTTTATACTATGCGAAAGACGGAAAAATAACCATTGATCAAAACGGCGATTTATGCGGCACTATTGCCCACACTATCCATTTGAAAAATGGGGCAACTGTTAGATATAAGCCAGACAAACAGATACTGGATATACCACCAAACGATGATAATTATACTTTTGGTCCTGTGTCTGGTTCCTGGCAGGAAAAATAGTTATCCACACCCCACTATTTTCGATTTTTCCTGTTTCCCAATCCCCTATTTTCATCCTCAAAATTACCCTCAAAAAATCGCCTTCCGCATGGGCGGTTTTTTAGAAAAAATATCACCTCTTATTATCTCGACCAGGGGGAATTAAAGACGGCGCCCTTCTGGCCGAGGGTCAAAATTGGCTAATCGGGGTTATCCACATCCTCTTTCTCGGTCATAATATTTTTACTAATTTCAGCCAAAAGACCCAAAACGGCCAGATTCCTTTTGCCCCTTGACAAAACTTGAAAAATGGTCTAAGATAATATAAATTATACACATCGTTCTTTCACGCTTTTAAAGGAGGAAAGACAATATCGTTCTTTACGAAACATGATTGCACCTTAGAAAACCTTAGGAGGAAGGTTAGCTAAAACCAACAAAAAGTAGTAAAAAAGTAAAAACTCGAAAAAATCTAATTCATTTAAGGAAGTTCACTTAATTTGAGGTATTAAAAGGTTTTTATTGCTTTATGTTGGTTTTTTATTTAAAAAATTTAGATATATAGTATTTAAGTAAAATTATTAAACGAGGAGATAAAAAAATGACTAAAATCAATCTTATGCCGAAAAAATCCTGGAAGACAAAAGCCTTCAAAGCTTTAAGTATTGTTGCCCAGGTGACTTTAATTTTCCAGATGTCCTATTTGGGCGTCTTTTTCGCCCCGAAAACCGCGGAAGCGGCCGCCACCAGTCTTACCACGAACATCCTTTCGTGGCATATCCTTGGCGTGGACAGCAACAGCCCCGTGACTGACGGGCCGCATAAATTCCTTATCCAAGCCCGAATCGCCAATACCGGCGCTCTTCCGGCCACCGGCGTGCAAACAAATTTCGCTTTCGGCTCCGGGACGGCCAACGCCTATCTCAGTTTGGTTTCAAACGCCGCTTTTCCTTTGAACACTATCAATTCAGGCGCTCATAAAGATGTCTTTTATGTCGTGCAAGTAACACCGCCGGCCACGCCGAACTCTCCGAGCAATCCGGTTTTTGATACCAGCCGACCTTTCACCATCACCGCTACCTCTCCGGATTCAAGCAACGCTTCGGCCAGCCAGACCTTATACATCGAGCACATCCTTTCCCAGAGCAGAAATCACATTTTATCCTCAACTGTCATACCGGCTAATCCCTTGGTCGGCCAGCCTTTCACTGTTCACGTGGAATATGAAACCGCCAGCACTTACTTGGACATCACGCCCCAGATGACCTACAATCCGGCGGTCGCCACTCTTGATTCCGTTACCACCCATTACGTGACAGACGGCGTGGATGAAAATGATATCTATTCCCAGGATCACGGCAATATTATCCATTCTGATTTTCATTTCCGCGCCCAGAGCGCCGGCACGTTGAGTTTTTATTACACCGTTCTTGATCACTCCGGTTCCAGTTTCCATTATAACGACGATTTCAGCGACGCGATCATTGTCCCGGTGACCCCGCGGCAGAACCTGGAAAAATCCGTGGATAAAGCGACGGCCACGCCGGGTGAAACTATCACTTACACCTTGAAGTATTTCAACACAGGCAACATCGACCTGACCAATGTGGTCATCACTGATACCTACGACAGTCATTTTACTTTTACTTCCTCTAACCCTGCCCCGAGCGTCGGCAACAACGTCTGGAATATCGGCACTCTGCCGGTGGCCGCGGGCGGAACGATCACCATCACGGGCACCCTGACCGGAGTTTTTCCGGCGGGCACGACTAAAGTGCATAACTTGGCCGTCATGACCTCTGACCAGGTCGCGCCTGTTCAAGCGACGGCTGACACCACGGTCACGGCGGTCTGCGATTTAAACATAATCAAATCCGTCGATAAGGCGACGGCTTCAGTCGGTGACACTCTTACCTATACCCTCCGATACGAAAATACCGGCAACACGAAATGCACCGGCACCGGCGTCAAAGTTTATGATCCGCTGGATACCTATCTGACCTATGTGACCGGTTCAAAACACATCACCATCACCAATGACGGCGGAAATTTAGGGACTGAACCCGGCCAAGGCGACGATTATAACGGCAAAGCTAATATCCTGCTTTATAACGTCCGCGAAGTTGTCTCGGGTGAATACGGCGTCATTACCTTTCAAGCGACGGTAAATACTCCGACGGTCTGCGGCGATTTTCAGATCCCCAACAAAGGCAAGATCTGGAGCAATGAAACCGCTTATATCTGGAGCAACGAAGTGAAAACCGATATCCACATGGACTGCTACGGTTCGGTATCGGGCTATAAATTCAACGATTTAGACAAAGATGACAATAATAAAGAAACAGGCGAACCTGGATTACCGGACTGGGAAATTTGTCTTCTTAACGTAAATACTAAGGCGGAAGTTTGCACCACGACTGATGCGAACGGCTACTATAAATTCACCAGTGTTCCGTTTGGCAGTTATCAACTCTACGAAAAGCAGCAAACCGGCTGGACTCAAAGTTATCCCCTGGAAATTACAAATCCTGGCCAAGATTATAATTTCACTCTTGCCAGCCCCGTTGATCTGACCGGCAAGAATTTTGGCAATTACCGCAACAGCGGCAATTTAACGCTGGTAAAAGAAGTCATCAATAACAATGGCGGTACGGCCGTGGCTACAAACTGGACATTGAGCGCCACCGGCCCTACTCCAATTTCTGGAGCCGGAGGGGTTTCCGGTACGGTCATAGCGGGTACCTACGCCCTTTCTGAATCCGCAGGTCCTGCTGGCTACCAGGCCAGCGCCTGGAATTGTATCGGCGGTAGCCAAACAGGCAACGACGTCACAATCAATGACGGGGATTCAGCCACCTGCAAGATTACCAATGACGATATCCAGCCGAAATTGACCGTGACCAAAATCGTGGTCAATGACAACGGCGGCACGGCGGTTATCGCTGACTTTCCTTTGTTTGTTAACGCAACGAGCGTTACCTCCGGAGTACAAAACGGCTTTAACGCCGGCGCTTACACTGTTTCCGAAACGAATAAAAACGGCTATACCGGAGCAATCACCGGCGACTGCGCGGCTAACGGTTCCGTCACTTTAAATGCCGGGGACGTAAAAACCTGCACCATCACCAATGACGATATTTCTGGCAAGATCTCAGGTTATAAACTCGACGATCAAGGGAACAAGCTTAACGGCTGGGAAATCTGTTATACGAAGCAAGATCTAATTTTACCCGACCAATTATCAGTCCAGATAACTCAGCCGATCTGCGTGCTTACGGGTGATGGCGACTGGCCAGATGGTTATTATGAATTTACCGGCTTATATGTTGGCGATTATGTGGTGTTTGAAAACTTGCTGTATGGTTGGACGCAACTTGAACCACAAGGCGGAGTCCATAATATAACAGTCCAATCAGGAACTGACTCAAAAGACAATAACTTCGTCAACAGACTGAACGACTTCAATGTTGAAATCGTAAAATCCGCTCCCGCCACTGTAAATGCCGGAGAAAATCTGACCTATACCCTGGACTGGACTGTGACAGGCAATACTCCTGTTAATAACGTTATTATTTCTGATGTTCTGCCGGCGAATACGACCTATGTTTCTGGCGGCGACAACTACGATTCTGCCACCAACACCGTTTCTTGGAACCTCGGCACCGTCAATCCGACGGATAACGGTACGGTCTCCTTCACGGTCAAGGTCAACTCCCCGCTCTACAACGGCACGATAATCGATAATGAAGCGGAAATCTGCGGCGAAGCCCAGTTAGTGGCGGCCACTTTCGCTCTCCAGGCGCCGACACAGAAATGCGACGACGACGACACGTCGACTACGGTAAAATCTGGATTCAACGTCGACGTTGATAAAGACGGACCGCTGACCGGCAAACCCGGAGAGCAGATTGATTACACCGTCGTCTGGAGCACTTCTGGCAACTCCCCTATTGATAAATTAGTCATTACGGATAACTTACCGGCTGACACCACCTTTGTTTCCGCAAGCAATGGCGGCGCGGAAAACAATGGCGTCATCACCTGGGATCTTGGTCCTCAAACCCCGGGCGTACACGGTACCTTCACGGTTACTGTCACCCTGAACTCCAACTTGAATCCTGGCAACCAGGTAACCAACGAATCCGAGATCTGCGCTTGGGTGTTTGAAGCGCCAAGCGGAGAATTGATGGTCTGCGATAAAGACGACACCACTACTCTGATCAAGAAACCGATCCTCGCTATTGAAAAAACAGTTGACCTGGTCTTTGCCAATCCGGGCAATGTGGCCACCTATACGGTGACCATCACCAATACGGGCAACGAAACCGCTTATAATGTCGTGCTCACCGATACCTTGCCGGCTGGCTTCACCTTTGTGGAAAACGGCCTTGATACTAAATCCTGGTCCTTAGGCGACCTTGTGCCGGCTGACAGCGTCACCGTAAACTATGAAGTTACGGTCGGCAAAAATGTCACGGCTGGCTTTTACGACAACTTTGCGGAAGCCAAAGCCGACAACCACGGCAAAATCCACGATATCGCCAGTTTAGAGGTGAGGATTCCGAAAAAACAGTCCTCGGAAGCCTATCCTATTCTCACGATCGGAAAGAGCGTGGACAAAGCCACGGTCAATCCCAACACCCTCGTCAATTACACCGTGAAAATCGCCAATAAAGGCGAAGCGACCGCTTATAACGTAATCCTCACCGATAAGTTGCCGGCTGGCTTCACCTTCACGGATACGGGCTTGGGCCAAAAGACCTGGAATCTTGGCAACATGACCCCCGGCACCTCCATTACCCTAAATTACGAAGTTTTAGTCGGTAAGGACGTCAAGTCGGGCGATTATAAAAACCTGGCCACGGTGAAAGCGGATAATAATGATCCAGTCAGCGCTTCAGTAAACGTCAATGTCAAGCAAGGTGCCGTCTTGGGTCTGACCGGACCTAAATGGTATGAAATCTTCTATTATCTCTTGGGCCTGTTATTTGTCGCCGGTGGCATCAAAGCCTACCGCAAAATAAACCAGACAGGAGAGACTCGATAAATCCATGGAAAAACCAGTGGAAAAAACTCCCGCCGAAAGCGATCCCCGCATTCGGCGGGAGAAAGGTAAATACAGATACTTGAAAATCGGGATAATAATTATTATCCTGGCGGGTATCGGAATTCTGGCCTATCCTTTCATCCCCTCCTTAAAGTATGCTTTGAGCAAACCGGGCAATACCTACCCTTACGAAACGAGGTTGCTTTCAGGCAACATAAATCTTGAGGCCCTGCCGGTGAATAAAAATGTGAATCTTGGCTCTCTGCCGGATATCAAGACCTTAAAAAGAATTCCCGACGATAATCGGCTGGTCATCCCTAAAATCGGCGTGGATGTCGCTATCGTGGAAGGACAAAACGAAGAAACGGCCTTGCTTAAAGGCGCCTGGCGCAACCCGAAAACTTCCAACCCGGAAAATGGCGGCAATACGGTCATTTCGGGCCATCGGTTTCGCTTTCGGCCGCCGAATAACACCACCTTTTATCTTTTGGATAAACTGGCGGTCGGCGATACTTTCATCATTTACTGGAAAGGGGTAGAATACGATTATCAGATTTCGGAAACAAAGATTGTCGCTCCGACGGCAGTAGAAATACTTAATAACACGGCGAACTCCCAAGTAACCCTGTTCTCATGCACTCCCCTCTTTACCACCAGACAAAGGCTGGTGGTGATCGGACAGCTGGTTGAATGGTAAATTAATATTTAAATAGACAAAAAAATGAAAAAATTAATGCTGGCCATTACGCTTCTTGCTTTGGCGCTTTCGCCCATAAAGGGAGAGGCTAAAAATCACGGGGGCGTCGCCTCAATCGAAATTTCGCCTGTTAACGGCGAAGTGAAGGCGGGAGAGAGTCTGACCCTAAGGCTTACCGCCAAAGACAGCGCCGGTCTGACTTGGGACATCTCGCCAAACGCTTATTTCCAAATCAATGACCCCCGCGGTTCCCTCAAGAATAATAAATATCTGGCCGGCAAAATCGGCACCTGGAATTTAAGCGTGACCTATGGTAATTTCAGCGCGAAGACAACCGTCAAGGTACTGCCAGGCAACCTTGCCACTATCATCATAAATCCGAATTCAAAACCTGAAATCATCGATTTGGGAGCGACCAGAACTTTTAACGCCCAGGGTTTTGATAAGATGAATAACCTTTTGACAGGCTTGCTTTTTACCTGGTCACAGGAAGATGACTTAGGTGATATCAACCAAAAAGGCGTTTTTACCGCCAAAGACACCGGCGAGGGAAAAATAATCGCGAGCCTTAACGGTGTTTCCGGCTTCTCGGCCATAAAAGTCAAAGAAAAAACATTGTTGCCGGCGGCCGCGAATACAACCAACACCAATACCGCCAGACCAACAACGGCCGTGAATACCAACGCCAATGATAATAATAACAGCAATGTCAACGGCCAGGTCGCCGGAGTGGAGACAGCCGCGGCCGCGGAAACGACGGAGACAAAAGATGAATGTAAAACGCTCGCCTGGTACTGGTGGGTTTTGATCATGCTCGCGTTTTTCGCCGTTTTGATCCTCTATTACTTTTTAATCCGCAAATCAAAAGGCGGCTGGTGGTGGATTTTCCCGCTGATTTTAATAGCCGGCGTAGTCTGGCTCTATTACCAGTACTCCTGCAACAAATACGGCTGGTGGCCCTGGGTTTCCATCATTATGGCCATACTAATCTCACTTTTCCGGCCAAAGAAGTATTTTGAAGAGCCAAAATCTCCGACTTTCTAAATATCATCAAATCTAAAAATACAAGAAAAACCTCTTCCTTTTGGAAAGAGGTTTTTCGGATATTAATGGCTCAGCGCGGACAGCCTTCGGCCGTGAGCTCGGGCCGAACGGAGACATCCGCGCTGTTATTTCAATATTCCTGTTTATTTTTAAAAAAAATAACGCCGGTCTTGAGCGCCCGCGTTGTAACTTTTTAGAAGATTAGAAAATATACAATCACGATTATCGCCAGGACTAACCGGTAATAGGCAAAAATATTTAGCGAGTGATTTTTTAAATAATTCAAAAGAAATCTGACCGCCCAGTAGCCGGCCAAGGCGGCGGCCAAAAATCCTAAGAGATAAATAATCATCTCATGACCGCTGAAAGAATGGGAAAATAGTTCCGTCATCTTTTTCACCACCGCCCCGAAAATCACCGGGATAGAAAGCAAAAAGGAAAATCTCGCCGCTTCCTCCCTTTTCAATTTCTGGGTCATACCGGCCAAGATGGTTATCCCGGAACGGGATACACCGGGTATTAAAGCGATGGCCTGGCACAAACCGATGATAATCGCCCCGTTTAAACCCATCTCTTTCAATCCTTTTGTCTTTTGGCTGTATTTTTCCAAAATCAGGAATAGAAGACCGACGAGAATCATCATGACTGCCACTAAAAATGGCGAGCGGAAAATCGTCTCGGCTTTATCTTCGAGTAAAAAACCGAATATACCGGCGGGAATGGCGGCCACTAAAATAAACCAGGCTAACCGCTGATTTTCGTCATTTTTTAAGTCCCACTTGACCAAGCTTTTGAAAAATGCGGACAAATAGGCTATAATATCCTTAGAGAAAAAAACCACCAGGGCCAAGAGGGTGCCGGCATGCAAGATCACGTCAAAGCTCAAGTCATCCTGCAGCCGGAAATTTAGCAAGCGATGCAGAATGACCAAATGGCCGGAACTCGAGATAGGCAAAAACTCCGTCAGCCCCTGAATGCCTCCGAAAAAGATTGAGTAAATATAGTCCATAAAATGATATATCCTAAATTAATACTTATTCCTTTGATCGTCGGCCTGATCAGTTTCGGCCTGAAGATCATTATTAAAGCGATCAAGGGCACTTTTTCTTGGGAACTGTCGGCCACTTACGGCGGCATGCCCTCCATCCACACCGCCTTTGTCGTTTCTCTCTCTACCGTCGTAGCGCTCTACGACGGGATTTTCAGCGCCACTTTCGCCATGTCTGCCATCTTCAGCCTGATTATCATCCGGGACGCCGTGGGTTACCGCCGTTACCTGGGGATCCATTCAAAAGTCTTAAACAGCGTCATCCAGGAATTACCCCACAAAGAGCGAGTAAAATTTCCGCCCCACCTCCAGGAACAGCTGGGCCACACGCCCTTACAGGCGGTGATCGGCGCCCTCATCGGTTTTATCGCGGCTATTCTTCTTTATATCATTATTCCTTGAATCTAAAACTTGTTTAGTCCGGCCCTGGAAGAACGGGTCTTTTTTTATTTTTGACATTTTGGGCAATAAAATGTCCCTCGTCCGCCTTGGGCAATCCTTTCTACTTTGCCGGGGCACCGAAAACATTTTTTTCCTTTCCGGCCGTAGACTTTTAGGAATCGTTCAAAATCTCCTGGCTGACCATGAGCATCCAGGTAAGAATCAGCTGACGTTCCGCGCCGCTTTATTGAAGCCTGCAACACTTTTTTTATAGCCGAATACAGAAGCTGGCGTTCTTTTGGGGTTAGTGTTTTTACTTTCCGGGTAGGTTTTATTCTGGCATAATAACAGGCCTCGGCGGCATATATGTTCCCGATACCCGAAATAAAACCCTGGTCCATAAGCAAAGGCTTGATCGGCGCGTTTTTCTTTTTATCCAGCCGGGAATTGAAAACTTTAAAGGTAAAATCCTTATTCAAAGGTTCGGGCCCGTATTTCATCGTTTTAAACATCTCTTCAAGGCCACTTTTATCAAATATCTTGATGTAACCAAATTTTCGTAGATCATTAAAAAATAATTTTCGGCCATTATTCAGATTAAAAATTACGCGGGTAAATTTGTCCGGGGCGGCCGCCGCCTTCGAAATGATCAGCTGTCCGGTAATCTTCAGGTGAAATACTAGATATAGGCCGCCGGCCAGTTCCATAATTAAAAGCTTGGCGCGGCGGCCGACGCTTTTGATAATTTTGCCCTCTATTTTATTCCTAAAAGTCCTGCCTAAAAAACCGACCGTCTTCGGCTCTAAAATTTCCACGGCGGTTATCTTTTTGCCGCGCAAGATTATATTCAAATCTTTTTTTATCGTTTCGACTTCCGGTAATTCGGGCATGTTATAACTTTTTTATTTCATTTAATAAACTAACAAGGATCTCTTTTTCTTTTACCGTTTTAATAATTTTCCCTTTTCTGAAAATAATCCCTATCCCTTTTCCACCGGCCACGCCGATATCCGCTTCCCTCGCCTCGCCCGGACCGTTGACGGCGCAGCCCATAACGGCAATCTTAATCGGTTTTTTTACATCTTTGGTCGCTTTTTCCACTTTTTTCGCCAGAGAGATTAAATCAATCTGGGTCCGACCGCAGGTCGGGCAAGAAATAATCTCCCGTCCTCTTTTTCTTAAATCCAGCGCTTTCAAAATCTCCCAAGCAACCCTTACTTCTTCTATCGGGTCTGCTGTCAGAGAAACCCTAATTGTACCCCCTATTCCGCTAGCCAACAAAGACCCTAAACCCACAGCAGATTTAATCGTCCCGGAAAATAGAGGCCCAGCTTCGGTAATACCGATATGCAAAGGATAATCAACTTTTTGCGACAATAACCCGTAGGCCTCAATCGTTTGCGGCACATCAGTTGATTTAATAGAAATGACAATATTTTTAAAATTGAATTTTTCCAGAAGCCTGATATTTCTTAAAGCCGAATCCACTAAACCTTTGGCGGTAACATGTCCGTAATCCCTTTTAAGAATTTCTTGCTCCAATGAACCGCTGTTAACGCCGACGCGAATGGGAATCCCTTCTTTTTTAGCCGCCAAAACGACGGCGGCGAGTCTTTCTTCCCCACCGATATTGCCAGGATTAATTCTAATTTTATCCACCCCTTGTTTAATTGATTCCAAGGCCAGTCGAAAATCAAAATGAATATCCGCGACCAAAGGGATATTTATCTGCTTTTTTATTCGGCCTAAAACTTTGGCGGCCGCCATATCCAAGACCGCCACCCGGACAATTTCGCAACCCTCTTTCTCCAAAGAATTAATCTGTTTAGCGGTGGCGGAAACATTATGCGTATCAGTACTGCACATAGACTGAACTAATATCGGATTTAATCCGCCGATTTTCCGGTTGCCGATTTTTATAACTTTCGTTTTTCTGCCAATCATATATTTAATAATAGCTTAAAAAAAGAAGGGGGTAAAGCCGGAAAAAATTATCCTTACCCCCTTTTGTCTGTTCGCCTGATGAAAGAATGCCCTCAATCATCAAGAAAAGGACAATACGTGCCCCGCTTTTCTCCGCGGGCGCATCTGACTAGGGCCACGCCAGGCTTGATACAAATAAGCGGAATCGCCGCTTCAACCGGCCTCGGGACAGTTAAAACTCGCCTGCCCCTTTCTTTTCTCGTCCGGCCGATCTCCTTGGCCTTGTAACCCATGTCACGCAGTGCTTTACGGACTTGCTTCTCATTCGCCCCCTTCTCAAGAATCACATCCATCATAACCTCCTTTAGGTAACATTTTGTGCTCCCACCTTATCAAATAATAAAACGAGTGTCAATATCTAAATAATACAAAAAAACTATCTTCCCTGGCCGGGGTAGCAAAGACGCTTGTCTTATTTTAGAGTAAAGACAAATCCCCTTGCTACCGTGCGTCAAAAAAGATAGTCCAAAAATTAAAGATCCGCCGGCTTAACCGTGCTTCTTTTATTTTCTTTGCAGCGTCTGCAAGCTTCATCAAGCAACATCACTACTTTCTTATCCAGGGCATCGATCAATTCACCGGATGTGTGACAACCCTTGGTTTTAATCGTTTCTTTTACTTTTGAGGCGACAACGAGATTGGCCATTTCTTACACCCCCTTTCTGTCCTAATTATAGCGTCTTAATAAATAAATTAGATTATGGGTAAAGAGAATAATCTCTTTATTTCCCTTAATTCTAGCATATATTGACAAATCAAGGCAAAACAGCTTCAGTCGCGAAAAAGAATGCTTTCTTTGGAATATATTTTTGTGGCGATAACCACGGAAAGAACGGCAAAAACCAGCAAACTGCCTAAAGTGGCGACAATATGCATAGAATCATAAACGCCCATTAAATTTTCCTTAAAGAGCAAAACAGCATTAACCACTGGAATAAAATAATAGGCGGTAATGGGTTTAAATCCCGGATATGAACCTAGCAGGGCTACCGGCAGCACCGTCGCGATATAAAAAGGCATGACATAATTTTGGGCCTCTTTGTAGCTTTTGGCGAAGATGGCGACAGCCAGAAGCAGACCGGCGAACATGATGGATAAGATGATGCCGATACCAAGCATCAGAAAAACCGTGGAAGGAGAAATACTGAATTCAAAAGCGCCCACACTTTCTCCGAAATTCGGCGGCCAGATTTTAAAAGCGGCGTACATGCTCCCGATGGACAAAACCACGGAAGTAATGGAGGCGGTTGCCACCGCTAAAAATTTCCCGGTGACAATCTTAATTCTTGACAAAGGGGTCAGAAGCAAAGCCTCCAGGGTTTTCCGCTCTTTTTCCCCCGCGGAAATATCAATCGCAATATACATGCCGCCGATAAAAGTAAACAAGACGATAAACATGGGCAGCAATAACCCCAAGAAAAATCCCCCCTTCTCTTTTTCCGAAGCCAAATCTTCCGGCTTAACGGTAATACTCTGCAATAAACTTGGATCCAGGCGGGCCTCTACGAGCTTTTGACTGGCTAAAGCTTGATTAAAAACCACAAGCAAGCTACTAATTTTGCTAAAAGCGGTGGTAGATTTGGTCTCCGTGCTTTTCTGCATTACCGCAATTTCCACCGGTATACCCGCTTTTATTTTTTCCTCAAAATCAGCCGGCGGAGTGACAATCACCTGTATTTCTCCGGTGTTTAATTTCCCCTTTAAATCACCGCCCCCGGTCTTAATTTCCACTTTATCCTGCGCTTGCAAAAAATTCACCAGGGAGGGCGCTTTTTCCTGGTTTTCTATGGCCACGACCGCCACCTGCTTTTCCGCCGATTTAATCTGCTCTTGCGCAATTTTCATACTGCCGATCATCATCAAGGGCATAAAAACAATCGGCATGACAATAGAAACCATCAAAGTCCTTCTGTCCCTGATCGTATCTTTTAATTCCTTTTTCCAAACCGATAATATTTGTCTCATTTTTTAATTACAAATTCGTAAATAAGGACAAAAACAATGATAATGACAAAAATAATTATCCTACCCAAAGAATTTCTTTTGCCGAAATATTTCTTGAAAAATGATTGCTGACCCAAATTTTCCGCCTTTTTTCTCTCTGGTTCATAATCGGTTTCTTCGCCGACCTGTTTCACAAAAGCCTCTTCCAAATCGCGAGCACCTGTTCTATTTTTTATATTATTTATTGTATCCACGGCCAGTATTTTCCCTTTGTGCATGATGGCCACTCGGTCGCAGAGCTTTTCCGCGTTGTACATTTCATGGGTGGACAATATGACCAACTTGCCCTCACTTTTCGCTTTCTTCATGAATTCAATCACGGTCCGCGAGGCCAGAACATCCAAGCCCGCGGTCGGCTCGTCAAAGATAATCACGGCCGGATCGTGGATCACCGAGCGGGCAATGGCCACTTTCTGCTTCATGCCGGTGGAAAACTTGCCGGCCCGCCGGTCGGCAAAACTCCTCATATTTAAAATTTCAATAAGATAATTTATTCTTTTTTCTAACACCTCATCTTTTAGGCCATACAATTCCCCGTAATATCGCAGATTCTCCCTGGCGGTAAAACGGTCGTAAAGACCAATGTCGGTGGTCAGCAATCCCAAAGAAGCCCGCACTTGTTCCGGCTGCTTCTTTATGTCAAAACCATTCACTTCAGCCGTGCCAGAAGTGGCCTGCAAAACCGTGGCCACAACCCTGATGGTTGTGGTCTTACCTGCCCCGTTGGGCCCCAGCAAACCAAAAATCTCGCCGTCCTTAGCCTCAAAACTGATATTATCAACGGCGGTGAAATTTTTGAATTTTTTGGTGAGATTAACGACTTTAAGCATAAGATTATTTCACGCAAACGTCCCTTCGGTTAAAATACCACAAACCGGCTAAAGTGAAAACGACAAAAACGCCCCCAAAAACCAGGACATCGGTAAAAACAATCGGTTTTCCGGCCAGAATATCCCCGCCGCGGTAATAATAAAACAAGGTGTAATGCTTCAGCCAGGATATCTTTTCCCAATACAAAGCGACAAAATTCATGATGTAAAAAGCCAAAGTCAGGCAGGCGCTCAACGCGACCACCTTGCCTTTATTCGAGGAGATGGCGGAAAAGAAAAAAGAATATCCGAAAATCGCCAGACTGAAAAAAAATAATACTGTCATCGTATTGACTATCGCGCTCCAGTTTACGACAATCGCCTTGTCCCAAAGACTGGGCAGCCAAAAACCCAAAAGAGTCGCTCCTTCCAAAATTAAAATCGCGATAATAAAAACCAAAATGTACGTTAGGGCGATTTTCAGCCGGCTGATGGGCCGAGCCAAAAGCAGTTCAATCGTCCCCTTTTCAATGCCTTCCGCGATCATCCGGGCGGCAAAATACGCAATAAAAAACAAAACCACGATAATCCACATCAGGTTTAAATATTCCATTCCGATGTAACTGGTAAAAGTGAATTTGCCGGTAGCATCCACTCCGAAGGCTTTCATAAAAGCCTCGGGAAACTGCTTGATATATTCTTCAAGATTTAACCCTGACTTGGCAAACATCGGGTATAGAAGAGCCATCAGGAGGCTGTAAATAAGCAAGCCAAGGCCGTAACCTATCAGACTCCTTTTGTTGTCTTTTATAACCTTAGTAAACAAATTGAACATTTTTTATTCTCCTTGGTAATACTTTAAAAATACTTCTTCCAAATTAGGCTCGTTAAAATGTACATCCGAGATATCGTACTGCCCCAGTATCTTTATAATCTGATTGACTTCTCCGGTCAGATAAAGCTGCAGATATTTTTCTTCCTGAAGCTTGATTTCCACCCCGGGCAGTTTAAAATCCTGCGGCCGATAAGCCTGCCGGAAAAAAATTTCCACGATCCTGGTCTTGGCCTGGGAAAGCTCTTCCACGCTTTTTAAGGCAATCAATTTCCCCTCCTTTAAGATCGCCACCCGGTCGCAGATTTTTTCCACCTCGGATAAAATATGGGAAGACATAAAAATTGTCGTTCCTTCTTTTATCATTTCTTGAATGATTTTGTTAAATTCAATCTGGATTAAAGGGTCTAGACCGCCCGTTGGCTCGTCTAAAATCAAAAGTTTGGGTTTGCCGGATAAAGCCTGCAGCACCCCGATTTTTTGCCTGTTGCCCTTTGATAAATCGCTGACCCTTCTTTTCAAATCGATATCCAATCTCTCCGTCAATTCTTTCACCCACTCTTTATTCAAGCCGCCATAAAAAGCAGCCAGGAATTTTGTCAGGTATTCGCCGGAATAACGGTCATATAATTTGACATCACCCGCCAGATACCCTACTTTCTTCATTATTTCTACCCGACTTTTTTGGCAGTCAAGACCAAAGACAGAAGCCCTTCCTTCCGTGGGACGGATAAAACCCATCAGCATTCTGATGGTGGTTGTTTTACCGGCGCCATTAGGCCCTAAAAAACCGAAGATCTCCCCTTCTTTTACCTCCAGGTTAAGGCCGTCAACCGCCTTAATTTTGCCGCGATCAAAAGTCTTTGTTAAATTTTCGGTTTTAATCATAATGTTGTTTAAATTCTAAATTCTAATCTCGAAATCCGAAACAATTTCTAAGCACTAATATTCCAAACTCTAGTTACTATCACCCGTCACCCTGAATTTTTTTCAGTGTCCCTATCGTTACCGTTGTTTTAACCAACTTAATGGAAGTAATAAGAGATAAACAGTGTTTTCAAAAGGCGATTTGTCAGTTACATAGCTTAAAGTTAGTCTAAATTTATTAACTATCAGGATTGTATAAAATCATTATCTTTATATTCTAAATCGTTAAAATAATCACACGAATATCCCAGTTTTTTTTCTTCACCGCCCCAGCTATTACATGTGGCTATTTTATTACCCTCTCTATCATAGTATATCTCACCCATGTCTGTAACCCAAGCACTTACCTGATATATTCTGCCGTATTTTTTAGTATTCCAAGAAACAATTTCATAATGGTTATCTTCCCATAAATTCCATGAATTAGAACTATATTGACTTTTTATATTATTTACAACAGTCATGTTAACCTTATCATCATCTGTGTTTGACGAGGGTTTTTGAGTGAAAAGATATAGTACGACACAAATTATGCCATAAACTAACCCGATAAATAATAACGTCAGCAGTAGTGATTTAACGAGATTTTTTTTATTAATAAACACAAAATAACAAGAAATGATGTATATTGCTATTAGGTATATTAGATTAAAAATAATGAAGATTGGCCAAGAATCTGGGACAGCACCCATAAACATATATTTATAAGTTGACAGACGAGATAAAAAACTCGCTTCAATTAAATCAGTAAAAAACCAGACGGCAACAACTGTAATTATTATTAGTCCAAAAAATATTAATAGTTTCTTTTTTACTGGTTTTAAAAATTTTAAGATGAACATATTATTATAACTTAATTATAAGTCGGGTAACTAGAGGTCTCGTCATACGACGGGGTAAAGATTTGCACTCAAAAATTTAAGATTCCCGCCCGCCAAAGCGAGCTGATATTAATTAGAGTTGCAGAAGGGTTTTTTATACAAAAGAGTTGTAAGGGCAGGAGATGCTGAAACAAGTCCAGCATGGCGCATACGGAAACGGGTTTCGGATTTGGAATTTCGGATTTAGGATTTGTTTAGAATTTAGGATTTAGGATTTCGGATTTTACAATTTAATACCAGTCAATGTTGAGAGAAGCGGCGCCCATATCAACGTTCATCTCAATCTTTTTCGTGGTTTGATCATAATTCTCCGACTGGTAAGTATTGTCGTCCAATTTCTCAAAATCGGAAAGATCCTTGCTGGATACGCCGGAGTCAATTTTAACTTTAGCGCCGACATCTTTGGGCAGTAAAATATCCGTGGACGAAGCCCCGGTCTCAAGGGTAAAAGTAACATCTTCCACTAAATTGCCGAATTTGATCTCGGCGGAAGTGGCGCCCGAATTAATTTCAAGTTTTGAAAGCATCACTTGAGAAAAATCCAAATTCATGTCCATCGCCCCCACGCCCAGGGTCAATTCCAAAGGCACTTTATCCGTCAGATTAACCGCCAGATCATTACGGCTTGAGCCGAACCAGTTTGACCAATGACGATTGGCTTTTGTGGTAAGGCTGTAAGTTAACTTCCCGCCCGTTGTCTCTTTTGTGGTGGTTAATTCCGTTATATTCGAGTCTAACTGCCCGGCAATGAAAAATTGGGAGCCGCCCTTGATGGTCAGATTGCCGGCGCCGGCGTCCAGAGTAACTTCACCGCTGGTTATCTCCGGAACTAAAGTTTCCGAAAACTCATAGGTCTTCACTTCCCGGTTGGTATCCGGCCAAAATATGGTGCTAAAGACAATGCCGCCCACGATCAGAATGACAACTATCCCCCCGAAAATTGTTCCCATTATCCCCCGCCGAGTCAGCATGGATAAGGCAATAACGATAAGAATGACCGGCCAGAAACGCCAAATATTTTCCATATTGACGGAAAACCAGCCGAAATTATTGCCTAAAAAAGCGATGCCGGCAAAAAGCAGTATTAAGGCCCAGAAAAACCGGCCCATATCCCATCCCTTGCGTTTGTCATAATGGTGGTGATAATGAATTTCTTTTGGTTCGACTGACGGTTCTTCTTTTTTTACCTCGTTTTGTGTTTGATTTTGTTCTGTCTTTTGCTCTTCCATAAATTTATTTATTTATAATATATATTGTTCAAATAAATATCTGATTGCTTCCCGAAGAGGATATAATATTAATAATAGTCCGAATAATATCCCCTGTTTCTTGCTGATAACACCGTATATTACCAGGAATATATCAGTGATTAATAGAGAGGCAAAGGCAATAATAAACGTCCACATAAAAAGGCTATTTTCTTCGAAAAATCATAAAAAGAGCGATCGCAATCAAAATCAGCGGCCAGAGCTTCCAGGAACCGATCATGTTCGCGTAAAAAATCAGGGATAAAACCGTCAAAATTGTGGCCGGGATCAACAAAGGTTTCATCGCCCTTTGCGAACCGAAATAAGTGACAAAAAAAGCCAGGCCGGGAACCAAGATAAAAGTCGGCCACAAATACTCCATATATTGCCAGCTGGCCGAATTCATGATAAAGAAAAACAGCCCCAGGAAAGTAAGAATTGAACCGGGGATCAATATTCCATAAAGCTTACTTTTTTCTCCGGCCACGAAAAACCAGACGAAAAAAGCCAGGCCGGGGACCAAAACGAAAATCGGCCACCAGTACTCCCAGTTCCAATTAGGCAGAAAATTAGCCGCCAAAAAAGCGACGCCCAATATCAACAAAATCACGGCGGGAAAAACGGTCGCTTTTTTGCCTTTTGGTTCTTCTTTTGTATTATTCTGTTCTTCCATTTTATTATTTAATAGTTGATAATTATATTTGACACTAGACACGAAGACACCCGACACAATAAATTTTAAATGCTATTCTTCATGTCTTTATGTCTTCTTGTCTTCAAGTCTTATTTTTTTCGGCGAAAAAGCATCACTAAAGCAATAACAATTAGGATCACCGGCCAAAGCTTGCCGATATCAAAAGAGGTGATGTAGTTTTCCAGAAGAAAGAATATACCGATAGCCAGCAGGATAAGGGCGCCGGTGATGTTACGTTTATCATTCTTATTTTCTTTAACCGGCTGATTATTCTCTGGCTTTTGTTCTTCATTCATAAATTTTATAATTATTTAATAAATTAGCTTCGGCGCCTAAAAAGCATGACTAAGGCCATTAATATCAGTATTACCGGCCAAAGCTTGCCCCAGTTTAACCAGGTGGTAAAATTTGCCGCCAGGAAAAACACGCCGATAACCAGCAGGATGATCGCGGGCCAAGCCCGGCGTTCAATTCTCTTTTTTTCTTCGGGCGTGCAGCATTCCTCCTCTTTTTTTTCGTCTTTGCTGAAAGCTTCTTTTATTTCTTCCGCTTTGCCCTTCACCTCGCTGGCAAATTGATTCACCGCTTCTTTGCTGCCGGCTTTGACGGCCTCACCCTCGCCTGGGTTTTGCGGCACGACAATCCACAGAATAACATAGGCCAAAACTCCGGCGCCGCCGGCCAGGACGATAACCACGAAAATAATTCGGACCAAGGTTACATCCAGATCGAAATACTCGGCTAAACCGGCGCAGACGCCGGCGATAATCTTGTCTTTGTTAGAACGATAAAGTTTCTTGTCCATGTTGGTAATTTATAATTAATAATGTATAATTTATAATTTTTCGTGATTCGGAAGATATGCCGATAGACCATTGACGATAAACGTAACCATTAACGCCGCCTGAGAACGAAAGGATAATATCTTAATATCTTAATCGCTTAGTCGCCCAATATCAAGCGCTACTGCGTCGTCTTCTCAAACCGGAAAGTCTTCCAGGCGATTAAAAAAGTCACCACAATCCAACCCCCAAGCATCAGTAATTGCATCTTGATATCGCCCAGACCGGCGTTATTATTCGCCACATCCCTTAACGCTTCAATCAGGGGGGTTAAGGGCAGATATTTAGTCACCTGGTAGACGGCCGGGGGTAAAACTTCAGAGGGATAAAAAACGCCGGACAAAAACATCATGGGCATAAAAACCGCCTGGGCCATGGCGCCAGCCGCGTTCACGGTCTTGGCGATTCCGGCGATAGTAAAGCCGATACTCAAGAAAATCAAACTGCCCAAAAGAGACAATCCATACATCAAAAATATATTGCCGTAAAAATGCACATTATAGGCAAATTTTGCCACTCCCACAATCAGGCTTAACTGAATAACCGCCAGAATCAAGTAGGAAAAAACCTGGGCTACCAGAAAATCGCGAACCTTCAAGGGGGTGGCCGTCAGCCTTTTAAGCAGCTTCTGTTCCCTGTATTTGACGATCTCCGAAGAAATGCCGATGATGGCGGCCGACATCACGGCCATGGCCATAATGCCCGGGGTAAGCATGTCAAGATACGAAATTTCCTTGGCCTTTAAACTCTCCGCTTTCATCACAAAACTTTTTGAAACACCGGCCAACTGAAAATTCACTTCGTCGATAAACTGGTTCAAGGTGCTTAATATAATGGAATTGGTCTGGACATTAGCCTCGTTGTAATAAACCTGTATATCGGTCGGAGTGGGCAAGGCCTGTGACGGGACAGCCTTAACATTAACCGCTATTTCCGGCGCTTTAAAGTTTTCCGGGATAACAATAACAAAATCCAGATCGCCCTGTTCCAATACTTTTTTCGCTTCATCAATGTTTGTATACTGGCTTTCTATCTGGAAAAATTCAATCTTTTTCAAACCGTCGGCAAACTGGGCCGAAACCGGCGAATTGGCTTTATCAATCAGCGCCACTTTAGAGTGACCGATGTCATTAAAATTAAAAAGGCCGAAAATAACGATAAACATGGTCGGAAAAAGCAGGGTCCAAAACAAAGCCTGCTTGTCCCGAAAAGTCATTTTCAAATTGGCAACTAGCAATTTTCCGATAGTCTTCATATTATTCCCTTAATTTTTTGCCGGTTAGTTCCAAAAAAACATCCTCCAGGTTGGCGTGCAATACTTCTTCATCCTGTATTTTGAATCTGTCTTTTTGCGCCAGGGCGATGATTTTCGGCAGAATCTCCGATCCGCGGGTAACCTTTAAGCTGTAAGAATGGTTCGGACCCTTATTCACTTCAAACACGCCGGGAATTTCATTTATGTTTTCCAGACAAACTTCGCAATCAGTAGAAAAATTGATGACTGACGAAGCTTTTAGATTATGAATTAAGTTGACCGGCGTATCCATGGCGGCAATCTTGCCTAAATCCATGATCGCCACCCGATCGCAAAGAACTTGCGCTTCCTCCATATAATGGGTGGTTAAAACAATGGTCTTTCCCCGGCTATTTATCTGCCGAATAAAATCCCAAATATTGTGTCTGGCTTGCGGATCAAGACCGGTGGTCGGTTCGTCCAAAAAGACGATTTCCGGATCATTGACCAGAGTGGCGCAAATGGAAAAACGCTGTTTCTGGCCACCCGAGAGCTGACGAACCAATGATTTCTTTTTTTCGGTCAAACCGACGATTGAAAGCAATTTATCTGCGTCCGCTTTCAAACCATAAAAAGAACCGAAGAGTTCCAGTATTTCCTTCAAGTTTAAATTATCAAAATAGGAAGAAGCCTGCAGCTGGACCCCGATTTTTGACTTAACTCCGTCTAAATATTCATGCGTATCCATATCCAGGACATAGGTCTTGCCGGAGGTAGGTTTTTGAATCCCTTCAATAATTTCAAGACAAGTGGTTTTGCCGGCTCCATTAGGACCCAAGATGCCAAAAATTTCTCCTTTGCTTACGTCAAAGGAAATATTATCCACCGCGATCAAATCGCCGAACTTCTTGGTTAAATTTTCCACCCTGATGACTTTTGGCATTATCGTATTCCGAGATTTAGATCCGTGATTTTAATCTCGGATCTTGATTAGTTAATCGCTTAATCTTTCTTTTCCGTATAGTTAAGAACACCGCTCCACTTGGCCTGGCTGCCATCCGGATTAATCACGCCCAATATATAATGGCCGGCCGGCCAAGACGGCATCCAAGTCTGCAAATAGCCGGGATTAAAGACAAAAGCTTCTATTCTGATCATTTCCGGCGATTGTATAAATACTTTTGTTTCCCGCACAAAACCCGCCCCGTAAATGGTAATCTGCTGCTTGCCTTCCGTGGTTACCTCGGAGGGATAAACGTAGTCAATGCGCAAAGAGATATTATTTTCACCCTGATCTAGATTGACGGCTTGCCCTTGATTACGTCGGACAAAATTTAAATAGTCTCCCGACTTATTTCCCGCAAAACAACCAGTCAATATTACCGGTAAAATTAATGTACTAATAAAAAAAGCCAATTTTCTCATTAGCCTATTTTAGCCTATTTTTCTATTTTTGACAACTAAAAAAAGACCTGCCAAAGAAAGACCCCAACCATTATGAATATCAGGGATATTTTTGTCAATAACCCCGCTATAAACCCCAAAAAAGCGCCAAAACCGGCCCTAAGCGCGTGTTTTACCTCTTTGCCGGCTAAAAGGACTTCCAGGCAAAAAGCCCCTAAGATAGGGCCGATTATGAGGCCGGTGAAACCACCAATAGAAAGTCCAATTATACCCCCTCCTATGCCCCCTATAATCCCCCATTTTGAAGCGCCCATTTTCTTGGCGCCGTAGATCGTCGCCAAATAATCAAAAACATAAGCAAGAATAACCAGACCCAAAAAAATAATATTGGTGGCCAAAGAAACCTTTTCAAAATGCGTGTAAGCGCTTAAAATAAAAATCCCCAGCCAAACTAAGGGTAGGTCGGGCAAGAATGGAAAAAACAAGCCGGTCATACCGGCGCAGATTAATATTACGGTGATAACGATAATCAAAATATACATCTATTTTTCGCTACCGCTAAATTTCTCGACAATAAAACTGACCGGATTCCTATCTGTCATAATTCGCCAAAAAGTTTTCTCTATCGGTAATTTTGTTTATCTCACTAATCAACTGCTCGGTCAAAATCTGCGGTTCCAGTTTTCGCCATCTATTTTCGATAGCTGTTTTACGGAAAGTAATATTAATCAATGGCGTAATATCCATCAACTTTAATATCCATTTCAACCTTGTCGGTGTTTCATCGATATATTTAATATATTGGTCTCTTACAAGTTTTGAATAATATTCAACGAATTGTATAGAATACTCGATTGATCCACTTTCCCAAGTAATTCGGCTGATTTCATGTTTATCTTGAAGGGTCAATTTATTCTTGCCAATAAATTTGATGATTGTTTGTTTATCCTTTAGATTTACCCCGGGATTAAAAATCGTATATATGATCGGCAAAGTCAATTTTCCTTCCGCGATATCATTATGTGATGTGCTTTTCATTCCCTTGCTCAAGTCAGACATTTGTTCTGGAAAAATTAAATCGCCCAAATCGTTCCTGATCATCTGTACCAAACCGAATATTTTTGAGATATAAATGCAGGCGCTTTCTGTTTCTTTTTTATTATAAAACTGCGCCCCGACATTGGTTGATTTAACAGCCATGCGGCCTATCTCTTCATAAAAAGCCCCGCAAATGCCATAAATCCGGTTAAAGTATTTCTTTAAAGCCGATTCTAAATTATTTTCCTGGATAAACCCTAATAAATCCTTATTATTTGTAAATGTTAAATCAATATCAATCGGCTGTCCTAAATACATTATATATTGGACATCATTCAGGGCTGAAAGTAACTGTTTAGATGGTTCTTCCTTATCTCTGGTTAATTCGTATAACAAAACTAATGAGAGACAATGACCTATTGCACCCAGCAAAAAAGCGTTTTTTCTGCTTCCAAATTTTTTATGGAGTGTTTTTTCTCCCTGGCGACTGTCAGAATCGTCAAAAACATCATCAATGGCGTAAGTATTCAGCCAATTATATATTTCGAGAATGGCGCCCATTTGATAAACAAAACTTTCATGAAAATATTTTTGTGAGGCAATAATATGATGACTAACCAAATCATAAAGCTCAAAAAAGATCGTCGGCCGAGTTTTCTTCTTTCCTTGTTTTCTTCCTTGAATTTCTTGGGCCGGAATATTAAACCAGTAGGCTATCATGCCAGAAATATCCTTAATATTTTTCTTTCCCTCGAAATAACTTAAATACTTGCTGATAGAATGATAAAGAAATGGAACCAAGCTATTAAAATCTTCCTCAATTATTTGTTTGACGATTTTCGCGCGTTCATATTCTAAATTACATATTTGACGGTAAGTAAATGGAACATCGAATTTTGTTTTACTGTTTTCAAAAACTTTGGTATTCAAGGCATATTTATTATAATCCGCATATTCCCCGCTTTTCTCCAGAATTTTCGCCACCACTGATATATCCGCATAATGACGAAGCTCCTTATCAACAGAATAATTAATAATCCCCTCCCTGGCGTAAATGGATTTATAATATTTATCCAAATACTCAATAATTTTATTCTCAAATTGATCTTTATTTTCACAATAAAGAACAGCCGTGTGCGTGAATTTATCATTGTTTTTGGCAAATTCCGAGACTTCTTTGCTGGTTGTCAATATGGCGCCGATACTAAAAGTCACCATCCACTGGGCTGAATAGTAATCAAGGTGTTCCAAATTTTCTACTAACATTATTGTCGGTTTTTCCTTACCAATCGCATAGCCGCATTCCCATGTACTATCCGTTCCGGCCGCTCCATTATTCTCCGTGTCATACATTTTCATGTAAGCAAGTATGGCATTACATTTATTTATTTCGCCTAAATCTTTTGTCGCAATTCTAATGGGAATTTTTCTCTGATCGGAGTAGTCTTCATCGATCAAGGCGGGCTGAAACAAATCTAACTTTTTATTAAAGAATGGCGAATATTCATCTTTAAAATTTTGTCTCCATAACTTTATTCCTGACGCTAAGTATATTTTATATCTTGTTACTGGCATAGATCAATTATACTGAAAATAGTCAATAAAATCAAATAAAATCCGCTATATTTGAAATCTGAGAAGAATCACTTATTTTTTCGGCACGCCTTTTCTCCCATTCCCTCACTTTTTCTTCATTAAATCCAAAATAATGACCGATTTCGTGAAGAATAACTTTATGGATTAACTTCTTGATATTTTCTTCTTCCGGTCCGGCTAAACTCTCAATCGGTTTTTTAAAAAGAGTGATTTTATCCGGCAACACGCCACTGTAACCTCGGCTTCGCCGGGTCAAAGGTATTCCCTGGTAAAGCCCTAAAAGCAATCCATTAAATTTTATCCCCCGCTCTTGCAAAGTGGCAACTCGGGGCTCATCTTCTAAAACAAAGGCTAAATTCTCTATTTTTTGACGCAAGGCTTCCGGCAAGGACAAAATCGCTTCATTGATATATTTTACAAACTGAACTTGATTCATTAAATTATTCTAGCATTTATTAACAAAAGTAAAAACCTCGCCTTTTTCCACCCTAAAGTGAACTAAGACGAGGTTTCATATATCACGAAAGAGACGCTCTAGAAAGGACGTACAAATATGCTAACAGTCAAGGACTTCCTCACGAACAGCCAAAAATTTGTTTTCTCCCGGTAACTTAACATCAAGCCACCAGCGCATCAAGTTCACTTTGCCGAACGGATCGGCGTCGAGTAACGCAATAAAGTCATCCCGGACTGAACCACACAGAGCTATAACCGATTCTTCCTTATGTTCTTCAGGGTATTCCCTGACAAAAGTTTCGGCCTGGGCTCGGTCAGGACAACTTAGATGTCTGCGCTTGAATATTTTAAGCACTTCTCTGGGAGTAATTTCGGTGCTTACCGGGACTAATTCAAAAATCACTTTTTTCTTGCCTTTGCCCTTAATGGGAAAATCCTCTATCGTCGTTGGATTTCTGGATTTAGTCTGATTGCTTCCTTCAATCGATTGCCAACGCGGATCGTCGGAGTTTACCTCGCAAACGAAACGCGGTTTGAAGACGAATAACTGAAGAAGTTCAATCCACTCGTCCAAACTACGCGATCCCTCTTGGACCATTTTGAGAGCCGAGGCTAGCAACTTGCCAGCTCGTTCCCAGGAATTCTTGCTGCTTCCCACAGCTTTTCCTCCTGTCTAAGGCTTTCGCTACTAAACCGGACATGACGAATGACCGGCACTCCCATACCTTGGGAGATTTCGCGGCTTTGGCTTTGGTAGCCGCAGCGCCAACACCACTCCACTCAATCCTTACTAAAAGAGCCCGTAAAGAAGTGAGGTAGGCACTGCAGCCAAACTTGCCGATGAATTTTAAAAGAGTTTATTATATTCTCACGGATCCGCAATTCTGTCAATTTTAGCTTGTGGATAAATTTTTTGGTTATCTAACGTATAAATTATTAAATAGTCCAAGCCAGTTTCGGATTTTGAGTTTAGAATTTTTTATTTACGGATTCCCCTCTTTATCAGCTCCGCTTCAATGGCATGGGCCAGGCGGTTGCCGATCCCATCAATTTTTTCCAAACCCGTAAGCCAGGTGTGTTTATAAATCTCATCCGCTCCTTGATTTAAATTTTCTAAAGCCTTGGCCGCTTTTCTCAAAGAAATTACGCGAAATTTATTCTTGCCGGAAATCTCCTGTTTATCCGCTTTAGCGCGGAATACCGCGGCGATCTCATAATTTATCTTCGGGTTATGTTCCATAATTTAATCTTATCAGAAAAACAAAAAAAGCGTAAATAAGCGCTTTGAATAATTGAATACTTATTCTTCCCGGCCCTTTTCCGGATAAACTACTTCTGGCTGTAGGCCTAAGGCTTTCCGCGGCCGACGACCTTTTTCATCTTTTCCCATAGTCCGTTCTAGAACTTCCTCTTTGCGGATTGACCCTAGGGTGATGCTTACTCCCTCTTTTTCCGCCTGCTCAAGCATTTCCGGCCGGAAGCCGGCGGGAGTGACCATAATAGAACCTTTATGCTCGTGCAAAACCTGCATCATTTTTTTCCCGTGCGGAAGAGATTCAAGCCCTACCATCGGCTCATCAATGAAGTTTTTGGTAATGGTGCGCGGCTCATCATCCTTATCATAAAACGGTGATCTTGCCCCCATCTTCTTAAGAGGACCCGCCAGTACCTTCAGCTTCGGATACATTTCTCCTAACGGAATATATTGAAAAACATATCGCGGACCATTGCCTTTTATTTCTCCGCTTTGGGTTAATTCTTTCTCGCGTTCATCAAATTCGTAAGCGGCATCCGCCCGGACGAACTGTAGATTGACTTTTGAACCGAAATTATACTGATCCAATAATTTCAGGACTTGGCCGACAAAATCTTTCTCGCGGTATTTTTCCTCGGCAGTGATTTTTGTGTGCAGAAAAATTTCCAATCCCCTTCTGGCCTGCCTGGGCGCCTGTACATCCTCGGGAACCAACTCTTTCACCATTTTTAAATATTCTTCCAAAGTCGGAGCGTTCTCAATATCCTTTTTATTATATGAATGAACCACTACCGGTTCGCCGTCAGTTCTCATTTTAATGTCGCACTCAAAACCGCCAATCCCCTTTTCCAAATTTTCCCGGGTTTTCTCCACTTTAAAGCGGGGATCTTTCAAGGCAAACATCAAGGGAGTATCCAGTCCCACTTTTTCCGCCAGCTTCATTAACTTTTCCGTGCCGGGCTTCGGTTCATCAAATTTTCCTCGGTGCAGGATAACGTTCCGACGCGGTAAATATTCGGAAACCATTCTTCGCAAAACATGGGCCTGCAAACGCCTCATTAAAGTCGTTTCCAATCCCACAAAATCATTTCCCGCGCCTTCCGAGAATCCGCCGGCTTCTTTCTTTAAACTCTCAATCTCATCAGGAGATTTTTCCAACTCTAAATCTTTGAGGACAAAATCAGAAGAAATTCTAAGCATGTTTTTTACCTCTTCCTCGTCAACCTTATTTCTATTCATCCACGCCTGGAAATCTACTTTTTCGGCTTTTTCTCCTTCACCCATATAAAAATACTGCCCCTTGAAATATTCGACGGGGTCAGAGTCAATTTTTGCTAATTCTTCTACTAAAACCTGGCGGTAGTTATCGCCTTGCGTTTTTTCAAACCACTCGGGTAAATTGGGTCTAAATTCGCGGTTTTCCGGATTCATGTATTTATCTTAGCACAAAACCTTAGCGCGTTTTATAGAAGAAGTCAAGGTTGATTATAACAGGATTTTATTCTATAATTTATGAATATGGAACAGCCAAAAACTTCTCCGAAAATCCTGCGTGAATTTTACTTCTGGGCCGGCATCATCGCCACCATCACCTACCGGGCGATTATTGTTTTAAACAATTATTCCGCCTTCTGGGTGAAAATCTTCTGGTATATCGGTACCATCGGCTTTGTCCTATATTTCTACCATCGTTATCAAATTTCGCATCGCCGGGACAAACTGGTGGACGAACACGATCTAGTCAACAAAGTGAGCGGCTTCAACGCCAGCGAGGACGATAAAAAAGCGATGACCTATATCTTTTCCACCCTTGCTTCCAGCAAGGAAAGATGGAATTACGTCGTTATCTTCGTGTCTTCCGGGATCGCCCTTGTCTTGGGCGTAATATATGATTTTATCCTAAAATAATTTTATCAAGTAAAAAAGACCGACCCCAGATAGCCGGCCTTTTTATCTATTGATATCTAATAAATTTTAATCATTCTGACCCGCCTGATTTTGATTCTGGTTCTGATTCATGTTCCGGTTCTGATTCTGATTTTGGTTGCTATTCTGATTGGAATTAACGCTGGCGTTAGTGTTACTGTTAACATTCCTATTGGCGTTAGTGTTCGTATTCGCGTTGGTATTGTTGTTCAACCAGGAGCCAAGGCGTTCCTTGACCTTCGCTTTCACTTCCTGGCCGTAATTATTTACTTCATTTTTCACTTGATTCTTAAATTCCTTGGCCTCGGCCGTCCCCTGGACATGTTCAATGGCATTCTCTATCCCTTTGGCCGAGTTTTCCATGGCGTTCAAGATCGCACTCTGGGCGCTTTCAGGCGCTTTATCATAAACTTCCTGCAAGACCGCTTGCTGCCGCGTCTCGTTTTCTTTCAATTTTTCTACCAGAGCCTCGACATCCTTGCCGCTATCCTTGGCGGCTTTTAGCTTTTCCACGACCTTGTCAATTTTAGCCTGAAAGCGGGGCGCCAATTTCTGGGCCAATTCACACTTGTCTTTCACTTCGCAGAGTTTTTTAAGCTCTAATATCCTCCGGTTGGCAAACTTGAGGTCTAGCTCGGCTTTTTTCTCATCCGAAAAAGCAAAAAACGATTGCACGCTTTCCCACCAGGTTTTTAAGAAATACAAAGGCGAATCCGGCAATAAAGTCACCTCCTCGTCCTGCTGCTGGCCGACAACTATCTTATTAACATTGCTGTTGCCATTAACGTTGACATTGGAATTTACGTTAGCATTTAGGTTGGCATTCAGATTCGCATTGGCATTTAGATTAACATTAGTATTGATATTTGTGTTTGAGTTCTGATTTTCATTGCTATTTTGCGTGGCAATCAAGTTGTCTTCGGCCGATAAAACAAAGGGGCAAAGCAGGGCGGAAAAAAGAACGAAAATGAATAATTTTTTCATAGTTTTTTTCTAGTTACTTATCTAAATATTAAGTAAAATACCAGACAAACTATAAATAAGATAAATATTACCGCCAAACTGATCAACAGGGTGAATATCGCCTCCTTATAGTTTTTTTGCAAAGCCAGGTAGACCGGATAGCCTAAAACCAATAAACCCGAAACGGCGGCGCTGAAAACAAGGAGAGTCAGGACCAAAACACCCGTGAAAGCTCCTGATCCGGAAAACCATTTTTCCATCCCTTGCATAAAGAAAACGACTAAAACGATATAAACCACCTCCAAGACTCCACCCAGTATGCCAAATTTTAGACTTTTGGAATTCATGATGTTTTTAATTAAAATATTAAATATATAAACTGTAAAGCGACGGCCTGTTTTGAATTTTGGATTTTAAGCATTTGATTTTGTTTTGTGCTTTGGATTTTGGAATTAGGGTTTGAACGAGCTACATCTGGAAACTTCCCCTTTCCCCCATTTCCATTTCCAACCAATCTTTCCGAGAGTCATCCCACTTATAAGCCTTGAAAGTGTGGACAAATTCGTCTTTAGAATAAATATATTCCACCGTGGTATGACTGCCGATTCTCTTGGAGCCCAGGCCCTTTTTGTCTAAAACGACGGGATGAGTGACAAATTCAAGTTTCATCTTTCCCAAGGGGCCCTTGAATTCTAATATTTCAACTTCTCCGGGCCGGTCATCGCCTATAGGCTCCTTTCTCTCGTCGGTAACTTCAAAAGAATCCTTTACCTGTCCCTTAATTCCTTCCCATTTTTCCTTGGTCATATTCTTATAATATCACGAAAATGAAGAAAGTAAAATTATCGCTGGAGTTTTTTCTCCCGCGCTTTCTGCGAATAAACGCACCCGCAGTAATGTTGGCGGTAAAAACCCTCTTCCTTCGCTTTTTCGCAGGAATGGCGGAAACCGTCATTTTTCTTAAAATCCCGGTCTAAATAACGCACGCCGTATTCCTCGGCTAATTTTTGCCCTGTTTTATTGATTTCAGCCGAGTTTTTGTACCGGGAAACAGTCAGAGTGGTGCCGAAAAAATCATAAGCGCCGGTGTGCGCGTAATTAGCCGCGATATCCAGTCTTTGCCAAAAACAGACCCTGCAGCGCTTCCCGCCCTCCGGTTCGTTTTCCAGACCAGCCGTCTCTTTAAACCAATTTTGGGGATCATATTTATATTCCACAAAGTCAAAATGATTGTCTTCGCAATACCTTTTTATCTCGGCCACTCTTTTTAAATATTCTTCCAGAGGATGAATGTTTGGGTTATAAAAAAACGCCGTGATTTCAAATTCATCTTGAAGTTTCTCAAAGACATAAGCGGCGCAGGGCGCGCAGCAGACATGTAGCAATAATGATGGTATATAGTCAGGCATTTTTATTTTCCAATAACTTTTCCCAGTTGATTTTCAAAACGCCGTATATAATCAGAATCGTCGAAACCAGCGTTATTATTTCATTATAAAAATTTCCGTTTTCCAGACCCAGGCTGTTTAAACCCGTTTTACCCAGATAAAGAGTGGCGGCAATCATTATCGCTTTGCCCAGGAATCCCGGGATGAATGCCTTGATAAAATTATAGCGCACCAAGCCCAGGGGGATGAAAATCAGATCATCTGGCAAAGGCGTGAGTCCGAATATAAAAATAAATAAAGGCGTGAGACGCGGATGACTCCTGATCCAAGCGTGGATTTTTTCGTACTTTTCCCGATGGTGTTTGTCCGTCAGGCGGCCGCCGGCATAACCCAACAGATAAGAAATAATTTCACCCAGGGCGGCCCCAAAACCTGAAAGCAGGGACAACCACCAAATATTCAAGCCCGCTGTGGCCAGTAAAAATACGAAACCGACATAAGGGACCATAATAAATAAACTGGCGCTGCCCACTAGGGAAATAACAAAGGCGCCTAAATAACCGTGAGCCCGGGCAAAACTTTCCAGGCGGGCATTGAAACCGTCAATATTATTCTGAAATTCCGGAAACAAAAAATAGATCAGGCCGTAAGCCAAGATCAATAAAAGAGAAATGATGAGAAACCAGTCCTTGCCTTTCATACTTGATCGCTTAATATCGACTAACGGGATTAATTTACCAGAAACGGCCATTTTTTTCAAGCCTATTGAATTAATTTATAAAAACAATATAATAATAACCAGTTCTTAGGAAATACCAAAACGGGCAAAACCAGGGAAAAATCGAAAAAACCTTCAATACTCCAGGGGAGGGTTCATCGACGTTTTCCAAAAGGGTTTTGCCCGTTTTTTAAAGCCAAAAACCCCTTGATTTTTCCCTAAAAACCTGGTACAATACCAATAGAGAATACTTCTTGTGCCTCCTTCACCCCCATCGTCAGGAGAAACCTGCTTACTCGACGCTGAGCTCGTTTCTCCCCTGTACTAGAGGTAACGTTTCGGGCCAACCTCCTAAAACGTTACCTCATTTTTTAAAATAAAACGTGCTTGTTTCAGGCACGATTTTTATTTTTTTAAAATCTACTGGTTATTCTTTACAAAAAAATCAAAATCTCTTTGTTTTATTTTTCGCCACGAATCCTTAAAACGAGCCCGATTCCCCCATTGTCTTTTTATGAGAAAAAAGATCAGGCCCAGCGGTAAAATAAAAAGTCCTATTTTTTTAAAGCCAGTTCTTCGCAGCTTGCCTTTTAGGATCGGGCTTCTTGAACCGGCGAAAAACAGTTGGCCCCTGGTTGCCTCTAAAACTTTCTCTAAAAGCTTAGAGCCGATCTTTTTTCCCCGGTGTCTGTCAAAGACATAAATTAGGGATAATTCTGACCATTGTTTTTTTAGCCGGGTAACCGCGGTAAAACCAACCAGCTCCTCTTTATCATAAGCGAAAAAAAACTGCCCCCGCTTGATCATCCGCTTTATCTCATCAAACGAATAGGGGCTGAAATTCTCGTGCTCGGCCGTGACCTGGGCGATTTTTTTGATGTCTTCTTCGGATTTTATGGCCTGAATGATTTCCATCTTACTTTTACGGCTTAAAATATTTTTTACCCGTCAATCTCTTGGGCAGATAATCTTGCTTGCCCTCTTCCGCGTCATAATCATGCGAATACTTATAATTTTTGCCATAACCCAGCTCTTTCATTAGATCCGTCACCGCGTTGCGCATATTAAGCGGCACCGGTTCATTCAGAGTTTCCTGTACGTCTTTTTTGGCGGCTATCAAGCCCATATAGGTTGAATTATTTTTCAAGGCTAAGGCTAAATAGACCGCCACGTGGGCTAAATTAATCTGGCACTCCGGCAAACCCACTTGGTCGCAGGCATTAAAACAAGCCGCCGCCAGGGGCAAAGCATTTGGATCAGCCAAAGAAATATCTTCCGAAGCGAAAATTACCATTCGCCGAGCAATATATAAAGGATCCTGGCCCGCCTCAATCATACGCGCCAGCCAATACAAAGCAGCGTCGGGGTCTGAACCCCTCATAGACTTGATGAAGGCCGAAATAATGTTATAATACTCCTCTCCCTTTTTATCAAAATATATCGCTTTGTGTTGCAAAGCTTCTTTAATATCCTCGAATTTAATATGACGAAAACCAGACTTGTCTGGTCGGGCCGCTTTGACGGCCAACTCAATCGCGTTTAGAGCGGAGCGCGCGTCACCGTTGGCCCCGGTTAAAAGCAAGCCCAAGGCCTTCTTCTCCAGCCTTACTTTATATTTACCCAAACCGACTTTTTGGTCTTTTAAAGCATTTTTGATAATTTTGCCCAAGTCATCTTCGCCTAAAGCTTCCAAGACGAAAACACGTGAGCGGGACAATAGCGGGGCGATCACTTCGAAAGAAGGATTCTCGGTGGTGGCGCCGATAAAAACGATTATTCCCTGCTCCACGTGAGGCAGTAAAGCATCCTGCTGGGCTTTGTTCCAGCGGTGAATTTCATCGACGAATAAAATAGTGCGTTGGTTCTTAAATTTTCTTCTTTCTTTCGCTTCCTTAATGACATTCATTAAAACATCCTTGCCGGAAGTGACGGCCGAGATCTGGACAAAAACGCTTTTTGTCATGTGGGCGATGATCCGGGCCAACGTCGTTTTCCCCGAACCCGGCGGCCCCCATAAGATCAAAGAAAATAATTCGTCATTTTCGATCGCCTGCCTTAATATCTTTCCCTGGCCGACGATCTTTTCCTGGCCGGCAAAACCGGAAAAATCCCGCGGCCGCAGCCGGTCGGCTAAAGGCGCTTCACGGGCTAATTCTTTGTCTAATTTTAGGTCAAATAAATCGGGCATATTATTTGAAATAGTAATGTTTATATCCTTTCTTTTTCATCAGCATGGCATGGTATCTTAAATGCTTGATAAAATCTTTCTGACTAATGCCAAGTTTACAAAAAATATAGAGAATTTTGTTATTATTCTGTTGGTTGTCTTTGCCCTGTATTTCCACCTCGACAAAATTACCCAAACCCCTAACTTTATCCAAACAGATCTCTGCGTTCCGATAAATATAGTATTCTCTTATTTTTTCTACCACCACAATTTTTTTGGCCCCTAACAGGTTCAAAATCCTAGTCAGCATTCCGTAATCGTAAACAACTAATTCATTCTCCTCGCCGGCCGTGGCGCTGATATACCGATGATACTCCAGCCTCGCCTGACCGCTGATTTTATCATAACGGGTACGCAAAACACCCCGACCTAAGGGAGTAAACCTCCTGGCCTGAGGTAAATAATAAGTATCAATCTGGTGCTTTATCACTTTCTTTCTTGCCCCTATTTTCCGAAGTCTAGACTTAACGGCTTTTAAATCCTTAGCCCTGGCTTTTATTTCAATTTCCATGACTATAATATTAACACTTTATTTAGAAAGAAAAAACCTCTGATTTTAAAGAGGTCATATTTATTTTTGTTTTAGTTAAGCGCCGAATCTGCGCTGCCTTCGGGAATATTCTGCAATCGCCTCATCTAAATCTTTCTCGCTAAAATCCGGCCAATGCTTCTTGATAAAATATAGCTCGGAATATGAGGATTGCCAGGTTAAAAAATTGGACAGCCTCATTTCTCCTGAAGTCCTGATGATCAGATCCGGATCCGGCATACCGGCCGTGTATAGATTTTCCGCGACCAGTTTTTCCGTGATTTTAACCGGGTTAATTTTTTTCGCCACTATTTTTTTTACGGCGTCGATAATCTCCGGCCGGCCGCCATAGTTGATGGCGATATTCAAAATGCCGCGAGTGTTGTTTTTTGTCAATGCCATGGTTTCCCCGATCGCTTTCTGCAGATCTTTTGACAATTCTTTTATCCGCCCGATGACCTGGACTTTCACATTTTTTTTATGAAGGCTTCTGATATCGGTGGTTAAGCCGTGTTTCAGCAACCTCATCAGATAGGCCACTTCTTTTTTGGAACGGTTCCAGTTTTCCGTAGAAAAAGCGTAAACAGTCAGAATTTTAATCCCCTTCTTCAGGCATAAATCCCCCATTTTCATGATCTTGTCGTAACCCTTTTTGTGGCCGTACAAAGTCGGCAAACCGCGCGCGCGGGCCCAGCGCCGGTTACCGTCCATAATGATGCCTAAATGTCGAGGGATTTTTTCGGCCATAAAAAAGAATTTTTTCGTAATATTAATGGATTAGTTCTATTCTAACCGATATTTTTTGTTTGGTCAAGTAAGCCAAAATTTGACTAAAATAAGACCAGTTGATAGGATATTAATATCAAAAAATTTCTGGCGGGGTATGGCCTCGAAGGCATCGGCGCACGCTTCGCCCCGCAAAATTTTAACTCCATTAAAATTATACGGGGTAAAGGTGCGTTCAAGAAGAGCGGGTCGCACCGGGGTATGGCCTAATTGGCAAGGCGCACGCTTCGGGTGCGTGAGATTCTGGGTTCAACTCCCAGTACCCCGATGCGACCCGCTGGTTCACCCTGTCATACTATGGGGTGCCACGGGTTTATCCCGTGGCAACTCCCCCGGTACCCAATTATATTATTTCCTAAAAACAGCAAATCCTTCAAAAGGCTGTTTTTTATTTTAGAAATTCTAACAATTAAACCAAGCCAAGTATAATGTTTTTTGAAGCAACAAATCAGTAAGTCTGTATAAAAAATGCTTTTACAAAACGTTAAATTAGATATCATAAAAATAGACCGACACTTGCAAAAATCGTGAAAATATGGTAAAATATATTAATTCAACCTTAATTTCTTATCATACATATCTTAAAGCAAACTCTTATAAGTATTATATATTTTTACGGCGATGAATGAAACTGGGGCAAAAGAAAACCAACCAGACGTTTTAGACGTTTTAGAAACAAGCGCTGAAGAACCAAAAAAGAAAGAAACGCAAGAGGATATCTCACGAGATTCTCTCATTCCCCGGCTGTCTAACCAAAAAGCAGCCATGGATTTTAATATTGAATCAAGGGCGAGGTTAATCCAAAGTATTTTTCACTCTCTAGAAAATGGAGTTGAACCCGGTGTAACATTGCCAGAAAAGGAAATGCTAAAACCCGAGGCAGTACTAAGAAAAATTGAAAAAAACATATCTCGACTATCTAATCCCACTATTGATGATATCTCGAGTGTGCTTACCTCCTCGGGCATGGAAATGGCTGGTATCAAGTCAGGTCTTCTTATCGATAGAACTAAAATCGAATCTCTTGCTAATGATAAAAAAAATCTAGGTGATAAAAATGATGAATTTTCCGCCAGATTGGCCGCCGAAGAGAAAAGAAATTTTTTTGTTAAAATATTCCGGGGGAAAATGAGACGGGAGTTGGCAGACCAGATTAAAGAAATATCCGTTCAAAGGACGAAAACTGAATTCCTGATTGAAGATAGCCAGTCAGCGGCTAATGACACCGAAAGTGTAATAGAACGTATATCAAAGCTAAGACAAGACCTTTGCCTTAAAGCCTCTCAACAACTATTCCAGGAAGTAATTGAACAGTATAACCAGTTCCATGAAAATTTAACGACTCCCGAGGTAAAACAAGCGTTAAATAGCGATCTAATCGCCAAAGAAGTGGAACCAGCCCTTTGGATATTGATCTCCAACGAAGATCTTACCGTAGAAGAGGCAAACGAATATATTGAACTCTTAAAAGCTCAGTTGGCCGAAGACAACCAAAGGCATTGGGATGAACCGCCCGAAAAAGAAGAAGTCAGGCGCCAGCGAAGAAAAAGAATAGAAGAACTTAACCAACAATCAGATTATCAGCTGAGAGATATCGGCAATCGAGTTGACCGCCAAGAATCTTTAGCGGCGGATAATCACTATAACGAGATATTTAATTTTCTGCTCCGGGAAGAAACAAGAAGCAAGGTAGAACAGCTCTATAATTCACTGAAAGATTCTTTAAGCCCTGAATTACAAAACGAATTTGAAAGAATATTTACTGAAAAAAACATGATTTTAGATAATAATAATTTACCAATTAAAGAATTCGACAGACTTACGGGGCTGGAACGATGGCAGATCGTTAAAAATTTTACCAAAAATTCAAATATCATATCAAGAGAAACTTTTTCGCGTACGGAAAAAATCATCATCAACAGGCTATTCAAGGAAGAGCTTTTTCCCGGCGGCCGAGAATCATGGTCGGGAACCTACGCCGCGATAAAACTCGGGGCGCTTGAAAATCCCGAGGCATTACCGCTTATGCTAAGACACATTGAATCTTCAGGCGTCGGACATACTAATAATGCGGTCGCATATGAAATGGAAAAACTGATGCAAAAAAGCAATCCGACTGAACTTCAACAAGTCTTGGAAGCTTTACCTAAAAATAAAAGAGCTTTACTCCAAACCATGGTTGACGAAAATTCATACATGAGCCGTTTCGGCCGTTGCAACTCTCGCTATATTACCTGCGATCTTTTGCAAAAAGGCGACATAACGCTTAAACAAGAACAATATGCGAAATTATTAGAAGAGACCGGACTGCCTGAAGAAGAATTAGGGGAATTTTATCTTTTATTCGGAGACAGGGAAAAGATATTGGAACAAATCAAAAAAGTGTCTGAACTGGCGGGTGAAGATAAAAAACAAGCAATCAATAATTATTTTGAAGTGCTAACTTCGTATATTGAGCCCGAATCCCCGGAATCTCTAAAAATCATTGATGCCTTGTCAAACGAATTGGAGGTTCCCAAAACAGATCTTCTTGTTCGTTGCGTGGAAAAATTTGAGAAACCTCGCCGAAACCATATACTAAGAAAAGTGGTATCACCCGATGATAAGGATTATGCGAGCTTCCCTCTCGCTTTTTCCAAACTATATTTTGGCTTAGAAAAAGACTCTCTTGAAAAATTAGCTAAAGTTTATCAAACAAAAAGTTTACAAACCAGCAGCCTCGAAAGAGAATTTTTTCTTGAAGGGCTTTTATTACTCAAGGGGAAGGAAAACGGCAAAATCGTTCTGGATATTTTATTAGATAGATACAAAGGGGCAAAAGATGATCCCAAAAGAATGAGACGCATATTTCAAACTCTTTCGACGCTTGATGGTTTTGGCGAATACGGCCTGGCGGTACCAAATCCAGACAAAGAAATGAAGATAAACCAAGAAATCTTTAATCTGCAAAATCAATATTCACAAACACAAGATAAAGCGGGGCGAAAAGTAATAAAAAATCGGATTGAAGGGTTAAATAGCGACCGGCAAAATCTGACGGGATTAAAAGGTATTGAAGACGCCATGATAGAAAAAGTGGTCTCGGTCGCGTGCCGACGGCTGGAATTACCGCCAGAATTTCAAAAAAAGATAGAGAATAATTTAGACGAGTTGCTGAAAAACGGCGTATTTGAAATAGTCCCAACTTTAGCGGGAAAATATGAAGAAAAGGACGAAAGAGAAACTAAAAATCTTCTAAAAATAATAACTTCTCATATTATAGAAGGTGACTTCAAATCATGGCGATATTCACACGAGCGAAGCGAAAAACAATTATCTGGCTTGACAGAAGAACAAAAAGATTATTGGATAAAAGCATCAGAACCCGTCACTCTTGAAATCGAATCCTCTAGAGACGAGAAAGAAAAACGGGCAGAAGAGTTGAGGGCAGCCCAAGAAATAATTTTAAATGCCAAAGAGCATATAATAAATTCGCAACCGGACTTTGATTTTTCGAAAGAAAGAGCACGAACACTGACAGAAAAAACAAAGGAATTAACGGAAAAAATTAAATTAGCTACTTCTCCAGACGAAAAACAAAAATTGATTGCTGAAAAAAGGAATGCTCAAGCGATAGCGACATTAATCAATGGCCTCCTGGAAATTGAAAACGCAACCCCGCAATCTTTCGCCCGCGAAAAAATAGTTACACAAGCTAGAGAATTATCCGAAAAAATGGTCGAGCTAAATATGCCGCTAGCCAATCTGGATTTGGAACAAATGGAGAAAATATTTACCGTTGGGGATATAAAAAGCGTAAAAGCTTACGAATCGGATGATCCGCTAACCTTACTAAATATAGGGGTGGAACCGCAAGAAACCTGCCAATCGTGGAGAAACGGAGGATTTAATGAATGTTTACTGGCTTATGTGGCTGATAGTAATAAAAAGGTTATTAATGTCGCCGATGAAGAAGGCCGAATTATCGCTCGCAGCGTTATCAAACTTAATGATTACAAAAATGAAAACGACACCGAATCTAAAACACAGAAAAAAACTATACTTTTGGAAAAACCGTATTCTTTGCGGCCGAATATAGAAGTTTACCGCGCTTTTGCGCGCGTACTATTAGCAAAAGCCCAGGGTCTTGATTCTTCGATTACTCTAAGTAATGGCTTGGATCAAGACATTATCAAAATTTTTGAAGAAGAGGCGCGCGCTTTCGGATATGAAATAAATGAGGGTAAATTTGAGATTTATATACCGCCGAGCTTGAACAAATACGAATATAGCGATTCATTAGGCGGTAAAATCGAATGGTTTGACAGATATCAAACAATTAATGCAACGACATTTGAAAAAATTAAGTCATAAATTATGAATTCGTTAACAACCTTATTAAAACAAGGCTTGATGTATCCCTATCGTTTTATCAAAGGCAGAGGTCAAAAAACTATGATTACTATCGATCAAATCAAACCTAACGAAGGGGCTATCGTCGAAGAACAAGGAAAGAAAATTGCCGTGTACAAAGATAACAGTGGCAACATCATAAAAATGTCGCCTGTCTGCACCCACCTAAGTTGTATTATCGGCTGGAATGAAACGGAAAAAACCTGGGACTGTCCTTGCCACGGTTCTCGCTTCGACGCTTCCGGCCATGTCATTAACGGCCCGGCCAAAAAGAATCTTGAGCCGAAAAACTGATTAATTTTAAAGTTTAAAAAAAGAAAGCCCCGATTTTCCGAGGCTTTCTTTTTTATATATGCTTTTGTCCTCGGTATCCCTTCATTAGAAGCGCGTTCAAAACCACACTGACCGAAGAAAAAGCCATGGCGGCCGCGGCAAACGCCGGGTTTAAAAGCCAGCCGGTCAAAGGATATAAAACTCCCGCGGCAATGGGAATGGTAAAGATATTATAAATAAAAGCCCAAAAAAGATTCTGTTTGATTTTTTTCAGGGTATAATTGCTTAAATCCATCGCCTTTATCACCTGCCGCAGATCATCTTTGATTAAAATAATGTCTCCGGTTTCCATGGCCACATCCGTGCCGGAACCTAAAGCCAGCCCCAAATCCGCCTGCGCCAAAGCTGGCGCGTCATTAATACCGTCGCCCACCATAGCCACTATTTTTCCGCCAGCTTGGAGTTTTTTGATTTCGGCGGATTTATCTTGGGGCAGCACTTCGGCTAATACCTTGTCAATTCCCACTTTTTCGGCGATCGCTCGGCCGACCCGTTTATTGTCGCCGGTAATGATCATGACTTCCTTATTCATTTTATGCAGAAGATCGACCGCATCTTTTGAATTTTCTTTAAGAGTATCTGCGACACCAATTAACCCGATTATTTCCGAGTCGTGTGCGAGTATCATGGCCGTCTGCCCTTGATTTTCTAAAGCCGCCAGCTTATCCTCAACTAAGGAAAAATCAATCTCATTATCAAGCATTAATTTTCTGGTTCCTAATATAATATTATGATTGTTTAATTCGCCTGTAACTCCTTGGCCGGGTACCGCCTTAAAATTTTTAACCGCTGACATTTCAATTTTTTCTTCTTTCGCTTTTTTAACGATGGCTTGGGCCAAAGGATGTTCGGAATTATTCTCAATGGATGCGGCTATTTGCAGGATACTTTTAACCTTTAACTGTGAACTTGGAACCCGAAAAATTTCAGTGACAATCGGCTCTCCACGAGTTAAGGTGCCAGTTTTATCAAAAACAACCGTGTTAATTTTGTGGGCCGTTTCGAGAGCTTTGGCGTTTTTTATCAAAATCCCTTGTTGCGCGGCCAAACCCGTCCCCATCATTACCGCCACGGGGGTGGCCAGTCCCAAGGCGCAGGGGCAAGCGATGATTAAAACAGAAACCAGAACGGATAGGGCAAAAACTAAAGATTGACCGGCGATCAGCCAGACAATAAACGACAAAAGACTAAGGCCGATTACGGCCGGCACAAAATAATAGGCGACTTTGTCGGCCAGGGCTTGAATCGGGGCCTTGGAGCCCATCGCCTCTTCCACTAAACGGATGATCTGTGAAAGCATAGTCGCTTCCCCGACCGCCAGGGCTTTTATTTTTAACACGCCGTTTTGATTGACTGTGGCTCCGATTACTTTGTCGCCGGCTCTTTTTTCTTTCGGCAGACTTTCGCCGGTAATCGCTTTTTCATCCACACTGGAATCACCTTCAACCACGACGCCGTCCACCGGGATTTTTTCGCCGGGTCTGACTAAAACAATATCACCGATTTTAACTTCGTTTATTTTAATTCTTACTTCTTGGCCGTTTTTGATGATAACCGCTTCCTTTGCCTGTAAACCGGCCAGTTTTTTAACGGCCTGCCCCGTCCGGCCTTTGGTCAGGCCTTCTAGATATTTGCCTAACGAAATAAAAATCAAAATAAAAATTGCACTTTCATAATATATGGTAGGCATGCCAATGGATCCCTTGAGCAAGAAAATGACGGAAACAATTACGCTATAAAAATAAGCCACGACGGTGCCCATGAAAATCAAAGAATCCATGTTCGGCGATAATCTTACTAATCCCTTGAGACCGGTGCGTAAAAGATTAAAATTTACGCTCATCACCATAGTCGCCAGAATAAATTCCGCATAAGGGCGGTAAGTCTCCCCTAAAACCGGCAAACCGAGCATTTCTCCCATCACGAGATAAATAACCGGCAAGCCGAAAATCAGCGACAGGAAGAAACTTTTTCTTAATTTTTTCACGTCGCCGACTTCATGATGATGCTCGTGGCTATCCCCTTCCTCAACCACTCCATACCCCAGCTTCTTGATTTCCGACTTTATCTTATCCAGAGAGATCAAGTCCATATCAAACTCTACTTGCGCTTTTTCCGAGGCGAAATTGATGTTAAAAAGTTTGATTCCCGGCATTTGGCGCAAAGCGTGTTCGATATTAACCGCGCAGGTCACGCAGCTCATGCCGGTTAATTTTATGCTGATTTTATGTATCATAAATTTAGTTTTTCGCCACCACCTCAATGGTGCCGACCACCATCCCCATCCAGCAGCTGAATTTGTATTTGCCGGCAGGCGGCGGCTGAAATTCCTTGACACTCGTTTTCCCGACCGTCAAATCGATCTGCCCGAGAAAAAGGCTTTTTCCAATCACCTTGTTGGTACAGCCCGAAGTGCCGGTATCCTGGATCTCCCAACGGACCGGAATTCCTTCTTTAACTTTAAAATAATTCGGGAAATAACCGGCGGCCGAAGCCTCCATTTTTATGACCTGTTTGCCGGAGATTACAGGCGGGAAACCATCCTCGCTGGCCTGCGCCTGATTATTGGTTTTAAAGTTTAAATTGTTCAAAGAAGGCCAGCCCAAAACGTTAAATTGAGCGTTGAGGTTAAATAAGGCGAAAAACAAGACTAATACCCCGGCGGTTTTCAAAAAAAGATTGGCAAACTTCTTATGACTGAAGAATTTCACGCCAGCCAGACCGATCAACAATAAAGGAATGGTCGTGCCTAAAGCGAAAAAAAACATAATTAAAGCGCCCTGCCAGAAACTGCCGGAAAGTAGTGCCAAGCCTTGACTAGTGATGGTAAAACCGCAAGGCAAGAAAAAAGTGGCTGCTCCGGCCAGCAAGGGAAAATACCGACCTTTGAATTTTCTTTCATCGCTTAGACGGCTAGTCAAACCCTTGGGCAAAGAAAATTGAAAAGCTCTTAGAGCTTTTACGCCCAGCATCTGCAGGCCCAGGAGAAACATCAACACGGAAACCGCCATCACCAAAATAGAGGTGAAAGTCAGGGATATTTTAAGCTGACCGCCAAGCACGCCTAAAACACCGCCCAAAACCGCATAAGAAATCAGCCGGCCGGCGTTAAACATCAAATGCGGCTGTAATTTTTTAAAAGTGGAATCCGTCTGGCCGTAAAGATCCAGCCATTGCTTGGACAAAGACAATATAATCCCACCGACTAAAGCGGCGCAGGAGGTCAGACCGGCAAGCCCCCCGAAAGCGAAAAAAGTGGGCAGCGAGGACTGCGCCTGGACATTAACTAAGGAGCTGAAGCCCAGACGGTTCAGCAGGAAGAAAAACAAGATTATTCCCAAAGAAATTAGAGAAATTTTCAAAATACTTGTCTTAGATTTTTCCCCCATATTTTCTGCTTCTAACTCAAAAAAAGTGTAGCCGTCTTTTTGAAAAAGTTTATTTAAATCCGCTAACGAGGGAATTTCCCCTTCTATCGCTGCCTGCTCTTTTTTCAAGGAAACATTAACTTTCTTCACGCCTTTGATTTCAGAGATTTTTCTTTCCACCAATAAAACGCAGGATGAGCAGTGCATCCCTTTGATTCCGTAGATCTTTTTCCGAGTATTAATTTCCATTTATTTGTTGCTGATTTTAGTCACCTTTAAAATCTCGGCGATCATTTCCTGCTTTCTCTTTTCGTTTTTGGCGGCCATGGCCGTTTTAAAACAGGTATTCAGGTGATTCTCCATCAGCATCTGATGGGCGGATTTTAGTAATCCGATCACCGCCAGATTCTGCTGCATGATGTCGATGCAATAGCGGTCCTCTTCAACCATCCTGATAATCTTGGCGATTACGCTTCCCGCTTTCTTGAAATTAATGAGCGCATTTTCTTTTTGGCTAATCATAGATATTTTATTTATTAATTAACCTTATCCACACCCCCACCATAGGTATAGGTATAGTATAATCCCTAATAATGCGGCGGTCAAGTCCCCTGTTTAGATCGGATTAAGAATCCGATCTACTCGAACACGTACAAAATTGACTTGGTATTGCGTGAAGACGGGATTCAGAATCCCGCCAGCAGGGCAGGTCGGATTCTGAATCCGACCTTCTCAAATAAAAAAAGAAGACCCCTTTTTACGGAGTCCTCTTTTTATATCTATTTGTAAATTATTTTTTCAGGAGGAAAGCGAGGCCGCTCAAACCGATTAAAACGATCAAATAACTCGTGATATCGGTGCCGGCTTTGGGCAAAGTTTCCTCTTCTACTGTTTCAGCCGCTACCTGGGCGGTATCTTCCGCGCCGGCGACCATACCTTCGACGACTTGATCTTTTATTTCGGTGGCGTTATCCGGTTGGCTGACAACGGCTGGCTCGTTCTTCGGCTCAGATTTGGGCTCATCTGAAGGAGCCGGTAAACCTTCTTCTTCCTCTTCTTCAACTGCTTCAACCACCGTATTTTCCTTATCATTATCTTCTGTCTCCTGATTTACGTCATTCGTATCATTACCCTGGGGCTTAAGAAATTCATAACTCTGGCAAACGAAATCTGTATTGTAATAAAGCTCAAAAATTGCTTTGTCATTTTCATCGACAACTCCGCTCCTGTCAAAATCCGCTAACGAATTCTGGCCGGCCATATATTCGCTAAAGAAAGACAAGTCAGAAAGATTTACCTTGTAGTCGCCGTTAAAATCCGGGCAAAGACCGACAAAATCTATTAGTCTTGACTCATCACAAGTAAAAGATTTGTGGAAATAGAGATTAAAAACCGCAAGGTCATAATCATTGACATAACCGTCGCCATCGAAATCGGCCAGCGCATGATAATTACCGGCGACGTTTATCTCCGAAGGATAATGACTGACAAACCAGGAGAAATCAGACAAATCAACTGAGTTAGATTCGTTGGTTTCCACAAAATTCGGAAAACAATCTAAGATTGGTTCTACCGGCGTGCTCACTCCCGTACCGACAGGCACAACGCAGACATAGTTCGTGTTGTAATAAACCTCAAAGATAGCCGCGTCAAATTCGTCGACGTCGCCGTCCTGATCAAAATCGGCTTCACCGGTATTGTTTTCAGTTTTATAGGCGGAAAAATAACTAAGATCAGACAGATCCACAACTCCACTATTGTCATAATCCGGACAAAGAGTATTGAAGTTCGGCACATTCGGACAACCCGCAAACGGCTTGTTAGAATAAATCTCAAAAATAGCCCGATCAAAACTATCCACATTACCGTCGCCGTTAACATCCGCTAAAGCATCATAATTGCCGCTTCCGTTTTCCACGGAAGGATAATGTGTGCCGAAAAAGCCAAAGTCAGATAAATTGACGTTGCCGTCGTTGTTAAAATCCGGAAAACATCCTGTCCAAGGAGACGCCACCTGAGCCGAGGTTGATTTAGGCGCCAAAAAGAGACCCAAGACCGTCATTGAAATGGCGAAAACCGCCACGCTGGCGATATTCAAGGCCTTACTAAGATTGATTTTTTTCATAATTTTTCCCTTAGATTAGCTAATTATTATTAAATATTTACTTACTTGTTATTTAGTTATTCTAAGCTAAAATAGATAAGATAATATAGTATAACCCGTTATGTTAGCGCAAATTTCATTTATTGTCAAGGGGGTATTAAACGAAGAAACCCTCGGCCGTTTCCCCGGCCTTCGGGCTCCTTCTATATCTTATTCGATTTTTACTGAATTATATTTCTTGGCTACCGCTACCTTTCTAAAGCCGTAAGCGCCGAAAGCCGCCACCGTGATCACTAAGACATACATCAGGTAATCCGTGACATTACTGCCCGCTTGGGGCAGGGTTTCGTCACCGGCCACTTCGCCTTCATCCTCGGCGCCTAAAACCGCCCCTTTCTTGGTAATCGCAACGTCGGCCGTGTCCTTGACCGGCTTAAGGTCGTCGGCGGAAACCTGGGCGGTATTAGTGTAGGTGCCAGGCGTAACCGTCGTGCCCGCGGTCACCGTGTAAATGAAATTCATCTCTTCTCCGACCTTCAGATCATTGAAGAACCAGGAGCCGTCTGAACCGTCGTCATAAGTGAAACCGGCCGGCATGTTGTCCGCTAACCGGACATTATAAGCGGTGGCGGTCCCTGTATTCTCTATGGTCACGATATAATTGATCTTGCTGCCGGGATAATAAGTGCCGGCTTCCACGGATTTTTCAATCGTGAGTTTGGGAGAGGTGATCTCCGGCGTTACCGGCGGAGGCAGAGGCTCGGGTTCCGGCTCCACAATGGTGCAGGTGGCCGAGCAGGTCTGGTCGCCGGTGGCACCATCGGTATTATCACATTCCTCTGCGCCGTTCTTGATGTTATCGCCGCAGTACGGGACCGTTTCCAAAAGACATTGATCAGTGCAAGTTTGGTGCTCTCCGACGCCATCCGTGTTATCGCACTCTTCCGCGCCGTTCTTGATGTTATCGCCGCAAGATGGCCCGGTTACCTCGGCGTAATCGCAAGCCGTGGTGCAATATTGGCAGGTATCATTGTAATCCGCCACGCAGGCCACGCCGTTATTGGCGCCTTCGTCACACACTTCGCCTAAATTTGTTTGCAATATTTCGTTGCCACAAGTATGAGTATTTACCGTGCAGTCGTTTTTACACGTATCATCGTTATTGGTATTTCCGTCATCGCATACTTCTAAACCGTTTACTTCATTGTCGCCACACCAATCAGTCGGTTCACAAGGATTCCAAGTGCAAGATTGAATCGGCAAAACCGCTAGATTAAAATTGGCGAATTGCCGGACCGGCATATTGCAGGATTGGATACCAGCATAATTGTTTATTATACAAGCTTGAGTATCGCCGACTTCACATTGTTCCGAAGTCTGCTTTATGCCGTCGCCGCAGTATTCCACCAAGCAAGTGGCTGAACAGCCATCATTATCAACGGTATTACCATCATCACAGGCTTCACTGGTTTGTTTAATTCCATCACCACAGGATTCAACCAAACAGCGGGCTGAACATCCATCGTTATCTATATTATTGTTATCATCACAGGCTTCACTAGTTTGTTTAATTCCATCACCACAGGATTCAACCAAACAGCTAGCTGAGCAACTATCGTTATTAGCCGTATTGCCATCATCGCAGGCCTCACTGGTTTGCTTGATACCATCGCCACAACTTTCAATCAGACACGTCACTGAACAACCATCATTATCTAAATTATTGTTATCATCGCATTCCTCCACACCTACCTCAATATAGCCATCGCCACACTGAGCTAACTGGCAACTGTTCAAACATGAATCATTATTAGAAGAATTGGCATCGTCACAGGCTTCACTGGTTTGTTGGATTCCATCGCCGCATGATTCTATCAAGCAGGTGGCTGAACAGCCATCGTTATCAGCAATGTTGCCATCATCACAGGCTTCACTAGTTTGCTTGATACCATCGCCGCATGATTCTATCAAGCAGGTAGCTGAACAACCATCGTTATTATCCAAGTTACCGTCGTCACATTGTTCACCTGTTTCACTTACATTATTTCCACATACCGGCAGAAGAGTGTTTGTAAACGTACACTTGACTGTTTCCCCCGCCGCAACGCGGTACGTTACAGTCCGGCTTGAGATGTCGCCGGTACTATCCGAGTCGTCGCACGTAATATCGGTCAGCTCCCAACCAGCCAGTGCGTCTTCCCAAGTTGTATGGGTTCCAGGAGTGACGTATCGAGAAACAGTCGAGCGCGGGCTGATGTTACCGGCAATAATCCCGTGGAAGGTAAACTGGGTTGTCTCTGTTGCGGGGTCGACCAATTTAACCAATTGGACTCTTCCTTCTTGGGTACAAGTGCTGCTGCATCCATCAAAATTAGTTAAATTTCCATCATCACATTGCTCACTGGTTTGTTGGATTCCATCGCCGCAGACTGGCGGAACAATTATATTTTCTGGCCAGCAAACTGACGTTGCTAACTCATCTTGACCAGCATTATTTACGTGAACCAACAGAGCACATATGGTATGACTTCCTGGTGTTAAATTAAAAGTAACTTCTGTTTGTCCGCTAGCTGGCCAGGGTCCACCCGTACCCCTATCCCCGCTTACAACAGGATCTGTATAATCGCTGTTACAAGCCGCGGGGTTAACGGCAGGATCAAGAGATATAGGCGTACCATTATCTGTCACTCGGACCCGGTAATGAAAACCGCTACCTGGAACAAAACATTGATTGCCTTGAGGCGCCCAACTCCCCCAAACTTTATAGGTATTACCGGTTGTATTAGTAATACCATCAATTGTTATTGAATCTGCCACATCTGCCGTGGTACTTTTTGGCACAAAAAATACCCCGATCATGGAGGTATAAAAGATGATTGAGAGCATGCTCATGATGTTTATGGACTTATAGACTCTGTGCCATAAAACACGGCTCTTTCTCTTCATTCTTAATTTTGTCATAGTTTTTGCCCTAATATTAGATAATTTTATTAATATATAAACTGACTTATTTAAGCTTAGGCAAATTTGGCTAAGATGTCAAATAAATAAACCGCCCCTTTACTTAACGCCAAAAGGCGGAATCTGTCAAGACTCTTTGCGCACAGCCAGAGTAAATTCCAATTATCAAATCCCAAATCACAAATAAATCCCAATGTCTAAATCCAAAATCCGAAAACGGTTTGGAACATTAGAATTTGGTGCTTTGAATTTGTTTGGGATTTGATGCTTATGATTTAGGATTTCAAACGAAAAACCGTCGCTCAAACCATCAATCAGAATTAATTCTCAACCATCTGCCCCACAACTACCATCCTCTTGCTCGTCGTTCCCGGCGGCCAGCAGGTCACCAGAGTAATCATCCCTTCGCCCTTATCAACCTTTACGATGGCTGTTTCATCCGCCGAAACGGTCCTTGGGCTTTCTGTCACTCGATAATTAATCCGTTCTTCATTGTTATTTAATAACACTATTTCATCCCCTATTTTCAGCTCATCCAACCTTACCCAGACCAGGGCGTATTTCGCGGTCGGATGGAGAGAAGAGCTGTGGCCGAAAAATACGAGATTTTGTTTTTTTAAATCCGCGATGCCGTTCGGATACTGGACAATGCCGGAATCAAGCTGACTTTCCACCCAGTCGTTTTTGCTGCCCGCCAAATCAGCCGGGGCCAGGATAATCTCGGCGTCGGTGCCTATCGCGGGAATAAGAATCTTTTTCAAGCCGGCCGGGGAAATTTTATCTTCAACCACCGTGTTAGCATTCGGTAATTCAACCGTTTGGATCGTGGCAAAATAGCGGCCGTGAACAATCGGCCAGCCGAAAATAATAATCAGGCCCAAACAGACAAAACCAATGATTAATATTATTTTGGGGGCGAAAGACGGTTTACTTTTATTGTTAGCGGTAACCATTTATTTAAAAGATATGATTTGTAAGCCAAATTTTTCTATCTCTTCCCTGGGCCAAAATTTTACCTCTTTAGTCTTTAAGACGTAAGTCACCTTTTTCTCCAGGGTCCGGCCGGTGTATTCTTTTGTCTTCGGATCCCATTCGCGCAAGAACAGAATATCACCCGGCTGGCAGGAAAAATCCGCCAGCCTTAATTCAAAAGACTTATCTCCTTCTAATATCTTCCGGAAAAATTCCGGCCACACTTTTTTTTCGATATTCATTCTATTAATGTTAATATTAAAAATCTTCCTCGGATATCACCTTAATGCCGTTTCTTTTCAATAAGGCAGCGGTGACTCCGTCTCCTTTTATTTTATGTCCGGAAAAAGTCCCGTCGTAAGTCAGGCCGCAGCCGCAGGAAGGGCTGCCCTGTTTTAAAATAGCCTCTCTAGCCCCCAACAACTTAGACAACTTCAAAACTTCTTTGGCCCCAGCGATAAAATATTTGGTCACGTTTTTTCCGCTAAATTCTTTAACTTCCGCTCTTCCCTTTAAAACATCATCGCCCTCGCCTTTGATGATCTCGGCGTTTGGCCGAGGCGTGCTTTGACCGCCCAATTGCTCGGGGCAAACCGGCACTAATCTAACTTTTTTTGCTAAATCTAACACTTTCCGATTCGGTTTGCACTTCCCGTCATACCGGCAATTCAAACCGAGCAAACAGGCGCTGCAAAGAATTTTTTTCATAGGTATATTATATGTCTATTACTTATTGGCCGCCAATTGCCCGCAGGCGGCCTTGATATTGAGGCCTTTTATATTAGCAATATCCTCTTCTCTGATTTTGAATATATAAATAACCCGAGCGCTAACGCGAGTCATATTATCTAATAATTTATTTTTCAATTTTTTCTTTCAAAACTCGCTTAGATTTAATCTAACATCATTATTCCAGAACTAATCGGCATTCCTTTTCCACGCATTTTGACACGACTCCCTTGCGGCAAGGAATAGGCTGTCTCGCCTCAAACTCGCTATCACTTTCACCCTGCAACGGTAACATTCCGCCATCCATGCAAACACGCATACTGGATCTGACCCTGACATTCCAGCGGGCTAAATATTTTTTGTTAATAGACACATCATCATAGCATTCGATGCAATCATCGGTATCTACTTTGAGGCAATCGGCATCAGACTCACAGGCAAAATAATCAACAGACGAGCAACCCTCCCAATCTATCGGCCCGCCGTTATACATGGCTACGGCAGAAACTTCAGTTAAACATAATGGGTTGGCAATCTTGTTTTTTTCGGCTAGGTCATTTTTTAACCGGCTGTTTTCGTTAAATAAAACAATCGTAGAAATTAACAGCAAAATCTCGGCGATGATTATACCCGAAATTAGTATTCTATAAAATATTTTATTAAGATCCATATGTTTATTATATTAACATTATTTTGCCGAAAATCATAATTTATCTTTCGTCGCCAATTGCCCGCAGGCGGCCTTGATATCGCGGCCGAAACGGAAGCGTTCGGTGACCGCCACGCCGGCCTTCAATAATATTTCCTTGAAATTTTTCACCACCGGAATGGAAGAGGAAATAAAATTACCGGTCGGATTGTAATTGATCAAATTCAGGAAATAAAGCGGCCTTTTTAACAGCCCGGCCAGCTGCCTGGCCTCCTCCTCCGAATCATTGACGTCTTTGATCATCAGATATTCAAACATCACCCGCCGGTTGGTTTTTTTTATATATTCGTCAACCGCGGACAAAACTTTTGCCAGGGGATATTTTTTATTGATGGGCATGATCTTGCTTCTTAACTCGTCATTCGGCGCATGCAGGGAAATCGCCAGATTCACCTGCCGTTTTTCGGAGGCAAGCTTTTCTATCCCTTCGGTGATCCCGGCCGTGGAAATAGAAATATGCCTGGCTCCCAGATTAAAGCCGTCTTTATCATTCAATAATCTTATGGCGGCCATAACATTTTCATAATTTAAAAACGGCTCGCCCATACCCATAAATACAATATTAGTCACTTTTTCTTTTTTTGATTTTAGCCGTCTGGCAAAAAATAAGACCTGTTCCAGTATCTCGCTGACCGTTAAATTCCTTACCAAACCCATTTTTCCGGTGGCGCAAAAGGAGCAATCCAGGGGGCAGCCGACCTGGCAGGAAACGCAAACCGTCCGTCTGTCATCTTTGTGTTTCATTAACACGGTTTCAATTCTTTGGCCGTCAGAAAGGCAAAGCAAGGCCTTCTCGGTCCGGGCATCGACGGAGGCAAGAACTTCAGCATTAATTTCCAGCGGACAGGCTGTTTTTAACTTTTCCCTCAAAGCCAAAGGCAGACTGGACACTTTCGACCAATCTTGCGCCAAATCCCCTAAAACCGCCGACCAGGCCTGTTTCAGGCGGAATTTCGGCTCCGCGCCCAATGATTCTTCTAAGTTATCTAGATTCATAATATGTTATTGATTATACAACAAAATTTCCGATCGATAAACGCGAAAATTTTAAGGATAAAAAATGATATTGACATATTCAGCCAATATATTAGCATTTAAATGTCATTAACGAAAAAAATATGGCCAGAGAACAAGGCTTATCTCATAACCCGGAAGAGGAAAAAATACTCTCGCTCCTCGCGGAGAAGAAAAATTTAGACAATCGCGAAATCAGCAATCTCGCTTTTCAGGAAATCGTTCTGTCCAAATTAACCGGTCAATTCGGCCAGGAAATGCTGAAGGCCGGCATAAAACCGGAATGTGTCGAACAAATCACGGTGAATATATTAGCGATTCAAGACAAAAAAATCGTCAGCCAGATGCTGGCGCTACCCGCTAAAATGCGCGAAAGTCGGTTTGTTACTTACGCCCAGAGCGGCAAAAGCGCCCAAGAGATCCTAAAGGATATGACGATCCTGATCGAACAGACTACAAACGCTTTGGGTGGCGCACCGGTACTTGGTTTTCACACCAGCCGGACAAAAATATCGCCGCATGAACGATACAATCCCGCGACAAGCACTAACGAAAGACTCTGGGTAGTTAGCGGGACGGAACATACCGATTACGCGGAAACTCCCCAGGCTTATGCCGCCCGGGACTATGAGCATCTCTATCGCAAAAAGGGAGATCCCGCCTACATTTACTTGGTCAGAGATAACGAAAAAAACGAAATTGACCCGACCACTGGCTGGTCGAGGGCTTCAAGCTTTGATGTAATCGCGGAGTTGAAAACGGCCGAAGTCGACCAGGAGATAGAAAATATCGTTAGTCGCTTAAGAACCGTTGCCTAAAATAAAAAGGCATTAGCGACCCCCAAAGGAGAAAAGCTAATGCCTGTTCAACGTGCTGACGATCATACTAGAGATGAGGGTGAAGAAGCCTTCGTCGGTTCCGTAACGGTTCCAGATCTCGTCAATCATATTCTCTAGCCCAGACCCATGGCCAAAGAGATCTTTTATTGTCTTTTCTACGCCTTGAGTGTTCCCCTTTCCGATCTGAGTTCTTACATGCCACATCAACACTTGTAAAAGCAGGATCTCATTTACGTCAGGTGGCGGCCTCTTCGTTTCCGGATGATAATCATCTAGGGTCCACCCGGCTAAAAATTCAGCAAGACGGTGAATGCGGCTGACATTCAATGAACATCACCTCCCTTAAAGAAACAGTAAAAAAACTACACTATCTTTCTACTCAAGCAAGTGTGTAACTTATCACACATTGCACTTTTTGTCAAGTAGAAACAAAAAAGCCCTTATTTTGGAAAAGGACTTTTTTGCATTATTTTCGCTTTTATAATATATTGATCACCCGTAGCTGCGGCCCGCCGTAACTTTCCGGCATAACCACCAGCTCGTCCTGGCCGTCTTCATCCACATCCTGGCCGTAGATGCTTAAATATCCCTGAACCGCCGGCGGAAAAGACCGGACAATACCGGCCCTGATCCCTTGCCGCGTGAAAATCCTGATTTCATTAGACATGCCTGTTCCCGGCGAGAATAAGATTTCATCGTCTCCGTCGCCGTCCACATCCCCGCCCGCCACCGTGCCGCCGATATTATAACTCAAGTCCAGGGCAAAGAAACCCGGCGACAAACGACGGCCTTTGCCGGTGAAAACCTGGATATGGGCCTTGCCGACGTGCGGCACCGTCAGGATTTCCTTGACGCCATCGGGTTCGATATCAGCCAGTCCCAGTTCAATGCCGCCCCTAAAGCCCCGGCCATAAGCCATGAAATTTCCTATTAATTGCCCTCCCGCGTTGTGAACAGTCACGTGGGGTCCGCCGCCTGTCAGGGCTGCCACCGCGATCTCCGCCACTCCGTCGCCCGTCATGTCGCCGCAGGCCAGACTGACGCCGCCCCGGAAACGACCGTCCAAGGCGAAGAACTGGCCCGTCACCTGGCCGCCGGAATTAAAGATCCGGATATGGGGCGGGCTTCCCTTGCCCGGAGCCGTCACGATCTCGCTTTTCCCGTCGCTGTTCAGATCGCAAACGGCCACCTTGACGCCGGTCCGGACATTATCGGCGTAAGCGTAAAATTCATTAAGAATACTGCCGTTAAGATCGAATATTCGGACCAAGGGCGGATAGTTGCTGCCGGAGCCGACCACAATTTCTTGGTCACCGTCACCGTTTACCTCCCCGGCGCTGGTTGAAAAACCGCTGCGCCAGTTCTGGTCAAAGGCAAAAAACTGGTGTTCCGCCTTATTTACCACCAGATTGGATAGGGTCGGCACCTGTCCGCTCAGATTTATCAGCCGCAACAGATCGTTCTTAAAATCGGCGACTAGTAATTTATCGTTCAAAAAAGCCATGCCTTTCGGCGCGTGCCATTCGCTTACCTCGCCGGAACCGTCACGCTTGCCCCGGAAGCCCGAGCCGGAAACCAAAGAAGTCTCCTGCCGGCTCAAATCCAGTTTCCTCACTCTTAAGCTGCCGGCTTCGGAGATATACAGGTTGTTGTCCGGGCCAAGCTCTATGTATTCAGGAATAGCTAAGACCGCGGTCGCAAAACTTCCCTCGCGATAACCCAGCTGGCCGGTTCCGACCAATGTCGTCACCCGATTATCAGCCAGGTTGATCGCTCTTACGGCATTATTACCCTTATCCACCACGTAAAGGTTTTTTTCATCGGCTGAAAGGGTCAAGGTATAAGGGCCATTAAAACTGGCGGCCGCCCCCACCCCGTTTACAAAACCCTTGCTCCCCGAACCGGCGATCAGCGAAGTCTGGCCGGTGGCGATTTTTATTTTTCTGATCCGCTGGTTATTGCTGTCCGCGATAAAAAGCGTGTCGCCGTTTTTATTGATAGCGATGCCAGTCGGCCGGTTAAAATAGGCGCAAGCTGAAGCCCCCCAGTCATATTCATCCGGGCAGGGCCCCCCTTCCTGATAGCCGTTGTCCAAATTTACGTCAATATTGCCGGTGTCCGGATTTATTAAATTAATGACACCCGCCCCGGTCAGATAATGCGTGGTCCCGGTGGCGATATCGACCGAGCGGATTCTTTGGCTGTTCCGGTCCGCGACATAAAGCTTGGTTCCTTTCGGATTGATCGCCATGGAAACGACATCGGAAAAACGCGCGTCCGTGCCCGTCCCTTCCTTATAATTATCCATTAAAAAGCCCGCGACCACCCTGACCTCCTGGTTCAAAAGGTTGTACTCGGCGATCTTATTGCCCTGGGCATAAGCGATATAAATCTTGGTGCCGTCCGGAGAAGTAACCAGCTCCTGGGGCCGGCCTAAAAGGGACAAAGAGGGCACGCCCGTTTCATCACCGTAGCGATGCCGGCCGGCGATCTTCTGCAAATCTTGCCCGCTCAGATCTGTCGTCTGGATACTTGAACCGCCGCTCTGAAGCATCAGAATCCGGACGCGGCCCGCCCAAGTTCCGATCAGCATGTCTGACGATTGGTTTAATAATTCTGTTTCCACTCTTCGTATCAACATTGATTTACTGCCGCTCCTCGGATTGATCCGCCAGATCTCGTTGTACATGCCGGACGGTCCGGCCGTCACGTATAGATAATTTTTATAATAAAAAACCGCTCTTGGCTCGGTAAAACCGGAAGCCAGGGTAGTTTTCGCCTTGGTCGTTACGTTAATGGACAAGATTTTGCCGCTTGAGTTTTCTGCCACATAAAGCAAACCATTATGATAAGAGATCTTCAAGGGACCGTTCAGGTCAGCCGCCAATACCTCGGGAATGCCGCCGTAGATACTGGTTTTAACGACCCGGTTGTTGCCGGTATCCGAAATATACAAATAATTCCCGGAAACAATAATCGCATCCGGCCGGCTGATACCCGGCACATATAAACTGACCACAATATCATTCCTTATCCGCCGTATCAGGCTGGAGCCGGTATCGGCGATATAATAATTCCCATGGCCATCATAGGTTATCCCTTCGGGTTCGCTGAAAGTCGCCTCTAACCTCGTCGTGTCAAAGTTGCCGTACTCACCGCCTCCGGCGTAAGTAGAAATAATACCATTTTTGTCTATTTTTCTGATGACATTATTGGCCGTGTCGGCAATATAAAGTTCGTTATTCGGGCCGAAAGTAAAACCCTTGGGCATATCCAAATAAGCCTCATTTGCCTGCCCGCCGTCGCCTGTGTACATTTTACCGAAATATAGGCTGGTCGGCCCTGTCGCCGCTTGGGCCCCTTCCGCCTGTACGGCAAAAAAACCCATACTGATGACAATAAAGGCGACAAAACATAATAATTTTTTCATGTTTTTATATTTATTAATAAGACCCTGTGATATTATTTTAGCACAAATGACACTTATAATCAAGAAAGCTGCGCTTTCTAGATCTGCTTTTTTAAAAAACGGATTTTTGTTAGAATAAAATCATGTCTTTTATCGCTATGCTGATAACGAGAGTAAAAACGGAGCGGTGGGCGGTTATTGCCGTCTTTCTGGCGCCTTTTATTATCTTCTCGCAAAAAATTTTCCGGAACATCCCCCTTTCCTACGGGGATTACTTAAGCCAGTACTATATCTGGCAGTCGTATCTCGTCAATGCCCTCAAATCTTTCCGCCTCCCTCTCTGGAACCCGCATGTTTTTTCCGGCACCCCGTTTTTGGCCAACCCGCAGGCCGCCGCCTTCTACCCTTTAAACTGGCTGAAGATCCCCTTTGCCAGCGGCGGATTCCTGCCTTTTTACGTTTTTCAAACTTTTACGGTCATGGAGATCAGCTTGGGGGCGATCTTTTTTTATCTGCTGGTGAAATATTATACCAAAAAAATTGCCCCCGCTTTTTTTTCCGCCCTAGTTTATTGTCTTTCCCCCGTCATCCTTGTTTTTTTCCTAGATTGGGTGACCATCCTTTCCGTCATCACCTGGTGGCCTCTGACGATTTTGTGGACGGAAAAATTTTTCGAAAATTATAAACGCCGTTATTTAATCTATTTGATATTCACCCTTTCTCTTGCCTGGCTGGGCTGCCATCCCGGTCAATTCTTCCTCAGTTTTGCCGGCTTAATAATTTTCTGGTTCATTAAAAGTGTGAAGAAAAGAAATTTGCCTGTCTTGGCCTGGCTGATCGTCATCTCATTCTTTACCCTTGCTTTGGTGGCCATCCAGATAATCCCGGCCTTCGAATTCATGCTCCGCGCTTCCCGCGCTGAAATGATATACGCCATCGCCCCCTCCACCCCCTTCACTTTAAGCAACTTGGCCGGATTTTTCACCCCGGAAAGTTATTCCCATCTTCCTACCGCTGTCGGGATCATCGCGATGTTTTTTGTTGTCCTATCCTTTTTTGGCGCCAAAAAAAATAAATATATAAAGACGTGGATACTCTTTTTGCTGATCAGCCTACTTCTATATGCTTTCTGCGCCGTTTTCGGCCTGCGGCTGACGAACAGTCCCGTCTTATATAACCTCATCCGTTACACGGAAAGAATGCTTTATTATCCTGTTTTTTCTCTGGCGTTGCTGGCCGGTTTCGGCCTGCCGATATTCTTTGACCTCGTTATCAACAATCGCCGAAAAATACTCATTATTTTTATTTTCTTTTCACTGGCCGCCCTAACATTTATTTCTTTGGGCGCTTCGGTAAAATCCCTGTATATAAGCCTGACAGCGCTTGTCCTTCTTGCTTTTTTGATGTTTATTTTTTCCCGACACGAAAAATGGCAAAGGATTATCGCCGGCCTCATCATCCTTGTAAATTTAGCCTTCACAGGTTATTTTTACGCGGAAATAATCAATCCGAAAAAACAGCAGAATATCCAAGACTATCTGACTGCCCACCGTCTCGCCCCGGCCGAGCCCGATCCCATTCCAAAAAACAAATTTTTTAAAAACTCAGCCATGATATATGGCAGGTATGCGACCGAGGGCTGGGATTCACTTATCCTTTCCAGTTATGAAAAAGTAAGCGCCAGCCAAAATATTAAAAACCTTCCCCGTTTCTGGCTGGTAAGCGAGGTAAAAAAACAGCCGACGCAAGAGGCGGCGGCAAAAATATTGAACGAGGAAATAATCGACCTAAAAACCTACGGTTTGGTCACCGGGGAATTTGCTTGGGAGAACAAAAAAGCCGCGACGGGGAATAAAATTGATATTATCGCGGAAAAACCGGAAAAAATTGAACTGGCCGTCTCGTCAAACCAACCGAGCATTTTAGTCGTCAAAGACAGCGATTATCCCGGCTGGCAAGCCAGCCTCGACGGACAAACGGTAAAAATCGAGCGGATAAACGTCTATATGCGGGCAATAAAAATGCCGGCGGGAAACCACAAAATAACCATGAAATACCAGCCCGTAAGTTTAAGAATCGGCGCCGCCGTCAGCCTTATCACCATTTTACTGCTGATCGGCTATCTTATCTTTCTTTCCAAACCAAAAAACTTGACACAAAAAAAATTCCCTTAGATAAAAAGAACTTCCTAAAGGATATTTTCGGCCCAAAGGCATGCTCTAATAATAAAATTAACGGCGGCGGAAATTTCTGTTCCGACCGCGAAAGGACCGGCTGGTTTGATATTGCCTTCCGGTTCGAATTATTTTGGCTCCGCCGCCTATAATCCGGCGCGGCGGCAAAACCGGCAAAGCGGTAACCGGAATTGTTTTCTTGATAAGCTTTTCAATATACTTAACCGTTCTTAGCTCTTCCCGGCCGACAAAAGAAACGGCCCGGCCCGCCCGGCCGGCGCGAGCCGTGCGGCCGATCCGGTGCACGTAATCATCCGGATTATCCGGCAAATCATAGTTGAGGACGATGGAAATATTGTCCACGTGGATGCCGCGGGCGGCGATATCGGTCGCCACCAGCACGCGGTATTTGCCGGTCTTGAATCCCGCCATCGCGGCTTGTCTTTGAGTCAAAGACCGGTTCGAATGAATTTCCGTCGCCGAATGCCCCATCTCCCTGACTTGCGCGGCGATCTTTTTGGCGCCGTGTTTGGTGCGTGAAAAAACCAGGAACGTACCGGCATTGTCAGACAATAATTTTTCTAGGAGCTGGACCCGCGCATCCTTGGCCACGATAAATATTTCTTGTTCCACTTCGGCAACGGTCGTGCCGGACGGCGCCACTTCAATGCGCCAGGGCATTTTCATAAAGCGTGCCGCCATCGCTGAAACCTCCTTAGGCATCGTCGCCGAAAACATCAGCGTCTGGCGATCCTTAGGGGCGAAGTTTAAAATCTGTCTGATCTGCGGCATAAAACCGATATCGAGCATCCTGTCCGCTTCGTCTATGACTATTATTTTTACTTTTTCCAGAGTGAGATTTCTTTTTTGCAGATGATCAATTAAGCGCCCCGGGGTAGACACAATGACGTGTGGCTGGCGGCGTAACGCCTGAATCTGCAGATTAGCTGAAGCGCCGCCGATCAGTACGACGGTGCGCAGACCGAATTTATGCCCGATCTTGTGAAAAACCTCATCCACCTGCAAAGCCAATTCGCGGGTCGGCAGTAAAATCAATCCCTGGCCCTTATGCCGACCGAGTATTTGAATCATCGGCACGCCATAAGCGAGTGTTTTGCCCGTGCCGGTCTGGGCGATCCCCACGATATCCCTGCCTTCTAGCGCGGCCGGGATGCATTGATGCTGAATAGGCGTGGGCAAAGTGAAACGCAGATGCTTTAAAACCTCAAGCAAAGCCGGAGCAATGCCCAGGTCATTGAAGCTGGAGGGAATTTTATTCGTTTGTGTCATAAAAAAGGGTGACCCGATTTTCCATTGGGTCATCCTGACACAAAAGATTCGAGTCGTTGGCCGCCTAAATACGACCAAAATTTATTAATACATTATGTATAACAAAAAAAACCACTTATGTCAAAAAGAGGGAATTAAAATCACCTGACAACAAGTGCTGCCTGGACGTGGCACCGGTAAATTGTTTCTAAGCGGTTGGTGACGGCTTACTGATGTCTTTCTTCTTTACGCCGACAAGCATCGAACCGACCGCCTGAGCGATAAATAACAGATAGGCAACCCAGCTGGCCAGAAAGATGCCCTGCGTGCCGTTCACTAAGAGCATCACCACCATGAACACGGTCGTCATGCCTGACCATAACAGACCGGCGATAACCGCTTGTTTCCGGCTAACCGGTTTAAGCCACCGACCAAAGGCATAGGAAATAATAATCAAGAAACCGACGACGATGGCCATGCCCAAGGGAGGCGGGGCGGTCATTTCGGCCCCCTCTTTAACCCCGTAGATAAGAGAAATAATAAAGATGGCGATCATCAATAAGAACCATTGCAATAGGCCGAAGGCAAAAATTTTAATGATAAATATTTTGTTCATATATAAAGGATAGTTTTTGCTCAGGTGGCGTTGCCAACGTTTTAGTTGGCAGGGGCGCCTGGATTCGAACCAGGAATAATGCTTTTGGAGAGCATTGTGATAGCCATTTCACTACACCCCCAGATAATAGATACGGATTATTTCAATTCCTTATGCCCCGTATGCTTACGGCACCATCGGCAGTGTTTTTTTAGCTGCAGTTTTTCTTTAACGGTCTTTTTGTTCCTTTTGGAATAATAATTGACGTGTTTGCACACCGTGCATTGGAGTTTGACGAGATTGTCCTGGGACATGAATTTAAGTTGATTTAAGTTGATTAGTTTATTGAGTTAATTAAGATCATTTTTGACTTGATAAATAGTTGAAATATTTATTTAAGCCGACTAGTAATCCTTCATATTCTCGGTCAATTTCTGCAAACGCCTTAGCCCACGGTCAGATTCGAACTGACGACCTACTGTTTACAAAACAGTTGCTCTACCAGCTGAGCTACGTGGGCTCGGGCTAAGGCGGGCGGGTCTACCAACTGTCACCCAGAGGGTGATCCGCCTCTGGCGGAAGCTACGTCGGCCTGTCAGATTTAAGAAAAACGTAATATCCATCCCCAGTGGTGGGCAGGGTAGGATTCGAACCTACGAAGCCCGGAGGGCAGCAGATTTACAGTCTGCCCCATTTGACCACTTTGGTACCTGCCCACCACTGGGGACGAAAAATATTTATTAATTAAACAACATTGGATTCGCCGTGTACCAGTAAACGGTACACGGCGACGTGATCCCTCCAGTGGTTCACGTCGAACCTACGAAGCCCGGAGGGCAGCAGATTTACAGTCTGCCCCATTTGACCACTTTGGTACCTGCCCACTATTGTTTTCAATAATTGTTTTTAAGTAACTTTTTGAATGCCTTCCCGCCTTTATTAGAATATATACATTATACATTACACATAATACATAATTGATACAGATTTATGCCGCCTTTGTCGGCACCCCGGCCGCGGGCGGTGGCAGTCTGTCCATTTACCTGTCCGCCTCGGTTGGAACCGCGGAGCCTGCCCCGAGCTAAGTCAAGGGGGTACCTGCCCCTAGATTGTCAAAAAGGATGAAGCCCAAAAGCGGATTTGTTACCCTACGGGTGATCTCCCGAAGGGAGATACCGATGATCCTTCGTTTACCCTCAGGACAAGCTCTACTCCTTACCCCTCCTTCGCCTACGGCTTCGGAGGGCAGACATGTAGTTGTAATTTGTCTGCGGCCTGGAGCCGATGGTCGGATTTGAACCGACGACCTACTCCTTACCATGGAGTTGCTCTACCAACTGAGCTACATCGGCATCCCCAGGCCGCAGACAAATTTAAATTTATTTACAAAGAATCTATCTGTTTTTTTATTTCCTCGAGTTTTTTGTTCTCCGGATTGACGGCCTGCAATCGGTCAAAGGTCCTGATCGCCAAACCCTTATTTTTCATCTCCAGACAAACCTGGAGAAGATTATGCAAAATCTTGGGATTTTTAGGTTCTAGTTTTAAAGCCTCTTGGCAGCAGTGTAAAGCCTTGTCTGTCTGACCTAAAGCCTGATAAACACGGGCTAAATCCAGGTAGTAGGAGGGTTTTTTGTTATTATAAGTGATAGAAGCTAAAAGTTCTTCTTCCGCTTCTTTCAGGTTTCCCAGCGAAGAAGCGACCAGTCCAAGACCGGAAAGGGCCTGATCATCGGACGCGTTCAATTTAATAAGGAATCGGAATATCTCTTTAGCATGCTCGAAATCCTTCATTTCGAGGTAGAGATCGCCCAAATAATGATAGGCGTCTAAATTTTTCGCGTCAAGGCTTAAGACCTCAACACATTTGCCTTCCGCTTCCTTAAAAAGTTCCCGGTCCTTCAAGGCTCCTGCTTCGCTTAAAAGACTGGAAATTTTCCGCTCTTGTTCGCTTTTTTCTTCCAGGGTGGTCGGGGTTTTGCTTCGGCGCTGATATCTTTTTTCCAGTTCGATGATATTCTGGCGCCAATTCCGGGCCTGGTTTTCCAATTTTTTATACACAGGACGGCTATACTTGCTGACTTTTTGAAAAAGGTTCGAGGCTTTCCTTTTTAGTTTTTGTTCGATCAATTGTTCTTTGACCTGATTCTCCTTTTCTTGGGGCACTTTTTTGATGTCAATGACGCTTAAAACGGGAAATTTTCTGATAATAATAATGATGATAACGCTTATAGCGATTAGACCGATGAGGCCGGTGATAATATCTATCAGCATATTAAAATATTATTTTTTTTCCAATGATATTTCCGTTTCGTTTCCGTCTTCAAATCGGACCCGGTAAGATTCCTTGACGATATTCCAGGCCACCACTTTGCCTCTGCCCTTTTTGGTCTTAACCAGGCTTTCCATAGGCGGAAACTTCGCCTTTAATTCTTTATAATAAGCCTCCTCAAAGGAAAGACAGCACAAAAGCCGGCCACAGGCCCCCGATAATCTCTCGCTGCCCCGATGAGCCACTTGCTGGTCGCGCGCGAGATCTGTAGTGACATTCCCCAGCTTTTTCATGAACTTAATGCAGCAAAGTTCGCGGCCGCAGGCCCCGAACCCGCCTTCGCGCCGGGCCTCGTCGCGCATGCCGATTTGCTGCAGCCTTATGGATTTTTGAAAATGCCGCGTCAGATCTTTGACCAAATCCCTGAAATCCACCCGGCCGTCGGCGACGAAAGCAAAGGTCAGCCGGCCGCCGTCAAAAGAGAAATGGGTATCAATCAGTTTCATGGGCAAATTCTGCTTTTTTATCATATCGCGGCAGTAGCTTTCCGCCTCAATCTTTTTCCGGGAAAATTCCTGGGCTTGCCGGCATTCCTCCTCACTGGCCTGACGGATAATTTTCTCCGCGGTTTGGCCGGTCCCCTCATTACTTTCAAAAAAACCGGTAACCTGACCAAGCTCCTGGCCGTTTTCGATCTTCACTAAAACCCGCTCGCCGACGGCCAGCTCGAATTCGGGATAGCTTACCGTGTTTTCCGCCCAAGGATAAATTTTCAAGCGTACAAAACGCATAGATTGAGAATGTTAATCGAGACTTAAGCGGACGAAACGCCTTATTTTTATATTTTCGCCTAAAATTGCGATTTTCTCTTTTATCAAGGCATCTATCGTCTTTTTATCATCCTTGATAAATGGCTGTTTCAAAAGGCAGACTTCCTCGTAGAATTTATTTATTTTGCCCGCCATGATTTTCTCTCGGATCTTTTCCGGCTTTCCCTCCGCTTTTAACTGCTCTCTCATGATTTCTTTCTCTTTTTCCAGGATTTCCGGCGGCACCTCTGATGGCTCAAGGTAAGTGGGTGAAAACGCCACCACTTGCATGGCGATATCTTTGGCTAAATTTTTGAATTCCTCGTTGCGGGCGACAAAATCAGTTTCGCAGGCGATCGCCACCAAGGCGGCCACCCTGTTGTTCGTATGCATGTAGGAGACGACAAGACCCTGATGAGTTTGCCGGGCTTGTTTCTTTTGGACGATCTTTTCTCCCTTTTTCCTTAAAAAATCAACCGCCCGGTTCATATCGCCGCCGCTTTTTTCCAGGGCCTCTTTTATATCAATCACGCCGGCGCCCGTCTTTTCCCTTAATTCTTTGACTATATCCGTGTTTATTTTCATATGATCGCAATTTTATTGTTTAATTATTTTTCTTCCTTTGGCTTGTCCGCGGTTTCTTCTTTTTTGTCTTCCTCTTTTAAGGCCAGGGCTTCGGCAATCGTCCGCGTGATCAGTTCAATGGATTTTGTCGCATCGTCATTGGCCGGAATAACGTAGTCAATGCCTTCAGGATCGCCGTTGACATCCACCAGCGCGATTATGGGGATCTTCTTTTTCTTCGCCTCGCGGATCGCTGTCTTCTCAACAATGACATCAACCACGTAGAGGGCGTCGGGCACCCGGGTCAAATTTTCAATCCCGCCGATATTCTTTTCCATCTTTTCTATATCTTCCAAAATTTTCATTCTTTCTTTTTTCTTGTATTTTTCCAGCTCACCGCTCGCCGCCTCGGCCTTGAGCTTTTTAAACCGGTTGATCATCTTCAGGATGACGGAAAAATTCGTGAAGATGCCGCCGATCCACCGCTGGGAAATATAAGGCATTTTTGTCTTTTCGGCGTATTTTTTAATGATGTCGCGGGCCTGATTTTTGGTCCCGACAAAAAGAATCAGCCCTTTTTGCTCGGCGATTTTCTGGACGAAAGCGGCCGCTTTTTCCAGCCCCTCCTTGGTTTTTACCAGATTAATGATCGAGATGCCGTTTCGCGAAGAAAATACAAAAGGCTTCATTTTAGGATAAAGCCGACCGACTTTATGGCCAAAATGAGCCCCGGATTTTAGCATCTCATCTAAAGAGATTTCTTTCATATTTTTTCTCCTTTTACTCCTCTATTCCGGCGGATTTTTGCTTTTTAGGGCTTTATTTTTCCATAAAAGCCAGGAGGCAAAAGCAGGCCAGAATATGTGTGATTTAATGTTATTAAACGCTTGTGTTTAATATTCTAACAAAAATCCCGTTCTTTGACAAGGAGCGGGACAAAACTTGCCAAAAAGCCGGCCTTTTGCTAATATAAACCATATGAAAAAAGATGTTCATCCAACCTATTATCCGGAGGCTAAGGTAATTTGCGCCTGCGGCCATACTTTTAAGACCGGCTCGACCCAAAAGGAGATCCGGACGGAAATTTGCTCCACCTGTCATCCTTTCTACACCGGCAAACAAAAAATAATGGACACCGCCGGCCGAGTGGACCGCTTTAAGAAAATCTTGGAAAAAAAGACGGTTAAGGCCAAAACAACCGCCAAGAAAAAGGGCAAAAGGGGCAAAAAATAACCCCCTCCGCGCCTCCCCCTTTTTTATATAGGGGAATTTTTTTAACCCATGGAAGAAAAAATAAAGCAAATTGAAAAAAGGCACGATGAGCTTGAACGCCAGCTTCAAGATTCAAACCTGATCGCTGATCAGAATAATCTTAAAAAAATATCCCGGGAATACAACGATCTGGGAGAAGTTTTGGATAAATACAAGAATTTGCAAGAAGTAAACCAATCCTTGGCCGAAACAAAAAATTCCCTCCGTGAGGAAACAGACCAGGAGCTTTTAAATCTGGCCTCGGAAGAACTGCAAAACCTGGAGAAAAAAAAAGTAGATCTGGAAAAAGAGATCAAGGAGATCATTGAACCCCAGAATCCCTTGGACAAAAAAGACACTCTCATTGAGATCCGGGCCGGCACCGGCGGCGACGAAGCCGCTCTTTTTGCCGCTGATCTTTTCCGGATGTATCACCGCTTCGCCGAGAAAAAGGGCTGGCAGACCAACCTGATAAACGCCAGCCACACCGGCATCGGCGGCCTCAAGGAAGCGATTTTTGAGGTGAAAGGCCGGCAGGTCTATTCCCAGTTAAAATTTGAGAGCGGCGTCCACCGAGTCCAGCGGGTGCCGAAAACGGAAAAATCAGGCCGCATCCACACCTCAGCCGCCACCGTCGCCATAATGCCGGTGGCGGAAGAAGTTGATATTGAATTAAAACCGGAAGATCTAAAGATCGAGACCTCCACCTCGCGCGGCCACGGCGGACAATCGGTCAATACGACCTATTCCGCTATCCGCCTCACCCATCTGCCGACCGGCCTGATCGTTTCCTGCCAGGATGAACGCAGCCAGCAGCAGAACCGAATCAAAGCCCTGCAAGTGTTGCGTTCCCGCCTACTCGCGGCCGCCGAAGAAAAACGCCAGAAAGAAGAATCCCAAAAAAGAAAATCCCAAATCGGCACCGGCGACCGATCGGAAAAAATCCGGACCTACAATTTCTCCCAGAACCGCGTCACCGACCACCGGATCAACAAAAGCTGGCACAATCTGACGGAAATTCTGGACGGCGATCTTGATGAAATAATCAACTCATTAAAAACTGCCGATGAAACTCCAAGGCCTTCTCCACCAAGCCGTTAAAAAATTAAAAGGCAACAAAATCTCTTCCGCTGACCTTTCCGCGGAAATTTTATTATCGCATATCTTAAAAAAACCGCGCTCCTATCTATATATCTGGCCGGATAAAACTATAACCAAGAGACAAGAAACAAGATACAAACATATGATTCAACAACGCTTGAAAAACGAGCCGGTCGCTTATTTAATCAATAACAAGGAATTTTACGGCCTAAATTTTTACGTGGACAAAAACGTCTTGATTCCCCGGCCGGAAACGGAAGTGCTGGTCGATGAAATATTCAAACATATCCGAATCGCGAATCACGAATCCCGAATCACAATCTGCGACATCGGAACGGGATCAGGCTGTATTGCCATCACGTTAAAAAAATACTTGCCCAAAGCAAAAGTCTACGCTTCAGATATTTCCAAAAAGGCTTTAGCGGTGGCCAAGAAAAATGCGAGAAAACTTAAAGTAAAAATATTAAATAAGCAAGGCGACCTCCTTAAACCTTTAAAAAAGATAAAAATTAACATAATCGCCGCCAATCTCCCCTATCTTACCCCTCGCCAAATGAAAGAAGAGTCTATCCAAGCCGAGCCAAAACTGGCCCTTTCAGGCGGGAAGGATGGCTTAGACTTATATAAAGAATTGCTGAACCAAGTTAAAGAGTATGCGCAAAAACCGCTGATTTTCCTAGAAATTGACCCAAGGCAGGCGATGAAAATAAGAAGATTAATCAAGAAAAAATTACCCCAGGCAGTGATTGAAATAAAGAAAGATTTATCAGGCAGGAATAGAATAGCAATTATTAGGTAAAATTTCGCAAAAAAGAGAGGTTTGATACACAATTCAAGCCCCTTTTTAATAACTACAAAAATTAATAGTTTTATATCTAATTTTTATCAATTATTTCGAGTGAGGTTATCGCGGCCCAAAAACACTTCTGTCTTGACAAATTCCCAAATATGTGCTAGCATGGGGAGTTAAAATCAAAAATAAAACCTTTTCATTTTCAACCCCCAAATACGAAAAGGAGTGTAAATTTGGGGAAAAAGTCGTGTTGTTTGACAACCGAATACACTGTTTATCTTATCCCGACACCTCAAGAAAGGAGTAGGGAGAATGTGAAGACGAAAACACGGGATGCGCCGATCAAAGTCCGGGTCGGGGCCGTGGAACAAAAGGGCGAGCACGGGGTGCCGTTCCTGGTTACCTGGCCAACGAGCCCGACTTTGAAAGATTTAGGCAGTATCACGATCGAGCAGACAGCCGAGACCCTGCTAGGTGAACCCCCCTGTACGGGTGGCGAATACCTAGTGGCTTTTGGTGTCTACCAGAAGGAAAAGGGTTGGCGTGCTCAAAAAGCCCGCCGATTCCGTCCGGATGATTTCAGAAATCCTGACATCATCCAGTAAAAGCATCGAGCATGTAGAACATGAGCATGTAGCACTCAGAAAGGATCGGCTACAATGGCCAAGAAATCAATAAGGGGTTTGTTTGTCAAGACTGACGGACAAGCTCCCAGACCCGGGTCCCCTTCCGGAAGTGCTTGGGCTCCGCCGGCTGGAACAGGTTTTGTCCCCGGCTCAGCTCCCAAGTCATATCTGGATACCGGCCCCCGGCGCGGTCAATCAAGCGGGAACGCGACCGCGGTAACTTCTACCGCCGTCGACACGCAGTTTACGGCCGAGATCGAGGAACAGCTCCGGACCGTGCCGACTCCCAAGGGTTTCGACATGTTCCTGGGCGCCCTCGAAAACTTGACCCAGTTCATCCCCGACGAAGGAAACCGCTTCAAGGCGGCGATGGTAACGGCGGCCGCCAGCGGGCTGACGCCGGCACAAATCGTCGAGGCCCTGGAAGCGCAGCTGGCAGCCCTGGAAAAAATCCTGGCGACCTTCCAGAGCGATCTGGAAACGGAAGCCAACGAGTCGATCGCCGAACGCGAGTCGCAGCTAAAAACGCTGGCGACCCAGATCGGCGACCTCCAGCGGCAGCTGGCCGACATACAGAGAGAAATGCAGAAACTCTCTGACGATCAGAGAAGACTACAGGATGAAAACGCCCAGGTCGAGCAGCGTAAAAGCTTGGTAACCAACCGTTACTCAAGCGCGCACGCGGCCAAACTGGGCAAAACCCAAGAGCTGCTTTCAAAGGTACAGCGGTACCTCGGGCAGTAGGAAAGAGGAACGAAATGGTAGAGACACCCTCTTTGCCGCAGCTCAAGGGCTTCGGCAATGACATGCTTTCAAGCAAGGAGAAGACAATCGGAGCGATTGTCACTATCCTGCTGATTGGCGCCGCGCTGCTCGGGCTTAATGCCCTTCTTCCCGGCATCAATCATTTTCTCTCGGGTCTGCTGGCCGCGGTCGGCAAGCTCGTGATGCTTGCCATCTCCCTGGCCGGCCTAGCCTTGTTCCTGGCCGTCGCCATGAACAAGCGGACCCACACGCTTCTCAAGCTGGGGTTCTACTGGCTGGCGCGCAAGACCACGATGGCCTTCGTCAGGTACGGCCCGACCACCATCATTGAGATCTACAACGATCACCTGACCGCAAAAGCTCAGAAGTTCGGCGAGAAAAAGATGGTCGTGGATTCCAAGCGGGAGGTCGTGGCGCGCACCATTGAAGAGAACCAGGCTTCGATCAACGAGAGCCAGGCGAACGCCAAAACTCTCAAATCCCGGCACTTCGACGACAAACAGAGAAGGTGGGATTCGATCGAACACAAGAATCTCTTCATGGAGTACAGCTCGAACATCAGCTTCCGCGAGGCCTCCAACGTGAATCTGCGCAAGCAGCTTATCAGGCTGGAATACTATCTCCAGATCCTGGAGAAGTTCCAGCAGGCGTTCAATCACCGCCGTAACGTGATCAAGAACTTCTGCAAGATCCTAAACACGGAGTACGAAGCCATGAAGGCGGCCGCGGAGGGAACTCACGAACTCTCGGCGCTCTTCGGCACCGACGACCTAAAGCAGGTCTTCGACATGACCATCGACTTCATGAGAGAGCGGATCGCTTTCTTCACGAGCGAGGTCGACACCTTTATGAGCGAGAACCTGCCGGTCGTCACCGAGCTCGACCTGCAGAACGAAGTGGCGGAAGACCAGCTTCTCGCCAGACTGACGGACATGGACAAGAAAGCCGATCACCTGATCGACCAGGCCGCCCAAGATGAGGTGGCCCTGACCGATATCCGGGGATTGGCAACGTTGGTCAAGTCCAACCAGGCAACCGCGGCCACCCAAACGACGCCCTCTTCAACAAGAAGGCATCGCTACCTGGGCGGAAACTAATAAGTCTCTCATTTTCCCAATTCTCAACCAGAAAAGTCAGTAAAGGAGTAGTCATGAAAAACCTTACTCTTCTCTCGAAGGTCCTGATCGGAGTCGTGATCCTCGCAATCGTCGGTTCCCTCCTGTGGTTCAGCGGCATCCTCAACAAGGAGCGGCCGCTGCGGGTCAGCGTGGTCACCTGGGGTGGCTATGCCGGGGGACAGCTTTGGAACGAAGGTTTCAAAGCCAGCGAGGAAAGCCGCTTCCTTAAGGAATACGGCGTTCCCGTCGAGTTCGTCCTGAACGATGATATCGAAAGCAGCTTGAAGGCTTGGGAAGCCGGCGAAGTTGACGCTCACTGGTGGACCGCCGACGTATTTTCGACGGTCGCTGATGAGCTAGCCGCTTACAATCCCAAGGTCTTCATGCAGGCTGACTGGTCCAGAGGCGGCGACGCCATCGTGGTCGTTCGCGGCATCAATTCCGTGAACGATCTGCGAGGCCGGAAAATCGCCGTCGCTTTCAAGACCCCCAGTCACAGCTTTCTGCTTTGGGCCCTTGAATCCGCGGGCATGACCCCGAACGACGTCCAGATCGTGGAAGTCGCTTCCGCCATCGACGCGGCGGCGGCATTCAAAGCTGGACAAGTCGATGCGGCTGTTGTTTGGGCACCGGATGATCAAGGCTGTGTCGATGCGGTACCCGGCTCAACAATCTTGGCCAACACCAAGGATGCCAAGTACATCATCAGCGACGTCTTCTTCGCGAAAGAAGAAGTCCTCGTCGCCCGCCATGACGATTTTGTTTCCCTGGCGGAAGGCTGGCTCAAAGGCAGCGCGTTGATCAACACCGATCCGACGGCCAAGAACAGAGCGGCTGAAATCCTCTCAACTGGATTGAGCGTATCGGTAGATTACGCTCTCGGAGCCATCAACAATGTTCGCCTCACCACTCTGGGAGACAACATCAACTTCTTCAACATCAATGGCAACTACCAGGGCGTCAAGGGCGAAGACATTTATACCAAGACGGGAAGAATGTACCAAAAGTACGGCATCATCAAGGGAAGCTTTCCGGATTGGCGCTCTGTCGTCGATCTTTCAATCGTGAAGGAAGTCATCGAAAGAGGCAAGCTGACGGGCAATATGAACGCGGCTGAAGCGGCCACGACCTTCGAGCGGCCGACCGAAAAGATGGCCTCCGCCCCGGCCATGGCGACCAAACGCGTGACGATCAACTTCGCCACCAACGTTTACGCCTTGGACGAAAACGCCATGCGCATCCTTGACCTGCAAGCGGCTGACGCTCTGCGGTTCATGGGCGGCGTACGCGTCCGTATCACTGGCAACACCGATAATGTCGGCGATTACCAGATGAACATGAACCTGTCCCAGAAGCGGGCCGAAGCGGTCGCCGATTACCTGGCGAGAACCTACAAGTTCGACCGCAACCGGTTCGTCATCGTGGGCAAGGGTCCGGACAATCCGGTCGCCTCAAATGAGACGCCGGACGGCCGGGCAAAGAACCGTCGCACGGATATCGAACTCTTCTAGGGCCACGGCCTGAAAGATAGTTTGGTATCATACCGCCAAAGGGGCGGGAGTCAACTGATTCCCGCCCCTCTCATCAACCTCCTGGGAAGGAGAACGAATGCATAACAATGGAGACCTGTTTTGCCTCCGAGGCAAACTGCCGCCGAAAACTCGAATGGTAATCGAGCTCGCCGGCCTGGTCATCATTCTCCTTGTCTGGTGGGCGGTCGTCGCGACTGGTCTGGTCAAGCCGAAAATGCTGCCTTCACCGATTTCCGTCGTTACCTGCTTCGGTGAACTGGTGAAGCAAAATCACTTGGTCGGAAACCTGCTCTTCTCGTTGATGCTCAACATCCTGGGGTATATTGAGGCCATCCTGATCGCTGTACCGCTTGGTTTTCTGATCGGCCTCCAGCCTATCCCGCGAGCCCTGAGTGAAAGATACATCACCGCCGGACGGTTCCTGCCGCTTTCGGCCGTGGTCGGTCTGTTCATTATGTGGTTCGGGATGTACACCAACATGAAAGTGCAGTTTCTGAGCTTAGGCATCGTTGTCTATCTCCTGCCGATGGTCATCCAGAGAGTCGACGAGGTCGATCAGATCTATTTCGACACCGTCAAGACTCTGGGCGCCAGCAAATGGCAGGCCGTGACGAGCGTTTTTATCCCGGGTGCGCTCTCCAAGATCTCTGACGACATCCGGGTCATCGTCGCCATAAGTTGGACCTATATCATCATCGCTGAGGTGGTGAACAGGACCCAAGGCGGCATCGGAGCGCTGTGTTACGGCGTCAGTCGCGCTAGCCGTCCGGACAAAGTATTCGCCATTTTGGCTATAATCATCCTGATCGGGATCGTCCAGGACAAATTCTTTCTTTTCCTGGACAAGAAACTCCTCAAGCACAAGTACGTCTGAACAAAGGAGGTTTGAAAGATGCCGACGCTACTCCCAGTCGTCTTCGAAAATACAAACCTCCCGGACGTCATCGAGCTGCGCAACATTTGCCAGACGTACGACGGAGGAAAGGCTTGGGTCTTACAGTATGTCAACCTCCTGATCGAGGACATCCCCGACCAGGGACAGTTCGTGGTCATACTCGGACCCTCAGGCTGCGGCAAATCAACGCTTCTGAAATATATTGCCGGCCTGCAAAAACCGACCAGTGGGGAAGTGCTGATCAGCGGAAAGGTCCGTACCGATGACGTCGTCGTCGGCATGGTCTTCCAGCAGTACTCCTCCCTGCCCTGGTTCACGGTACTTGAGAACGTCATGCTGGGGCTAAGGTTTCAGAACGTGCCGGAGAAGGAAGCCCGGGAAAAAGCGATGCAAATGCTCGAAGTCGTCGGACTGGCCTGCGAGGCGAACAAATTCGCCAAAAGCACCCAGCTTTCCGGCGGCCAGATGCAGCGCGTCGCCATCGCCCGCAGCTTGATCTCCAACCCCGGCATTATCCTGATGGACGAGCCGTTCGGCGCCCTGGACATCAACACCAGGCACCAGATGCAGCTCCTCCTCTGCGATATCTGGGAAAAGCTGCAGTCAACCATCATCTTCGTCACCCATGATATCAACGAAGCCGTGTTCCTGGCTGACGATATCTATGTGATGACGAAGAACCCCGGTTACATCTGCAAGCACTGGATAATTGACCTGCCCAAGCATCGTGACCGGTCAACCAAGCGTGACCCGCGGTTCATCGAACTCGCCAACGAGATCGATGATTACATGCAGAACTTACGCATCAAATAGCTCATTTTTCATTCGCACATAAGGCTGACCCCTCAAAAGGTCAGCCTTTTTCTTTTGCCCAAATTCCTAAAATCCTTGACAAATAAATAATTTCGTGCTAATATGTTGGGTTAATTTGCACCTTGTAATTTTGATATTTTTCACAGAGGCATTGAAAAAAAGAAAGGCAGGCACAGAGTGAAAGATGGTATAAAAAAGCAGCCGTTATCGCACGGAGAAGACGATTTTGAAAGCAGCGGTATTCCCGGTCTCGACGACGCGGTCAAATCACTGGATAACATTCCCAAAATCCTGGGCCGCAGACGAGAAATGACGCGGAAAACGGAAGGTCATCTTCGCAAAGAAATGGCCGAAACCGGCGAAACAGAGGAAAATCCTCTTCAGCCGGCCCTGGTTCGCGCCATGATCACCGCGGGCAAGCTCGCCCGTCATCTCGAGTCACAGCGGGAAAAACCCGGCTATTACGGCGTGGTTTTTTCCCGACTGGCAGCAATGACCGATCCGGAAAAGTTCGATTACGGCAAGATTCAGCCGGGCACCAAGGTCAAAATCCTCACCAACGAAAACCAGCCGGAATTAATGGGGCAAGTGGGCTACACAGCCAACGAACCCGATTCGGACGGTCTTGTCATGGTGCTTTTCGATGAAGGCGAATTCGGCCATTTCCTGGCTGTGCCGCCGGACGAAAAGCAACCGAGGGAGATCGAAATTGTCCCCGGCCAAGACCGAGTCATCGTCCTTTTCGAAGGACGCTTCATCGAGCTGGCTTCTCCGGAAGGAATGACCCTTTCCAGCGGCCAGGTGGTCAAGCTGGATCTGAAAACCAACCAGATCCTGGATATCGTCAGCCTAGAACTGCCGGGCGAGATCGCCACGGTAAAATGTATCTTGGGCGGCCGCGTCCAAATCGACTTCCACGGTACCGATAAAATCGTGGCGGCCGGCGACCTGACCAAGACCTTAGAGCCCGGCAATCAGGTGATCTTAGACTCAACCAACCAGCTGATCACTGGCAACCTCGGCGACATGGATGTTTCCTACCGCTACAACCGCCCGCCGGCCATCACCTGGGATGATATCGGCGGACAGACCGCAGCCAAAGCCATACTCCAAGAGATGATTGAGGCGCGCTTCGATCATCCGGCCGCTTTTGAAAGGTTTCACAAGAAACCCCCCAAGGGCCTGCTTCTGCTCGGCCCCACCGGCTGCGGCAAGACGATGTTGGCCGAAGCCATGGCCTATTCGCTTTCGAAGCGCTTCGGTGAAACCGCCATGCGTTCCGGCTTTTTCCTGGTCAAGGGACCGGAGATTCTGCGCTCGCTCGTCGGCGAACAGGAAGCTATCATGCGCCACATCTTCGTCCTGGCAGACAAGCACTTCGCCAAATTCGGCTTCCCCGCCATCATCTTCATCGATGAATGCGAAGGCATCTTGAAAAAGCGGGGCACGGGCACCAGCGGCGACTACTTCGAAACGCTGGTGCAAACCTTCTTGGCCCTGATGAACGACACCAAGGCCATCGTCGTACTGGCGACAAATAGGCCGGATATGCTCGACCCGGCGGTGGTCCGCCACAAGCGCATCGACCGCAAGATTCCGGTTCGTCGTCCGGATCGGCCGGCCTCCGAGGAAATCTTCAGAATCTATCTGAAAGATCTCCCTCTCTCCGAGGGCTTGACCGGCGAGACACTGGCCAAACTGGTGACAACCGAGCTTTTCTCGGACTGCTACGGCATGTACAAACTCATTGTCCAGACCGAAAACGGAACAGAAGAGAAAATCTTTGGCCTAGCGCAGGTCATCAACGGCGCCATGATCGCCGGGATAGTAGATGAGGCCACCTCGGCCGCCGTCAACCGGCAGATCAAAGACGGTAAGGAAACCAGTCTGACCGCAGATGACCTAAAAGAAGCCCTGAGCAGAGTCTATCAGGGCGAACTCCTGACCGATCACACCGAAGACCAGAAAGAATTCGGGGAAAACCTGACCGGCAAGGTCCTGGAAGCCCACAAGCTCTTTGTGGGCCGCAAATAGCCTTTGAACCTTATAACAACATTACACTCCGGGAGAAATCTCGGAGTGTTTTTTTATATTGCAATATTTTTTAATATGTTGGCGCTATGGGTAAAACATAGTCATCTTCATGTATCAGATGCATGTTTTCAGTAATATAGGAATAATCAGAATCTTCATATTTTACATCAATTAAAAATCGACATAAATAATATCCAAATAAAACCTCGTCATTGCCCATTGACTCGCAGTTGGCAATCTTAACTCCTTTTCTATCGTAATAATTAATACCGCCATCAAGGCAACCGATATAGGGAAACATACTAAATGGAGCATCGCATATTTCCGCATATATCCGGCCGTATCTTTTAGTATTCCAGGAAACGATTGGCCAATTGTCATAGTGCTCTCTATTAATGATGTTATTAATAACTGTCATATCTACCCTGTCATTTTCGGGATTCTTTAAGGGTTTTTGGGTGAAAAGAAAAGGCGTGCCATATAATATTAAAATCGAAATAATTATAAGTATAAGGGCTGATAAAACATTCTTTCTATTAATTAGTGAGATAAGACAGGCAAAAATATATAATGCGATTGCATAGATGCTATAAAATAAAAATAATATGTCAACGGTAATGCTAGATTCAAGATATTGAAATAGCGAAACGTATATATTTACCTCAAAAAAATCAAAAAAGAATAAATACTCAATAACGGTGACAACGATTAATCCCAAAAGGATTAATATCTTCTTTTTGGTCGGTTTTAAGTGTTTTAAAAATCGCATATTTTTTGTTATTTAAATTCTACCACTCCCATTCGCGTCCTTCCGGTATGACCTCAACCCAGGTCTGACCGCGGTTGAACTCTATTTCCTGTCCGCTAGAATCATAAAAAATAGTGCGGTCGGTCCGCTCCGGTTTTTTCCAGGTGCCTTCGACCGCAAGGCCATCCCGCAAGACAAAAGCCTTACCCTCACCATGAGTACTTAAACCAAGCCTGCCCTTTTCGCCCAGATACTCCTCCGGCGGGACAATTTGAACGATAATATTCTTAGCCTTCAATTCCTGCTTATTATTGGCATCCACTTGCACTTGATCCGCGTTATATCTTAAATATAAATTTTCCTCTTTGATGTATTTCCACTCCACTTCGTAGGTATAAGAGGAAAATTTAACTTTATAAAACTTTTGGTCTTCGCCCCTATCAGCCAGAACCGCATCGTCTTTAAAAAGCCACATCCTCGTGGTTGATTGCTTTTCTAAAAGTCCCTTGTCGCGCAAGGCATAAACGAGCTTCTCCCCGGAAGTGAAAAGATTGTGCGGGGCAAAGAGGGTGTGGTCCCGCCAAAAATAGACCGCGTCCCTGGATAGGGCATTTAAATCATTGGTGTCATAATCGCGGATATTGCCTAAGGCGGCCGGCGAACCGCCGGCGTGAGCGTACAAAGCGGCGTATTCATAAGCCCAGTCCAAATAATAGGGGCGGGCCGATCTTACCGGACCAATAACGGGGGCGGTTGAACCGCCGGTAAATAAAACCAGGAAACGAGTCGCGCCGCCTTCCGCTAAAGTTTCGTAAATAATCGATGCCTGGCTAAGGCCGGCTTGCGGCCGCACGGACAGCAGATTCTCAATCATCACTCCGACCGGCCATAGATTGGCGGCCGCCGCGTCCTTTACTTTCTGGCCGTCAAACCGACGGTAATATTCCTCCGGCTTAAGGACAACAGTCATCGGAGGGGTATCGTTTTTAACCTTGTCATGCGCCAAAACCGGCAAGATATCGAAACCATTTAAAAATATTGAAAGGCTGAAGAACACCCCGGCAAAAACAAACAAACCGACCACTATGAAAAGACGAGCCTTCAAATCAAAAAGAGGGCTGACTTTTTTCTTTGTTAAAATCTTATTGTTCTTTTTGTTTTTGTTTTTCATTTTTTTGTAACGTGAAACTAGTTATAAGTAACGGTCCGGTCATCCGGCACCACTTGAATCCAAGTCTGTCCCGCGTTGAATTCTATCTCTTTGCCCGTCTCGTCGTAGAACAGGGTCCTTTGGTTCCGACCTTCCTTTTTCCAGGTGGCGGCTGTCGCCTTCCCGTCCTGAAAAATGACCGCCTGCCCTTCGCCGATCGTTACCATAGAAAGCCGGCCTTCCTCGATGACCGAGGTCTTGACATACTGAACCACGACATTTTTGGCGGCCATCTGTTCGTTTTTTTGATTGACGAACGGCTCGCCGCCCTGCGCCCTCAAATAGACGTTTTTCTCCCGGTCATATGTATATTCCACCTTATAGGAGAAACTGGAATAATCGATAGCGATGTTCCTTTGTTCGGTCGGCCGACTGCCCAGGGCCGCCTCTTCCTTAAATTGGTAGCCCTCATAGTTACCTTCCGCGGGCGCTTTTTTATCCCGTAGAGCAAAGATCAAAAGATCGCTGGAAGTGAAAACATTGTGGGGCGCCGCAATTTTTTTGTCTCGCCAGAAATAACGGCTGTCATAGAACTGGTCTAGATTAAACACGTCGTAAGTTGAAATCAAAGACATAGCCAGGGGGCTGCCGCCGACATGACCATAAAGAGCGTTATATTCCTTCACCCAGTCTAAAAAGTACGGCCGGGCCGAGCGGACGGGACCGATTTTGGCTATCGATGAAGTTAAATTATAAACGGCCATAAAACGGGTAATCCCCCCTTCGGCTAAAGCCTCGTAGACCAGATTCGCGTTCTCCAAACCCGCTTGGGGCCTGACCGTCACCAAATTTTCAATCATTACGGCCACGGGGTATAATTGGCGGTTTTCCCTCACATCATAAACTCCGTCAATCACCCGCCTGACCTGGTCTTCTTTATTGTTGACAATTGAGCCGTTAGAATTGTCTTTTCCCTGGCGGCCGAAAATAAAATACCCGAGCAGACTGACGGCTACGAGCAAAGCACCGGTAATACTAATAAGCAGCCATTTCTTGCTTTTTTTGACCGTCGCCAGATATTTTTCTTTTTCTCCTTCAATTTTTATCTTTGTCTCACCCATTTTTTTCTTCCTTAGTTTTTGGCGCCGCCGGCTCATTCTTTTTTTCCTCGCCTTCTTCCTCTTCCTTCTTCTCTTTTTCGACCTTCTCCACTTCTTCAACTTTTTCTTCCGGTTTTTCCTCCAGGGCTTTTAATTCTTCTTCGCTTCTGGGTGGTATGACTTTGGCCACCGCTTCCCCGCTCTGGTCCAAAACTTCGATATTGGCCGGGATTTTTAAATCGCGGACGTAGATAATATCTTCAAAAGTCTTAAGACGGCTCAAATCCACTTCTATCTCATGAACCAGGTCGGCCGGCAAACAAGTGATCTTAAGACGGTCTAAACTTTTGACCAAAACGCCGGACAAACCCTTAACGGCTGGCGATTCGCCGACAAAATTCAAAGCGACTTCCGTGGTAATCTTTTCGGTCATTTTTACCTGGTGAAAATCCGCATGTATCATCTGGTCACTCTTGGAGTCAAATTGGATCGCCTGGATCAGCACCTTTATCGGCTTTTTTTCGGCGATAATCAGATCTACTAGGCTTGATTCTCCGGCTTTGGCAAAAACTTTTTTTAGATCAAAATAGTTGACGGCTAAAGAAAGCGGCTTAGTATCATGGCCGTAAACCACGGCCGGCACCATATTTTCTTTTCGCAATTTATTATTTTGTTTGCCCTTTGCTTCGCGGATTTTCGCTTTTAGCGTTATAGTTTCCATAATCTATTAACAATTTGATAATAATAGTCCGTCAGATTTTAAATAATAATGAAGATCGATTATTTCGTTTATTTGCACGGGGGTTAAACCTTGAAATTTTTTTACTTCATCGGACTTAAGGTCGGTGACCAGGCCCCGCGAACTGACCGTTGACAAATCGGTCGTCACCAGGGCTAAAACTTGGACTCCGCAGGTCTGGCATTCCAAATGAAATAAGTGAGCTGAGCCGGTTTCTTCAATAATCCGCATAAAGAGAGGATTATACGGCGACTGACACGCCGGGCATTGCTGCAGATTCTTAATATTATGCTTCAGAAAATGAGAATTTTGACCATGACTCATAAAAAAAGATATGTCTCTTTTTATCATTATATCTTAAGGTATCTATATTATAACACAAATAAATAATTTATTCAAGAAAGAACCCGCTATATTTTTTGCCGGGCGATTACGCTTTGGGCCAATCCGAGCATTAAAAGCGAACTGATTAGAGAACTACCGCCATAGCTGACCAAGGGAAGTGGGATGCCCGTCACCGGCAATATTCCCAAATTCATGGCGATATTTATGAACATTTGGCCGAAAAGGGAAAGGATAACGCCACAGAGAAGAAAAAGCGCGAAATTGCTGCTGGCTAGGCGCAAAGCCCGGAAAAGACGGAGAAAAACGAAAAAATACAAAACCAAAAGGAGGAAGGAACCGACAAATCCTAATTCTTCGGCTATCACCGCAAAGATAAAATCTTTTTCCGCCACGGGCAAAAAGTTCAATTGACTCTGGGTGCCTAAGCCCAATCCCCGGCCGAAAACTCCGCCCGAACCGACGGCAATAATGGACTGCAAGGGATTATAACCGCTGCCCAAAGGGTCACGGTTAGGATTGATAAAATTGAGAATCCTGTCTTTTTGATAATCCTGCAATATAAATAACCAGCTGCCCACCGCCACGATGATGAGTAAAATGATCAACAGAAGAATATGCCAGCGGCGTGTTTTATTAATGAGCAAAAAACCCAGCCAGATAAACAGCACGATAATCAAAGAACCAAAATCGGGCTGTAAAAGGACTAAAACCAAATAAGGAATCACGATAAGAGAACTGATGAAAATTTGTTTTAACCGATAGATTTCGGCCTGATGGTCCGAAAAGTACTTGCTTAAAAAAATGATCAAAGTAATCTTCGCGACCTCCACCGGCTGAAAAGTCTGGCCAAAAAAAGTAAACCAGGCGGTTGAACCCCTGATCGGCTGACTGAAGATAAGGACCAATAGAAGCAAAGCGCCGCCGAACAGATAAAAAATAAAGCTGTAAGCGCCAAAAAAACGGTAATCAATGATGATCATCCCAAAAAATAAAATGAGCCCGACGCCAAAAAAAATCGCCTGGCGGGTGAAGTTGTTTATTTGAAGATTGTCTTTACTGATGTTTAAGGTATAGATCGCCGCCAACCCGAAAAAAACCAACAGCAAGACGCCAGATAAAAGCAGCCAATCGATTTTTTTTATGGTGACTAAGTAATTTCTAGTCTGCATTTTTATAAAGACATAAAATTACCGGTCTCAAAAAGATTGGCTTCCGGCCGGATAACAAGACTGGCGCTTAAGGGGATATTTTTTTGCCAGGAAGCGGAAACTTCTTTGGTTTCCAAGGATTTAAATTGTCTTAATATATACTTGCTCGCAGCCAAAGGAATCCCGTTAACTTCCACCACGATCGGCACCTCCACTGTCCAAAAATCGTAAAATGAATCGTTAATTACCTTCGCTTCCGCGGTCGCCGATGCTTGCCCGCCTGTCACTTGGCTCAAACTTATCTTGGCCTCTTGGACGCTAAATTGCACATCGTTAAAAAGGGTGATGTCACTTACTTTTTGCCAGGCCGTCCGAGCCACCTTAAATTCCACGGCTTTCGGTTCAGTGTTCGCCTGGTAAAGTTGATTAAGGAGGATAAAATACTTCTCTTGGCCCGGCAGAATAAATCCGGTGCTAGAAACCGTTTCCTGGCCATCGATCAAAAAGGTATAGTCCAGGGTTCTCATTCCCCACTTCGCGTTTGGATTCTTTATTTTGGCCACCAAATCATAATGATTAGAGCCAGTGGGCAAGGCCTTGGTCAGCGAAACCTCAAGATCCTTAGGTTTATTTTGGGTCAAAAAGACGGGATTGATAAATTCCCGGCTCATTTGGCTAACCATCTGATTTTCGCGGGGAGAGGCCAGGGCAAAAACGATAAAACTAAACGCGATATATATTATCATGATCAAATCAAGGCTGAGCATTACGATCACCCACCATTTTTTGAAAAAATATTTATGCCCGACGAGCCAAGCCGCGATTTTTAAGTATAAATCGTTCAAATTGTAATTGGTATCGGCCATTTTTTTACTCATTAATACCGTCTTATTTTATCATAAAGAGTCATATATTTCAAGGTCAGCCGACTCACCCATTGACAAAAACCTAATCTTATGCTAATATGGTTAGTTCTTTAAAATACTGGTTTTCAAAATTGCCATAGCCAAAAGTGACCGAAGGTCATCCTGAGAGAGACGAAGGAGCCTATCTCGGTTTTTTCTGGCTATGGCTACAGATAGATGGGTAGTCCTCTAGCAAACTCACTTCGGCACATGTGCCGAAAAAGGGAGGGAAGACATGTCTTCTTTCTCCGAAGGGCAAACTCATCAGTTGATGGATGCCCTAGAAGGAGCCGACTATACCTCGGCTCATATTACAAAGCTTGGCCAGTACAAAGACCTGCGGGGTATTCGTGATGTCTTGGAAGGAAAAGCTGAAATTGTATACTTTCAACATCCAATCATCAACTGTGATGCTCAACCCCGCACTCACAGTAGTTGGAAGATGAGAATTGAGAAGCACCTCAAGGGCGGACAGCTCCGCTGGGACTCCAACAAGGTGGAACTCTGGTTCTGCGACGAGCAGAAAAACGGCTCCATCTGGGGTGATCAGCTTCGCAAGAAGCTCAAAGGACAGCCCGTCCTCAACGCCTGTGTTCTGGAATACTTGCTGAATAATCCCAGGCTCATTCCCGAGAGCTGGAAGGGCAAGCAAGTTTTCTTCTGGGGCACTATCTATCGCTATGCAGAAACCGACCAATTACAGGTTCGTTACCTCTGCTGGCGAGACGGCAAGTGGTCCTGGAACTTCTACTGGCTCGGCCACAGTTTCGACGGCAGCTGCCCCGCGGCTCTCGCCTGCAAGTAGTCAATCCTTTAGATTCGTTTTCGTGACCCGCATCGGTTTATCTGGTGTGGGTCTTTTTTATTTAGTGCTTTCCTGCCAGAAAAAATCGTGCTATAATGAGAGTGTTCTAAATCACTAATTATAAAAAAATATGTTTTCTACCTCAAAAGACGTCTTACTCTGGGTCTTAAGCGTTTGCCTCGCTTTCTTCACCTTTTTCTTGTGCTGGGCTCTTTATCTCATGATCAAGATGTTACGAGAAGGCAATAAAGCCATGGAAATGATCAAGGAAAAAATTGAGGCCTTCAGCGACCTGATGCTCACGATTAAAGAAAAAATCGTCAACTCCGCCACCTCATTGAATACGATGGCTTCCGCGGTCAGCAAAGTAATTGAATTTTTCAAGGAAAGAAAAGACAAGAAAAAGAAAAAGAAATCCGACGAGGACGATTTTTAAACCAAGAACTCCGCAAAGACACCCTTAGCCAAAAGGGGTCTTTTTTGTTATAATATACTAACTTAATTAACCGACCAAAAACCTTTTATGGATTTCGTCCATCTCCATGTCCACTCCCACTATTCCCTGCTTGACGGTCTGCCGAAAATAGACGAGTTGGTGGCCAAGGCTAAAGAATACCAGATGAAAGCCGTCGCCCTGACTGACCATGGCGTTATGTATGGCACGATTGAGTTCTACCAAAAAGCTAAAGCCGCCGGCCTTAAGCCCATCATCGGCGTAGAAGCCTACATCGCCCCTCACGGCCACACCGAAAAAAGGCCGAAAATCGATGAACGGCCTTTTCACATCGTTCTCCTGGCCAAAAACAAGACCGGTTACCAGAATCTTATAAAACTGACCAGCCTCGCCCACCTTGAGGGTTTTTATTATAAACCGCGGGTTGATCTTGAATTACTGAAAAAATACAGCGAAGGCTTGATCGCCCTCACCGCTTGCCTCCAGGGTGAGATTCCCCGCCTTATTCTCAGTAAAAATGAAGAGGGCCTTTTAGCCGCCCTGAAAAGATACCAGGATATTTTCGGCCCGGATAATTTTTATTTGGAGCTGCAGTCGCATCCGCATATCGAACATCAAGAAGAAGTAAATCAGAAAATAATAGAATTATCAAAAAAATTAAATATTCCGCTGGTCGCCACCTGTGATACCCACTATCTGAACTCGGAAGACGCGGAAGCCCAGGATATTCTTTTATGCATTCAGATGAAGAAAAAATTGGAGGATAAAGACAGGATGAGCTATATCGGCGAGGATTTTTCTCTGCGCTCCCCAGAAAGAATGGCCAGGGATTTTAAAAACGTGCCGGAAGCCCTGGAAAACACGGGCAAAATCGCGGAAAAATGCAATCTTGAGATCGAACTGGGCAAGATCCTTCTCCCCCACTTTGAAGTGCCGAACGGCCAATCACCGGACGCCTATCTCGTCGCCTTATGCCAGAAAGGATTATCGGAAAAATTCGGGTCCAAGACCGACAATCTGATCAGGGAACGGCTAAAATACGAGCTGGAGGTGATAAAAAAAACCGGTTTTTCCCCCTACTTTTTGATCGTCCATGATTTTGTGAACTGGGCGAAAAACAACGAAATTGTGGTCGGGCCCGGCCGCGGCTCGGCGGCAGGCTCACTGGTCTCCTATCTTCTGAATATCACCAACATCGACCCCCTTAAATACGACCTTCTTTTTGAAAGATTTTTGAATCCTGAAAGAATTTCTCTGCCGGATATCGATATGGATTTTGCCGATACCCGGCGCGACGAAGTAATCCGCTACGTCGAAGATAAATACGGCAAAGACCACGTTTCCCAAATAATCACTTTCGGCACCATGGCGGCCCGGGCGGCCGTCCGAGACACCGGCCGGGTTTTGGGTCTCGCCTACTCATACTGCGACCAAGTCGCTAAGCTGATCCCGATGAATTTGAACTTAGACAAAGCCATCGCAACCATACCAGAGCTAAAAGAAATCTACGAAAACGATCCCGAGGGCAAAAAGCTCCTGGAGGCCGCCAAAAAGCTTGAAGGCGTCGCCCGCCACTCTTCCACCCATGCCTGCGGCGTCCTCATCACCCGCGAGCCCCTAACCCAATATGTTCCCATCCAGTACGCCTCCCAGGATGATCAAATCATCATCAGCCAATATTCGCTCCATCCGATTGAAGACCTGGGTCTGCTCAAAATGGATTTCTTGGGCCTTAAGAACCTGACCATCATTGAAACCGCCCTGAAGATCATTGAAAAAACTTCTCACCAGAAGATTGCCATAGACAAAATCCCGTTAGACGACGAAAGAGCCTTTAAGATTTTGCAGGAAGGCAAAACGACCGGCGTCTTCCAGCTAGAAAGCACCGGCATGAAAAGATACCTGCGCCAGCTTAAACCGACTGAACTGGAAGATATTATCGCGATGGTCGCTTTATATCGTCCCGGGCCGATGGAATGGATACCGAACTACATCGCCGGCAAACACAAAAAACGGCAGGTCGAATATCTCCACCCCCTGCTTAAACCAATCCTGGAAAAAACCTACGGCGTCGCCATTTACCAGGAACAAGTCATGCAAATCGCCCGCGACCTGGCCGGTTTTACTTTGGGCGAAGCCGATGTTCTAAGGAAAGCGGTCGGCAAGAAAATCCGAAAATTACTGAATGAGCAAAAGGACAAGTTCATCCAGGGCTGTATTAAAAATAAAATCCCGAAGGAAGCCGCCGAAAAGGTTTTTAACTTCATTGAACCCTTTGCCGGCTACGGCTTCAACCGGGCTCATGCCGCCTGTTATGCCATGATCGCTTATGAGACCGCCTATCTTAAAGCAAATTTTCCCCAGGCTTTCATGGCCGCCTTGCTTACCTCGGACCTGAACGACATCGACCGGATCGCCATTGAAGTGGAGGAATGCAAACTTTTGAACCTAGAGGTTCTGCCGCCGGACATCAACGAAAGTTTTTCCACTTTTTCCGTCACCTTGGACCCGGTAACCCAGAAAGTGACCAACCGCCTCCGTTTCGGCCTGCCCGCCATTAAAAATGTCGGAGCCAATCTTGTCGAAGAAATTATCCGGGAAAGAAAAGCTAACGGTCCATACGTAAATCTTGAAGATTTTCTCACGCGGGTAAAAACCAAGGATCTGAACAAAAAATCCCTGGAAAGTTTGATAAAATCAGGGGCCCTGGACCGCTTCGGGGAAAGGAACCAGATGCTTCTAAACATAGAAACTCTCTTAAAATTGGCCAAGGGAGCGGAAAAAGAAGCGGACCAGCGACAAAGCAATCTTTTCGGCCGGCTGCCCGTCGAAAACAAGCCCAGGCTCAAACTGACACCCGAGGAAAAAACCCCTAAAAAATTGAGGCTTTCCTGGGAAAAAGAACTTTTGGGCCTGTATATTTCCGAACACCCCTTAAAAGAATATCAGGAAGATCTGAAAAACATCGTCACTCCCATCCGAGAACTCGGCGACTCTTTCAACCGCCGGACAAACGTAAAAATCGGCGGGATTATCACCACCCTGCAGCGGGTCATTACCCGGACCAATGAACCCATGCTTTTTGTCCGCCTGGAAGACACAGGCGCCGCCATCGAAGTCCTGGTCTTTCCCAAGATCCTTAAGGAAAATCCGACCGTCTGGCAGGAAGATAAAATAATCATCGTCGAGGGAAAATTAAGCGACAAAGACGGTATCATCAAAATGCTATGTAACAAAGCGGTTGAATTTGATAAGGGAAAAATCGAGGAAATAAAAAAACAGTTGACCGATGAAAATTACAGCCGCAAAAAATCCGCTTACATCAATATCTCGTACTCCAATTTCAAGAAACATATACTGGACCGGCTAAAAGTCGCGGTTCTCGCGCATCCGGGCGACCATAAAGTTTTCCTGGTCATAGAAAAGAAAATCGGCGACAAGCTGCAAACAGTTGCCACACCGCATATGATGGACTATAATCAAGATATAGCCAAAAAGATTGAACTTATATTGGGCCCCAATAATTTAAAGATTTTATAAAAATGCCGGCCAAAAAACCGAAGTTAAAAAGCAGCCAAAAATACAAAAGCTTCATCATTGTCTTTGTCGGCTTCACCGGCCTGCTTTTTCTTTTCGTCGTTTATTATTCTTTTTCCAAAACCGTGATTCTTGTCAGTCCCAAGCAAAAAACCGTGGAAACGACCGTAAATCTCGCCATCAAAGAAAACCTAACGGCGGAAGATGAGAAAGACGACCTAACCTTACAAGGCTTAATTTTGACCAAGGAAGCCAGCGGCCAAAAAACGGTAACATTATCGGCGAGCGAGGAAGTGCCAGCCAAAGCCACCGGAACAGTGACTATGTATAATAACTGGTCGCAACCCCAACCCTTGGCCGCGACCACCCGCCTGCTTTCCGCCTCGGGTGCCCTTTTCCGCACGGAGACAATGGTGACCGTACCGGCTAAAGGCTCGGTGGAAGTGAATGTCATGGCCGATCAAGAAGGGGCGACCGGCAATATCGGACCAGAAAAATTTTCCGTTCCCGGCCTTTCCAAACAGATGCAAGGACTGGTTTATGGCGAAAACAAGGCAGCCATAACCGGAGGACTGCGGAACGCCAGTGTCGTGACGGCGGAAAACGTTCTATCCGCTCAAAATGATCTAGTGGCCGAATTAAAGACCCAGGCCCTGGAAGACCTAAAAACCACGGTTAAAAATACCGACGAAGCTTTCACTTTAGACCAAGACAGCGTGACTTACGAAACCGAGAGTAAAACCGTCACGCCAGACATCGGCCAGGAAACCGATCAATTCGCCCTTGATTTAAAGATTAAATTGATCGGGATTGCTTTTTCCACGGCCGAAGTAAACGACATAGCTTTGGAAAAATTAAACCAGGAACTTACTTTGGATCAAAAAATCACGAATGAAAGCTTTGAGATTTCTTATACGGTGGAAGGTTTTGACTTAATCGATAAAACAGCTTCTCTAAAAGTCAACGCCTCGGGCTCGGGGCAAATAAAATTATCAAGCGCCATTTTTAACCGCGACAACTTGGTCAACAAGGACCGCCAGCAGATCACCGCCTACTTCAGTGAGTTCGATACCATTGAAAACGTGGAGGTCAAGTTCTCCCCTTTCTGGGTTTTTAAAGCGCCGGCCCTAAAAGACCATATTGAGATAAAATTTAAATAACATTTTTTTACATTCCAACAATATAAATATATTGAGGGTTTTTTAAATTCCAAATCACAAATTCCAAGCTCCAAATAAGCTCCAATTTTCCAAATTCTAAGGCCCAAAACCCTTTTTTCGTATTGGTTATTAGGTCATTATAATTTGGGGCTTATTTGGAATTTAACGCTTGGTTATCGGTAATTTAATATCCTCAACAAATAAAAAAATATATAATGCCAAAACTTGACGACAAACACTAAAAAAGATATGCTAATAGTTGCCTTGAAGCGATTGGAATGGCTACCAACCATCCGCTCCACAAGAGCCGATAATACGCTAAGCTGAAAGGTAAATCAAATAACAAGTGGGCTAAGGTTTTGTCTAAACCGGCCAATCTGGGTGGAACCGCCCAAAGAGGGTCCCAAAGAAAATTGCTTTGGGATTTTTAAATAATTAACAACAAAAACATATGGAAAAGAATTTAGACACTATTCGCCATTCTGTCAGCCACGTGGCGGCGGCCGCGGTCAAACAGCTTTTTCCCGGCGTTAAATTTGCCATTGGGCCGACCATTGGTGAAGGCTTTTATTACGATTTTGATTTGCCGCGGGCGTTGACCCCGGCGGATCTGCCGAAGATTGAAAAAAGGATGGCGGAACTGATCAAGCAGAATCTGCCTTTTGAACGTTATGAAGTTCCCTTTCAAAAAGCCGTGGAAATGGCCAGTGAACAGCCTTACAAGCGCGAGCTCATCAATGAACTTAAAAGTAAGAATGAGACGATCTCTTTCTACAAAGTGGATGGTTTTGTTGACCTCTGCCGAGGCCCGCATATTGCCAATACAAAAGAAATCAATCCCAAGGCTTTTAAATTAATCAAGATTGCCGGCGCTTACTGGCGGGGTAATGAAAAAAATAAGATGCTGCAGAGGATCTACGGCACCGCTTTTCTGACCGAAAATGAGCTGAAAAAATATTTGGAGCAAAAAGAGGAAGCGGAAAAAAGAGACCATCGAAAACTCGGCTACGATCTTGAACTGTTTACGTTTTCTGATTTAATTGGAAAAGGACTGCCACTTTATACCCCCCGCGGGTCCTTGCTGAGACGAATGCTTAACGATTATGTGGAAGAAATCCAGACCGCACAAAACTATGAACAAGTTTGGACGCCGCAGATCGCGAAAGCGAAATTATTTAAAATTTCCGGCCATTATGATAAATACCGTGAAGGGATGTTCCGGGTCATTTCCAATTACAGTGACGAAGAATTCTACCTGAAGCCGATGAACTGTCCGCAACATACCCAAATTTATAACAGCCGGCCGCGCAGTTACAAAGATTTGCCGTTGCGCTACACTGACTTCGCCATGCTCTACCGGGACGAAAAACCCGGCGAATTGAGCGGCCTGGCCCGGGTCCGTTCCTTTTCACAGGATGACTGCCACATTTTTTGCCGGGAAGACCAGGTTGATAAGGAAATCGACACCATGCTGGCCATGATCAAAAAAATAATGAAAACCTTTAACCTAAAATACCGGTACCGGCTCTCTACGAGAGACCTTAAAAACACCAAACAATACCTGGGCGACCCGAAAATCTGGGATAAAGCGGAAAAGTGGGCGGTAAAAATTATGCAGCGCAACAAAATTGACTATTTTGACGCCCCCGGTGAAGCGGCTTTTTACGCGCCGAAAATGGATTTAATGGCGACCGATGCCCTGGGCCGCGAATGGCAACTTTCCACCATTCAGATCGATTACGTCATGCCGGAGCGATTTGGCTTGGAATATACGGATGAAAAAGGCCAAAAAAAACGACCGGTAATGCTCCACCGCGCAATCATCGGTTCCCCTGAAAGATTTCTTATGGTTCTTATTGAACAATACGCCGGCGCTTTCCCGGTTTGGCTGGCCCCAATCCAAGTCCAGATCATTCCGGTCGGCTCCAAGCACGTCAAATTTTCCGAAAAACTCGGCCAACAATTCCGTAAAGAAAATTTAAGAGTCGAGGTTGACGACGTGAATGAAACCGTGGGCTATAAGATCAGAAAAGCGGAAAAAATGCGGGTCCCCTATATGCTCGTCATCGGCGACAAAGAAATGAAAGCCAAGTCTTTGGCCATCCGCGACCGCGGAAAAAAGGCCGTCAGAAAAGTGGCTTTGAAGAAATTCATTGCGGAAGTAAAAAAGAAAATCGAAGATAAAAAATAATAATTATTTCAAGATAAAAATAAGAGGGTGATATTCCACCCTCTTTTGGCAATTTTTAAGCTTTTTCGCCGCTCATGAAATCTTCTTGTGATTTTTTCACCGAAAGCCGATAACCGAAATATATCAGGGCAATGCCGCCGACGATAAACCAAGTCGGCTCACAAGTTAGCCAGAATTTAAGCCCGGCCTGCCAGAAACCGACCAAAGGATTGACTCCCATCATCTGGAGACCAAAACCGAAAAAAAGCAAAATGATCAAGCCGAAAAGAAAAAGGACCATACCCAGAAACATCAAAATGCCGCCAAGCACCGCTTACCTCCTTTTCTAAAAGACAACTTGGTTGTTTAGTTTAAATCTTAAAAAATAAAATGTCAATCTAGAAATCCATTATCAGTCGCCAGATGATTAATCCGGCTAAAAGGAATCCGCTGATAATGTATTCCGCCGAAGTATTGGTCGGAATCCAGCCTTTAAATTTAAGCCTTTTGGTAATCGGGGAAAAAGGATATTTGGTAAACCGCATGATGCTATCCATCAAAAAATGGATGAATAAGAATAAAACCGGAATGTAATTGCGAATAAGGATAGATAAAATCAAAATAAGAATAATCCCCATTGGTTCCTGGATCCAGGAGCGCGGTTCGGTTATTTCCGAACGTTTTTTATTGAAACGGTCCAAAAATAAAATCCACTTGTGCGGCAAAAATTTCCCGAGTAATTGACGCCGTTTGTTTCTTCGGATACTCGCCTTAACATCTTCCCAGAAATATCTAAATTGCGTGAAAATATGGTCGATATCAATGCCCCAGCCGAAAAGATGGGCCAACAAATAATTTGTCCCGCTTAAGTTCAGGGCCCTGGCCAGTATTTCTGAGGCGACAATATGACTGGGTATTAACATATAGGGCTATATTAGCAAATTGACGGAAAAGCCGCAAACCGCTAGAATTTCTACTATATGAAATATTTTTTCTATATCCTGGGCTGCCAGATGAACTATGCCGACGCCGAAAGAGTAGCCGCGGTGCTAGACAAGCTTGGTTATAAAAAAGGCGCTTTTGAAAAAGAAGCGGATTTGATCGTGGTGGTCGCCTGTTCGGTTCGCCAGTCGGCGGTCAACAGAATATATGGCAAAATTGAACAGTGGCAAAAAATCAAGAACAAACGGAAACTGATCACGATTCTCACCGGCTGCGTCCTGCCTGGTGACCAGAAAAAAATGGAGCCTTATTTTGACATAATCTTCAATATCAAAGACTTGAACAAGCTGCCCCTTATGCTTAAATCCCCCCTTAAAAACCAAAGTCTTTGTCTAACTCCCTCCGAATACCTTTGCCTCTCGCCAAAATATTCCTCCGCCTACACCGCTTATGTCCCGATCATGACCGGCTGCGACAATTTTTGTTCCTATTGCGTCGTTCCCTATTTGCGCGGCCGGGAATATTCCCGGCCCCAACAAGAAATTGTCGCGGAAGTAAAAAAGTTAGTGAAAAAAGGCTACAAAGAAATTGTCCTGCTCGGCCAAAACGTAGACTCCTACGGCCATAAAAAAGGCAAAGTTTATGCCGATAATAAACCATTCATTAAACTACTAAGGGCGATTGACGTCCTTCCGGGCCATTTCTGGCTGCGTTTTATCTCCAACCACCCCAAAGACATGACCGAGGATTTGATCAAAATAATCCCCAAATTAAAAAAAGTTAACCCTTATATCCACCTGCCCCTGCAGGCCGGAGACAACCAAATATTAAAAAAGATGAACCGACCTTATACCGCTAGCCAGTACTTAAAGATAGTCAGCCTGATCAGAAAGAATATTCCCGGTGTGGCTTTGACCACTGATATTATTGCCGGTTTTCCGGGCGAAACAAATGAGCAATTCCAGAACACTTTAAAATTAGCCAAACAGGCTAAATTTGACATGGCCTATCTGGCCCAATATTCTCCCCGGCCAAACACCGCGGCTTATAAATTGAAAGATGACGTGTCAAAAGAAGAAAAAAGAAAACGGGAATTTGCCTTGAACGAAGTGATTAAAAAAACCGCCCTTTTTAATAACAAAAAACTAGTTAACAGTATTCAGGAAATTTTAGTGGACAGACAAAAGGGAAACTTTTATTACGGCCGTACTAAAACCTACAAGGTGGTTAAGCTTGAATCCGCCAAAAATCTTATCGGCCAATTCATAAAAGTGAAAATCACAAAAGCTGAATCCTGGAAACTTATTGGCGAATTAATAAAATAAAGCCCGCTTGTCTTTAAGACTTACGAGCTTTAAGAATGATGATTTGAATTGTGGTGGTTCACCGCGTGCCGGAACCACCCAAAGAGCACATAGACCAGTGACCCGCCGATGAAGATCGCGACTAAGTGCCAGAGAACGATCTTATGCACGAAAGGGATAGTCTCGCCAAAGTGGTACATGACGATCGTTTCAAACAAGAGCTTGAGCTCGGCCACCGCGATGATCACGTAGATACCGTATTTTAACCGGCCGATCCGGGCCGCCAGGATGGCGCCGACTTTAAACGTCGGAATAGGGACTATGGTCGCCATCGCCAGGCCGGCGTAACCCAGGGCGTCAATCGTCTTCAGAATCAGTTTGATTATTTTCCGCCGAAACCTCTTTTCCTTTTCCTCCGAATCCTGGCGGAAATGAAGATAGCTTTGCACCATCTTTCTCTGGTACAGCCAGGTAATCATTTTCTGGGGAAAATGAATCCGCTTGACGAGCACCCGCCAGCCGAAAACATAGTAAATAAGCAAGGTCATCGGAATCTCACTTGCCGACAAAATGAAGAAAGTCCAGAACAAAGGAAAGCCCCGGTTGTAAAAGTGGACTAAAGCCGCTTCATCTTGAAAAATAATCAGGCTTACAAGTCCGATTATTTCCCACATCTTCACCTCCTTTAAAAGAACATTTTTAATACCTTATCATAAAAAATCATACATGTCAAGGGTAAAACAAAAGCTAATCATCGTTATGGGCCCCACCGCTTCCGGTAAATCAAGCCTGGGCATTGATTTGGCGAAAAAATATAACGGCATAATAATTTCCGCCGATTCAAGGCAAGTTTACAAGGGCATGGATCTGGGCACGGCCAAAGTGACCTCCCGCGAAATGAAGGGAATCCCCCATTTCCTGCTTGATGTCATTTCACCCAGACAGCAATACAACGTGGTTCAGTTCCGAAAAGAAGCGCTGAAAGTGATTAAAAAATACCAGACTAAAAAGAATATTTTTGTCGTTGGCGGCTCGCCTTTTTATATAGAGAGCTTGATCAACCCGCGCGACACTTTTGATATCCCGCCGGATTTTAAGTGGCGGAAAAAACTGGCTAAATTATCAGCAAATCAGTTATTTAGCCGGCTAAAAAAACTTAATCCCCAAAAAGCCGAGGAGGTTGATAAAAACAATCCCCGCCGGCTGATCCGGGCCATCGAAATAGCCAAAGCCAAACCTTCCAAAAACAAGGCGGAAAAAATTGATTTTGAAGTCTTGAAAATCGGTCTTTCTTTGCCCCGCCAGAAACTCTATGAAAAAATCGATAAAAGAGTTGATTTGAGATTCAAAAAAGGAATGATTGATGAGGTTAAGAAATTAAAAAAATTCGGCCTCACCTGGAAACGCCTGGAAGCCTTTGGTCTGGAATACCGTTATATCGCCAGATACTTAAAAGGAGTGCTACCGAAAGAAGAAATGATCCAGCAGCTTAAATATGCCATTCATGACTTCACCCGCCGCCAGCTGACTTGGTTTAGAAAAGACAAAGCTATTCACTGGATAAAGAATAAGAAACAGGCGGAAAAATTAATTAATATTTTCCTAAAATAAAAAGAGGGCGGACCCCAATGGATCCGCCCTTGCTGATAAAAGTACAAAAACGCTATTCGAGCAGGCCCGGCACGAGACAAAGCTTGAGCGCGACCTTTCTTGTTTCAAGACCAGAGATGATGGCCGCCTCATTCGCGACAATCTTGCCGCCTGTTTGGACGAACCGGCCGTTAACTTCCTTAATAGAATCGTTAGCGTCGATGATGGCATCCGGCAACTCGACATCCGTATTGGGCAACGGATGGGTCAACACTCCTTTCAGGGCGTCCAGCGCTTTTTGGGTCACGTGGAACGGCCGGTACATCTCTGCCACCCTCTCAGAGGAAAGTTTTTCCTCATCAAGGTTAGTCTGCGGCCGGATGGCGTAAACGCCGTTGTGTTCGCTGAATACCTCATCCAGGCTGGGCATTGTCCTGTCAGTGAGCTCCCGGAATTTGACCCCTTTCTCCCGCATGTGCTCGCGAATGCCGACTGGAATCGGCCGGCTTTCCGGCGAAAGAAACGTGATCTCGACGTCGTCAAACATGCACAACTCGTAGGCCAATGAATGAGCGGCTCGGCTATTTTGCAAATCGCCGAAGATAAGGAACTTTTTGCCGTCCAGCGTCCCGAGCTTCTTCCGGAATATGTGGCCGTCAATAAAGGCCTGGGTCGGATGCTGGAGATTGCCTGCCCCGCCGTTAACCGTCGGCTTACCGATTCTTTCTTTTACCCTGTAGACCCAATCCTTGGGAAAACGCAGGACGAAAAGATCCAACCGGCCGTAACCCGAAATGATGCCCATGGTTGCGGTGTAGGACTCGCCTTTCGCCACTGACGAGGTGACGGCGAAACTGTTGTCGTAAAAAACCTTGGCCCCTAGCGAATCGGCGGCGAAAATGAATGACCAATAGGTGCGGGTCGACTCCTGGGCGAAGAAGATACCGATACGTTTCCCTTCCAAGGGGTTCGTATCGATCCGATCGGGATGATCCGACATATCCCAGATCAGCTCCAAATGTTTCCGATCAAACTGCTGCATCTCGATGATATGCGGCCAATCCCGCCATTTGCCGACTTTCTGTCCGTTCATCTCACACGCTCCTTTCTTTCTGGAAAACGCCCGTTTATTACTTCTTTTGACAAAGATCTATTTAAAAAAAATCGCCCCGGGGGTGATCAATACCTTCGAAAAAAGGGGCATAAGCCCCCAACAAAATTAATTTAGTTTTCTTTATGTATTTCATTCTGAAAGTTAGACTACACCCGCTAAATTCATCTGTCAAGCAAACAGTTATCCACAAGTATTATTTAAGCTTATGTAAGAGCATTTCACTGGCTACCTTATGATCGGCCTGGCCGCCGGTTTTTTTCATCACCTGGCCAAGTAAGAACTTAAAAGTCGCTTCCTTGCCGCCTTTATACTCCTTAACCGGACCGGGATTTTCTTTGATGACCTCCTTTATCACCTCTGCTAGTTTTTTTTCATCGCCCATCATTCCCCACCCCTTTTCTTCCATGATATTTGAAGGGTCTCCGCCGGTTTCAAACATAACTTTTAGAACCTCCTGGCCGACCAAATTATTGATCTTCTTCTGCCAGATAAGCTTGATAAATTCGGCGAAATTTTCCGGGGTGATCCTTAAATCTCTGATTTTGGTCTTGCTTTCGTTTGATAAACTCAACAAGCGATTGATCAGCCAATTGGCGATCAACCGGGAAAATTCTTTTTTGTTCTGCTCATAAGTGTAAAGTCCCTGATCGGTTTTTGACTCCGCTTCCAGCCATTTTTTCAGCTCCGAGGTCACCCCTTCCGTATAATCCGCCAGGTTCAAATCACCGATCAAAACTTGAGAGTCTTTTTCTTCAAAACCATATTCCTCTTTGAACCTGCCCCTTTTGGCGGCCGGCAATTCCGGTATTTTTCTTTTCAATCCCGCCAGATTCGCTTGATCGAAATGAAGCGGCGGCAGATCCGGTTCGGGAAAATATCGGTAATCATGGACCCCTTCCTTGACCCTAAGTTCTACGGTCACTTGTTTTTTTTCATCCCAACCCCGGGTAGAAGACTCCGTCGGCGGTTTTTTTTGGTCCCAAAGCTCCGTTTGCCGTTCAATTTCATACGCCAACCCTTTTTCCACCGATTTAAAGGAATTTAAGTTCTTGATTTCTGTTTTGGGGTATAATTTATCGTCGCCTTCAAAACGCAAGGAAATATTGGCGTCGCAGCGCAGATGGCCCTTTTCCATGTCGGCCTCGGAAATGCCTAAATAGCGCATAATCAGCCTCAAATCCTGTAAAAAAATCTTGGCTTCTTCGGGCGTCCGCAAATCCGGCTCAGTAACAATCTCCATCAGGGGCGTGCCGGCCCGGTTAAAATCAATAAAGGTTTTGTCTTTGGCGTGGATCAGTTTACCGGTATCCTCTTCCAAATGCAGATCCTTGATCCTCACCCTTCTTTTTGTCTCGCCGGCATCTATTTCAAAACGGCCGTTCCGGCCGATAGGCTCGGAATATTGCGATATCTGGTAACCCTTGGGCAAATCGGGATAAAAATAACTTTTACGGTCGAAATGAGTGGTCAGGCCGACTTCGCAATTCAAAGCCATGGCCGCCATCACGGAAAAATCCACCGCTTTCTGATTGGCCACCGGCAGAGTGCCGGGCTGGCCGGTGCAGACCGGACAAATAGTGGTATTGGCCGGTTTGTCCTCGCCGGTATTATCACAAGAACAGAACATCTTTGATTTTGTTTTTAGCTGGACATGGATTTCCAAACCGATGATGGCTTCGTATTTCATAATTGTCCAAATTTATAATAATTTTTTTATGGCCTGCCAGACTTTTTGGTGGATAATCTGCGGGGCAAGAAATTTTCCTTTTTCCAGGCAGGGAATCATTTGCCAATTTTTATATTTCTTAACTAAAACCTGGCATTGTTTATAGGCGAGTTTTTGGTGATTAAAATCAACTTCATGTATATCGCGCTTGCCCCTCGCTATCATCAACTTTCTGGTTACGTTTGGCGGAACATCAAGAAATAAAGTTAGGTCTGGCCTAGGTATACCCAACACCCTAAATTCTAGCTCATCCAGCCAGGCATAAAATTTTTCCTTTTTAACCTTACCCTTAATTTTTATGGCCTGATGGATTTTATTGGCGGGAGAATAACGATCAGAAACAATAATCTTACCTTCTTTGAGTGCTCGCCACATTTTTTCTTTGGCTTCAAACCGATCTAGGGCATAAAGCAGTGAAATCAGATGGGGATCAGTTTGCTTGGTTTGACCGAAATCCCCTTTTAAATAACGCCTGACCATCCGGCCGAAAAATGATTTTTCATATTGAGGAAAATCAGTCAGATAGGTCTTCCGGCCGGCCCTTCTTAAATGAGATAATAATAATTTTATTTGGGTGGATTTACCCGAACCATCAATGCCATCGATAACTATTAATTTCCCTTTTTTCATAGCCTTATTTTACCACACATTATGGTAAGAAAAAAGCCCGTGCTTTTACCACGATAAGCCACGGGCTATCCTTCATATTTAATCACTTCTTTTTCTTTTTTCCGCCCTCCTGGTCGGTTTTACCAATCCGACGCGAAACCTTGGCGCGTTCCAGGGGAAATCTGATCATCCGGGATCGCTTGGCTAAAGCCTGTAGCATCGCCTGCCGGATATACCAGACAGCATAGGAGATAAACTTGTAACCCCTGGTTTCGTCGAAGCGATGAGCGGCCTTAATGAGACCGACGTTCCCCTCATTGACCAGATCTGCCAAAGACAGTCCTTGATTGACATATTCCTTGGCCAAAGAAACCACATAGCGCAGATTCGCCCGGACAAGCTGGTGCAGCGCTTTTTCGTCGCCTTTTCTGAACCTTTTCATCAGCTCTCTTTCCTGCTCCCGGGTCAGAAGAGGAATTTTATCGATTTCATCAAGATAACGATCAAGACTTACAGCCCCTTCTTCTTTGCCGTCATCATCAGAAAACATAACCGCCACTCCTTTGCTAAAAGATTCTATTATTTGAATAGTTAAAGAACTTCCTTCTAACTTAGGCTTAGTCCAAAAAGAGCAAAATGTCAAGAGATAGAAAAAAGCCCGTGGCGGTCAAAGACCGACGGGCTTTTGTGAGTATCCCCTCCATTAGCTCTCGACATGCCCCCTTAAATAGCGGGCGCGACTTTCATGACGAAGGCGCAATATGGCCTTCTCCTTGATTTGTCTGACCCGTTCGCGGGTCAACTTAAGCTCAGTGCCGATTTCCTCCAACGTGCAAGGCTTATCGTCTTCCAGACCGAAGTAACGAACAATAATGAACCGTTCGCGCCGAGTCAGAGTATCAAGCGCCTTCTGCATGTCTTCGCTCAAAGCGGCCACATATACCTGTTCATCTGGCGGCTCCGCTTTGGGATCAGGGAGAGACTCGCCAAGAGTATCCTCGTTTTCGTAACCGATAGACGCATCAAGAGAAAGGTGACTGTTTGTTATCTGCATGGTGTCGCGGACTTCATCGGCCGGCAACTTCAGCTTTTTCGCAATTTCCTCCGCGCTAGGAGAACGCCCAAGCTCTTGATCGAGGTTTTGGGCTGCTTTGCCGATCCGATAGAGCGTACCCGCTCGATTCAAAGGCAGTCTGACGATACGTGATTGCTCGGCCAGCGCCTGGAGCATCGCTTGCCTTATCCACCAGACAGCATAGGAAATGAACTTGTAGCCGCGTTTCTCGTCGAAACGGTAAGCCGCCTTTATTATACCGAGGTTTCCCTCGTTAACAAGATCGGCCAACGGCAGACCCTGGTTGACGTACTGTTTCGCCACCAAGACGACGAATCGCAGATTGGCTTTCACTAAATCGTGAAGGGCCTCCTCATCTCCTTTCCGTATCCTTCGGGCTAAATCCTTCTCCTGCTCCCGCGTCAGGAGAGGAGTTTCGTTGATCTCTTTAAGATAGATGCTCAGGCTTTCTTCGGCCTGATGGCCAGGATTTACTTCCTGGTAATCTTCCCGGTCGTCTTCCGAGATCATATTTCTCCCCCCTTTCAACGGGGAAAAAGTGGGGTTTTTAAGGAATTCAAGGGACAAAGGTACCTTCTTTTATCAGCATAGCGCGAATAAAAAAGGTGTCAAATTGGTTATCGACCCAGGGCGTTATGTAAAATTTATACTATTTCCTGAGCTTGATATATTTGACCAAAATGGGATGCTTCTCCCGAACAAGCTGGTACATACGTTTAGCGATTTCACGGATGGAGAAATGGGCGGCTGGCGACGTTCTCAGCTTCACAAAATGATACAATTCACGCAAATTCAAGTTAATGAGGATACGCCGGCGGTAAGCGTTTAAGACCAGATACCTGGACTCTTCCGGAAATTTGGCCGCAATCTTTGGGTAGACTTCTTCTACTTTATTAGTCGAGGCTAAAAAAATCTGTTTTAATTCCGCGTTTTCCTCGATTACCGGAGGGGTCTGATAGCCGTTTTCTATGGTCAGATCCTGCACCGTCTGGGTGCACATGCGGTGACGTTTAAACTCATAATACGCCCCCTCGTCCATGACGCAATCAAAAATATAATAGACGTGCTCCAATTCCTTCAAAGGTATGTCGTAATCACCATACTTTTTTAAGGCTTCATCGATCACCTCTTCCTTTTCCTCCTTGGTCATATTTGAAACCCGGCTTCTCACCTCCACGAAAGACTGGTGGCAATAACGATAAAGCAAAGCGCTGACGAGGATATCTTCGGCATTATCACGATATTCTACCAGCATGACGTTGGTCTGATCGTTGCTCTTGGTGGAAAAATACTTCTGGGCTAATTCAGCCAAACCCAAAGCCGTCTCTCTTAAATAAATATTGGGTTGAGCGTATTTTACCAAAGTCGGCAGATTCTTTTGGCTGACCTTTTTGATTTCCTGGCCCAAATCCTGCACTTCGGCCAAGGGGTGCGAAAGCATCTTGGTGATGGCATATTCAAGAACCCTCGCATTCATGGTCACTCCGATATTGGCCAGTGAAGCGACGGGTAAAATATAGCGAGCGGAATCCAGAGCCTGAGGTTTAAGTCTCGCCTCGTATTTGGCCGGCTCTTCGTCCATTTTTTTCGGTATCTTATTTTTCAAATACTCTAGAATTTTCACGTAAAAATTCAAATAATTTTTCATCAGAAACTTCAGGGTTTCCAGATACAGCCCCTCAAATTCTGTTTTTTCCATGTTGGGCGGAAAATAAAAATCATCTTCAGCAAAGACCTGATAACGGGAGGATTTCTCGGTATAGGAAGCGAGGCGGTTGCCCTCCAAGACTTCAGTGGCCAACCGAGAGATATTTTCCACCGCCAAATTAAGCACGGCGTGCTCGGCCACCGAGGAGTGCCCGTAACCGACGACCCATTTTTCATTGAACTCGGCCGATTTTTCTTCGGTCAGTTCGTCGGCAATCTCGGCAAAATTCTTGTCGGTGCGCGAACATTTGGCAAAAGTCACCGCTTTTACCTCCGGCGGCAGATCCTTAAGTAGATAGACCCTTCTTTTGTTCTCTGGCATATTTTTACCTTCCCGTGCTCCCGTGCCGGCCGCAGCCTCTGCGGGTCGCAGAAATTTTACGCACTTCTTTTATTCTAGCAGAAAAGACCGGCTGGATTAAGACCTGGGCAATCCGGTCCCCTTTTTTAATAGAAAAACTGCCCTTTGATATATTCTGCAGAGTAACTGAATATTCGCCGCGGTAGCCGGAATCGTAGACACCGCCCAATGATTTGATACCCTTTGCCCCCAGCCCCCCTCTGTCCCAGATCAAAGCAACCGTGCCTTTCGGAATTTCCATTTTAAAACCCAGATAAAAGATGTGACGCTCGCCGGGCTTTAAAACCTTATTCTCTCGAGAATACAGATCCAGGCCGGCGTCGCCGGGATGGGCATAAAAAGGCAATCTTACCTCTTTCTTTAATTTCTTTATTTTAAGCAGCATTTATTTTCTTGTAAATTTTTTTGACCTCCTTTGATAATTCCCCCAGACTGCCTTCGTTTATTATCGTGTAATCCGCCATCGCAATCGGCCCCCCTTTTTCCAAGTTTTCAATCTCCGCTTGGTCGCGCGACTCGGCCTCCACCCGGGGAAAGGAACGGTATTTCATTTTTTCGTCCTGGCCATGACGGCTCGCCCTCTCTTCCAGCCGGGCATAGCGGGTTTGAGGCGAGGCATATACCGCCACGATCACCAAATCCTTACCGTACTTTTCCTTTAAGACCTTGTATTCTGACCAGCCATAGAGACCATCGCCAATGACATTACCCCTTATTAAGCCGGCATCGAATTTTGCTAAGTTTAATATGGCAAAGGCCGCCATGCCGTATTTCTGCCGAAAAGCTTCCCGGATCGGCCGTTCGTTGGCTTCGGTCGGCGCCAGCCCCCTCCTTTTGACCTCGTCCAAGGTAATCTGACCGAAACGGATATACTGGTAACCCTGCTGCACAAAAAAATCCCCCACTTCGCTTTTGCCACTACCGGGCATGCCCACCAGACAGACCAGTTTATTGCCCATAAGCAAAAAAATTATTTTTCTTCCTTTATAACAACTTCGCCTTCGGAGGCTCTCATCTCTTCAATCTCACCCGCAAAAAGAGACTGAACGATCTTATTCCATTCCGGATTCTCTTGGTATATATCTACTTGGATGCCGGCCTCCCTTAAATATTTCACCGCTTTTTCGTTGCGGTAGACCTTGCCTACGACCACTCTTTTAATGCCGGCCGCGACGACGTATTTGGCGCAGTGAATACAAGGGCTATATTTCGTATACATGGTGGAACCTTCGGTGCTCGCCCCAGGGATAATTGCTACTTGCAGGATCACATTGTGTTCGCCGTGGATCGTCCTCACACAATGGCCTTCCTCCATCATATGCCCCCCATCGTTACAGTGGGGCAAGCCCGGCGGAGAACCATTATAGCCCGTGGATATTATCCGTTTGTTCAAAACAAGGACGGCGCCGGACTGCAAACGGTCGCAGGTCGAACGTGTGGAGATTATTTTTGCCACCGCCATAAAATAATCGTCCCAGGATGGGCGGAAATTTCTTTTTGGCATAAGCTAAAAATCAATTAAGATATCTTAACCTTGATCCCCGGCCCCATCGTGGAAGCCAAAGTAAGGCTTTTTATCAAGACCGGCTTGCCCTCTTTGGGCAGAGATTTTTTCACCGCTTCCAAAAAAACCTTTAGATTTTCTAAAAGCTTCTTTTCTTCAAAAGATACCTTGCCGATCATCTGGTGCAGGTTGCCCTGTTCATCGGACTTGAAAGCGATTTTTCCCTTTGATAGCTCGGCCACTATTTTGGCCGGGTTGGCGTTGATAGTTTCGTTCTTGGGATTGGGCATCAAACCTCTCTGGCCCAGGATTTTGGCGATTTGAGCCAGTGTCTTCATCATCTCCGGCGAAGCGACCGCTACGTCAAAATCCGTTTTTTGTGTTTGCTTGATTTCCTTGATCAGTTCCTCCCCGCCGACCAGATCCGCGCCCGCCGCCTTGGCCTCTTTTTGTTTTTCCGGCGAGGTAAAAACAGCAATCTTCATTTTTTTCCCGGTGCCGTGCGGCAGGACCACTGAACCGCGAATGACCTGCTTCAATTTAGGGTCTAGGCTTAAGTTTATGTGTAACTCAAGACTCCCGTCAAACTTGGTTGTGGCGGTTTTTTTGGCGATCTTCAAACCTTCGTCCAAAGAGTAAACTTTCCCGTTTTCAACTAATTTTTTCGCCTCTAAATATTTTTTTCCTCTTTTTTTCATGGCTGATCCCTTTCGTGGTGCAAACGCCCGTTTTTACCGGGCTCCCACGTTAGTTTGTTATTTCGGGATTTAAGTTTTGTGACTCGTGATTCGGCCGAGTCCCGAATCCCGGATCTCGAATCTCTATATTAGACTACTTCAATTCCCATGTTTCTGGCCGTGCCGGAAACAATCTTCATGGCGCCAGCGAGATCCTTGGCGTTCAAATCGGGCATTTTGATCTTGGCGATTTCTTCAATCTGTTTTTTGGTCACCTTCCCCACTTTCTTCTTTAGCTGATCGCCCGACCCCTTTTCTATTCCCGCCGCTTTTAAAAGCAGGGCCGAGGCGGGCGGAGTTTTCAAAACAAAAGAAAAAGTCCGGTCCGCAAAAACCGTGATTTCGGCCGGGATAATATCGCCGCCCTTATCCTTGGTCTTATTGTTGAATTGAGTGCAGAATTCCTGAATATTAAGACCGTGCTGACCCAGGGCCGGGCCAACGGGCGGAGCCGGTGTCGCTTTACCCGCCGGCAGTTGTAATTTAATAATGGTTTTAATTTTTTTTGCCATTCTTGTAATCTCCTTTTACTAAATCTTCTTGACTTGCAAGAAGTCCAGCTCCACCGGCGTTTCGCGGCCGAACATGGAGACCAGCACCTTGATCTTGCCTCTCGCCTCGTCAATCTCCGACACCTTGCCCTCAAATTCTTTGAAAGGCCCGTCGGTGATCTTGACCGGCGTACCGACCGTGACGTCAATTTTGAATTTCGGCTCTTCCACGCCCATCCGGCGCTGCAGCTCTTTCACTTCCTGATCAGAAATAGGCGTCGGCGTGGTGCCGGAACCGACAAAACCCGTAACATTGGGGGTGTTACGGACAACATACCAGGAATCATCCGTCACGATCATTTCCACTAGCACATAACCGGGAAATATCTTTTCCACCACCGTCCGGCGCTTGCCGTTTTTTATCTTGATTTTTTTCTCCGTCGGTATCAAAACACTGAATATTTTGTCTTCCATATCCATGGATTCTATCCTTTGTTTCAAGTTACGTGAAACGTTTTCTTCATAGCCGGAGTAAGTATGCAGGACATACCATCTTTTACCCTGTTGTAAGGTTTGTTTGGGCATATTATTAGGAAATAATACGGGTTAAACCAAAACTTAATAAATAATCGACCAAACCCAAAAAAAGAGCCACGCCCACGCTTACGCCGATGACGATTAGGGTATTTTTGATCGTCTGCTTCCGCGTCGGCCAGTTGACCTTTTTTAACTCTTCTTTTGACTCTTTAAAGTAAGAAATGAGCCGATTGGCCATATTATTGCTGGTTCTTAAAACCCCGTCGCCGGGGTCTTTATCATCTGTGGATATTATAACAAACCCCAAAAATTAACGCAAGCGGTAAAAATCACCAAGCTGTTTTCCTTATCCCAATGGCTTTAGCGGTTATATTGCTTGCGATATGAAGTAATGCGCCTAAAATGATGGAGAAAAGTAAGATAGCCAGTGGTGGGATATAAATAATGAAGCCAAAGATCATCCCTCCTAACGTGAAATCAATCTGGTCAAAGGGAAACCAGGACTTGCCAGGCGGCAGATTTCGCCTTCTCTTGAAAAAACTTTTGACCAGATCGCCGACCATCGCGCCAAAACCCTCAAGCGCCCCTAACAAAAGCGGTGTTTCTTCATAATCGATCAGGGAAAGTGAACGGAAAAAATCCGAATTTATGTATGCGTATCTTTGGATGACAAAAATAAGCGTACCGCCCAACACGGCGACAACCAGACCCCTTAGGGTCTTATTCGGGCCAAAGATCGGCTGACCGGCCACAGTCCGCCCACCGTCTATGGGGACGGCAAGCCACTTAAACCATCTTCTGAAAATGACCGGCAGCATATTGGCGATACCAATCGGCAGAAAATACCAAACGGTTCTTAAGACAAAAATAATAATGGCCTCCATGAATTTAACGGGAAATAAAATAATAAAAAGAGTAGTAAGCGATCAGATAAAGGAACAACAAATGCCGCAAGGGCAAAATAAAACTAAATTTTTTGAATTTGAAGCTGGCGGCCGTCAAAAAAAGATTAACCAGAAACAAATAGAACCAGGGGTGAAAAAAATGAATAAATATTACGCCTTCCGACAAGCGGTCGGTTGTCACATCGACGAGCCAGCCTTCCTCGCTGGCCGTCTGGTATTTTTTGGCTACCAAACCATCCATCCAGTCGAGGATCAACACAAAAACCAGAACAAAAAATGACAACAACTTGTATCTGTCCCATAAAAGAATGAAAATCAGACTGAAAGGGAGGGCCAGATACGAGATATAATTTGGATTGACTTTGGGCCAAGGCAACCGCAAAAGCCAAAGATCAATCACGTCCCTGGCTTTTTGGATTATGCCAATTTTCGGCGGCATGCATTTTGGGGTTATATGTCTAAGTTTTTGACCGATTTCGCGTGGGTATGGATGAAACGCTTGCGGAAAACGACATCACTGCCCATCAGGATCTCAAAAACCTCATCGCACTTAACAGCATCCGTAATTTCCACCTTTTTCATCACCCGGCTGGCCGGATCCATGGTCGTTTCCCAGAGCTGGCGCGGATTCATTTCCCCCAAACCCTTGTAACGCTGCAGGGAGAGGCCTTTAACTTTTTCTCCGCCATTTTCACTTTCTTCCGAGGTCGGCGGGGTTTCTTCCAGGTCAGGCTTTTTGTCTTTTTCTTTGCCTGATTTTTTTAGTCTCACCAATTCATTTTTTATTTTTTCCAGCTCCAAGTCATTGTAAGCGTATCGGATCTCGCGGCCCAATTGGACCCGGTAAAGCGGCGGCTGAGCGATATAAAGATGGCCCTGCTTGATGATCTGGGGCAGATAGCGGTAAAAAAAGGTCAAAAGTAATGTTCTGATATGTGAACCATCGACATCCGCATCGGTCATGATAATGATCCGGTGATAGCGTAGCCGGGAAATATCAAATTGTTCGCCGATATTGGTTCCCAAGGCGATGATCAAAGATTTTATCTCGTTGTTCGCTAACATTTTATCCAACCGCGCTTTCTCTACGTTTAATATCTTTCCGCGCAAAGGCAGGATCGCCTGAAACTCCCGATTCCTCCCTTGTTTGGCGCTGCCTCCGGCCGAATCACCTTCCACGATATAGAGTTCCGACTGTGAAGCGTCGCGCGTCGAACAATCAGCCAGCTTGCCGGGCAGGGTCAACCCCTCAAGCGCCCCTTTACGCAAGATTGTTTCCCTGGCGGTTTTGGCCGCCTGCCTGGCCCGGGCCGTCAGGATGCATTTACCGACAATGCCTTCCCCTTCTTTGGGATTTTCTTCCAGAAAATGGGTCAAACTTTCATAGATGACCGCGTCCACGATCGATTTGACCTCCGCGTTGCCGAGCTTGGCCTTGGTCTGACCCTCGAATTGCGGCTGTCTCACCTTGACTGAAATCACGGCCGTCAGACCTTCCCGCGTGTCATCGCCCGAAAAATTATCTTCCTTGTCTTTTAGGTATTCCTGCTTGCGCGCATAATTATTTAAGGCCCGCGTTAAGGCGGTGCGAAAACCGATCATATGCGTCCCCCCTTCCACCGTATAAATATTATTGGCAAAAGAGAAGAAATTTTCCTTAATATCGTCGGTATATTGGAAGGCCGCTTCCACTTGCACGTTATCCTGCTCTTTGCAGACGTAAAACGGCTTTTCCTGCTTCTTTTCATTGCTGCGATTCAAATAGCGGACATATGAGGCCAGTCCGCCTTCGAAATGAAAGGAGTATTTTTGCCCCGGCTTCTGCCTTTCGTCATAGATATTAACGCGCAAATTTTTTGTAAGATAGGCTTGCTGGCGAAGATGCCCCAATATGGTCTCCCATTTAAATTCTCGGTTCGGAAAAATCTCCGGATCAGGGACAAAAGCGACGCTCGTTCCCGTTCCTAAAGCCTTACCAATGGCGTGCACCATTTTTAAGGGCTTGCCCTGCTTATATTCCTGCATCCAAAGTTTGCCGTCACGCTTGACCTCTGCCCGCATGTATTCAGACAGAGCATTGACCACTGAAACGCCGACCCCGTGCAAGCCCCCTGAAACTTTGTAGCCGCCTTCGCCGAATTTAGCGCCGGCATGCAGGATGGTCATGACTGTTTCCAGAGCTGACTTCTTGGTCTGTTTATGCTTTTCCACCGGTATGCCGCGGCCGTTATCGTCCACCCTCACTTTATAACCCGGCATCAAAGTGACGTCGATCTGGCTGCAGTATCCGGCCATCGCTTCATCAATGGAGTTGTCAAAGACTTCCCAGATCAGATGGTGTAGACCTTCCTGCGAAGTGGAACCGATGTACATGGCCGGCCTTTTGCGCACCGGGGCTAAACCTTCCAGAACGGTGATGTTTTTCGCCGTGTAACTTTGGTCCTTTTCTTTTTCTTCAGCTTTTTTTTCTTTAATTTTTGCTTTCTTAGGCATATTTATTCTATCTTAATTATTTTCTTATTTTGATATTATATTTATCTCCCAAATTTTCGTATATCCTATTCATCACTTCATCCACTTCCTCGGCTCTAAGAGTCCGGTCGGCTTGGAAGGTCAGGCGCAGCGCCAAAGAGATCTGGCCTTCTTTTTCAAACCGGTCAAAGACTTCTACTTCCGTAATTAAGTTCGTTAATCCCTTGATTTCGTTTTCAACCGCCTGATAAGAGACTTCCTTGGGTTTGAAAAAAGAGATGTCGCGGATCACAACCGGGTATTTTTTCGGCTTTATAAAATCTGACTTATCTTTAGCCTCCTTAATTAACTCATATAAATTTACTTCAAAATAAACTACGGGTTTATTAAATTTGAAGTAAGCCATCAATTTCATCCCCAATTGTTGCGGAATCAATTTATAAAACACTTTGGAGGACAAATTAAGTTTTCTCCCTAATAGATTGATGAGACCTTTTAATCTATAAAATGAGTCCGGGCCATATGCGACAATTGCCAGCTTAATTTGTTCTGCGGCGGTAAACGTATGCCCTATTTCAAACAAACCGATATTATCGCTGATTTCTTTGTTAAATTCCAGATTTTTAATAAGTAAAGGAATTAACGATTGCCTCATCAATGCCTGGTCAGGATTGATGGGATTCGTGACTCGATAATGGTGATTTGGATCTAAATTGAACTGGCAAGCCAGGTTTTCACTATAAAAGGAGTAGTTATATACCTCGGAAAGACCGGCGGCCGCCAGGATATCTTTTATCTTATTCTCCCAAACTAGCTCTTTTGGTAAATCCACTGGCTTTAATGTGCCCTTTAAATAAGTGGGTTTTAACTTATTGTAATCATAAAGCCGGCCGATTTCCTCAATTAAATCTTCCGGCAACCGCACGTCATCTCTCCAGCTCGGCACTTGGATTTTCAATACTTTTTCCTTAAAAGCAATAATTTCAAAGCCCAAACTCTTTAATATCAGCTTCACTTTGCTTTCGGCTAAATTGATATTCAAGTATTTCTTTATCAAAGATAAAGACAAATTAATAGTGGCCGGCTTTGCTTGAACCTTAGAAGTAACCGATAAGATTCCCGGCACCACCCTGCCATTGCCGAGTTTGGCTATTAAGGAAGCCGCCCGATCCGCCACCAGTTCTGACATCTGATAATCCAATCCTTTTTCAAACCGCATTTCGCTTTCCGAGCGAAGATTCAATTTTTGGGCGGTCTTGCGGATATTACCCGGATTGAAAATCGCGGATTCCAAAATCACCGTCTTGGTTTTATCAGAAATTTCGGAATCCTTTCCGCCCATCACGCCGGCCACGGCCAAGGCTTTTTTGCCTTCGGTGATCAAAAGCATATTCGGATCTAATATTCTTTCCTTGCCATCGAGAGTCTCAATCTTTTCATTCTTATAAGCCGGTCTGACCACAATCTGCTTATCGGCCCCGCTTAATTTTTCATAATCAAAGGCGTGCAGCGGCTGACCCATTTCCAGCATCACGTAATTGGTCACATCCACCACATTATTAATTGGCCTGACGCCCGAAGCTCTCAATCGAGATTTCATCCATTCCGGCGAATCTTTGATCTGCAGGTTTTCAATCACCCTGGCCGTGTATTTCGGACATAATTTGCTATCTGAAACTTTCACCGTAAGTTTCTTGCCGATCTCATTCGTCTTTTCCTTAATCCTAAACCGGTCAGGATTAAAATTTAATTTGCGCTTGGTGACAGCGGCCACTTCTCTGGCCACTCCTAAAACCGAATAACAATCGGCCCGGTTGGGTGTTAAGGCCAGGTCCAAGACGGTGTCATTCAAGCCCAGCACCGCTTTGATGCTTTTGCCGATGGGCTCTTTTTTGTCCAAAAGATATATTCCGGCGTGATCCTTGCCCAGTCCCATTTCATCTTCAGCCAAGAGCATGCCTTCAGATTCTACACCGCGGATTTTGGTTTTTTCCAAAATTATTCCATTCGGCAATTTCGCTCCCACCAAAGCCGTCGGCACTTTCTGACCGACTTCGATGTTCGGCGCGCCGCAAACGATGTTCAAGACCACGCCCTTTTTCACCCTGACCTTGCAGACCCTTAATTTATCGGCGTTGGTGTGCTTCACAATTGTGATAATTTCCCCGACCACCACTTTATCCAAAGTATCTCCCGAGGCTTTTACTCCCTCTGCCTCGGTTCCTGACAACGTTAAAACTTCCGCTAGTTTTTCCGGCGTTTTATCGATTTTTACGAAATCTTTGAGCCAGTTGTATGATATTTTCATTTTGTTATTTACTACTGTCACCCTGAGGTGTCCTTCGGCGCGGCTCAGGGCTCAGCATGACAATGTGGACAAAGCCTGTTAACTCGTTTAAAATTGTTTTAAAAACCTTAAATCATTCTGATAAGATAACCGGATATCATCAATCCCGTAATAAAGCATCATAAAACGGTCAATGCCCATACCAAAAGCAAAGCCGGTAAATTTTTGCGGATCCACGCCCATGTTCTTCAATACTTTGGGATGGACCATGCCTGAGCCCATCATTTCCAGCCACCCGGAGCCGCCGCAGACGGAACAACCCTTTCCGCCGCATAATAAACAGCTCATATCAAAATCCATCGAGGGTTCGGTAAAGGCGTAAAAATGCGGCCTGACCCGGGTCTTAACGTTTTTTCCGAAAAGACTCTGCAGGAAAATTTTTATCGTTCCGATCAAATCAGTAATTTTAATATCCTTGTCGATAACCAGCCCTTCCACCTGGTAAAAGGTGGTCTCATGACCGGCGTCCGTGGCTTCGTGACGGAACACCCGGCCGGGCACGATCAATCTGACCGGCGGTTTTCTTTTTTCCATGGCCCGGATCTGCATGGGCGAAGTGTGCGTGCGCAGCAATAAATCAGACGAAATATTCTTGCCCTGTTTCGGGGTTTCGATATAAAACGTGTCCCACACATCGCGCGAAGGATGATCCTTGGGAATATTCAGTAAGTCAAAATTATATTTCGCACTTTCCATCTCCGGGCCGGGCACGACTTCAAAACCCATCCGGACAAAAATATCGATGGTTTTTCTTAAAAACAAGGTCAAGGGATGTAAATTCCCCTGGGCTATCTTTTCTCCCGGCAAGGTCAAATCGATCTCTGGTTGTTTCCCGACCTGGCCGGACAATCTTAGGCGGGTTTCTTCCACCAGACTTTCAATCTCTTTTCGGATCTCATTGCCCAGTTTGCCGATCTTCGGCCTTTCCTCTTTGGATAGATCCTTGATGCCGCGTAAGATCTGCGATAACTGTTCCTTACGGCCTAAATATTTATTTTTTTTGAACTCTAAATCCGCCAGAGATTTTATGCTTGAAATTTCGGCCTTGGCCTGATTTAATATATTTTTTAGCCTATCTTCCATAATTTTTTTTCTTCAAGGAAAAGAAAAATTCCAAAATAACTAAGAACAGAAAAAATAGAATAAGATTCCACCAGCGCAGATATTGCGCCGCCTGCAATACCAACGAACCGACCACCAGTATCGTAAAAAACAGGCCTTGCCGGAAAGAAATCCCCAAATGCCGGTAGAATGGCGTATTTCTTTGAAAAAGATATCTAAAGAGAAAACCCAGCAGAAAAAAGGTGCCCAGCAAGGAAAGAAAAAGCGTGAAGTAAAAAAGCAACAAGGCCAAAGACCCGCTTTCGGGGCTCATCGTAAAGATGACTGCCAGAAGCGACAACCAGGCGACAATCGTGCCAAAAAGCATTAATATTAGATACTTTTTGAGAGACATTTTTCCTTGGCATTTACCAAAATAAAGGGTTAAAAACCTACCTCTATTTTAGCAAAAAAATGGCCGTTTGGCAAGAAAATGACCTTTTTAATATTCGGCTTATTTGAGCCAAAAAATCTGCTCATTAAACTTATTTTCTTTGCGCTCTAGTACGGTCAATCTCGGTTAAAAATTGTTTGCGCAGACGGACGTTTTTTGGCGTGATCTCCAGATATTCATCTTCGGCCATCACTTCCAATCCCCGCTCAAGCGTCAAAAGCATCGGGGGCGTAATCTGAATGGCGATATCAGAGCTTGAAGAACGCATATTGCTCATGTGCTTGCCTTTGGTCGGATTAACGGTCATCTGGTCGCCCTTGGCAGTGTTGCCGATCACCTGGCCCTGGTATACTTCTGTATTGGGCCCCACGTAAAGCACGCCGCGCACCTGGAGATTAGACAGGGCGTAAGCGAGGGTTTTCCCGGCCTGGCCGGAAATCATAGAACCGGTTTGCCGTTTTTCGATTTCCCCGGCGTGAGGTTTAAAACCGATAAACTGGCTGCAAAGGATCCCTTCGCCCCGGGTATCGACGATAAATTCGTTCTTATAGCCCAGCAATCCGCGAGTGGGTATTTCATAGACCAAGCGGGTATGCGCCTGCTCCGGCCGCATTTCTAAAAGTTTTCCTTTTCGCTTGGACATTTTTTTTATCACCACGCCGCTGTATTTTTCCCTGATATCAATAGTCACCTCTTCAAAAGGTTCGCAGGTTTTTCCTTCAATTTCCTTGATGATGACGTGCGGCTGGGAAACCTGCAGCTCATAACCCTCGCGCCGCATATTTTCAAGCAAGATAGCGATGTGCAGTTCGCCCCGACCAAAAACCCTGTAATATTCACTGGAGGAAAAATCAATTTTCAAGCCGACATTAACCTCTAATTCCTTTTTCAATCGCTCACGAATCTGCCGGCTGGTGACAAACTTACCTTCATGGCCGGCAAACGGTGAATTATTGACCAGGAAATTCAGGCCAATGGTCGGTTCGTCAACTTTGATCGCCGGCAGCAAAGCTTCGTCTTTATTCTGGCAAACAGTATCGCCGATATAGATATCCGGCAGGCCAGCCAGCATGACAATATCGCCGGCTAAAACTTGCGGCACTTCTTTTCGGGTCAAGCCTTCAAAAGTAAAAAGCCTGGTAATAGTTCCGGGTAAAATCTTACCATCATCTTTTTTCACGAAAACCTGGTCCCCTGTTTTGATTTTTCCCTGATAAACCCGGCCAACGCCCAAACGGCCCAAGTAATTATCATAAGCGAGATTAAAGGGCTGGAATAAAAAAGGCTTGGTTATTTCCCCGGCGGCCGGCTTAACCTGAGCCAAAATGGTTTCCAACAGTGGGGTTAAATCTTTTGATTCATCGGCTAAATTGATTTTTGCCACGCCGTCCTTGGCAACGGCGTAGACCGTGGTAAAATAAAGCTGATCCTGATTGGCGTTCAAATCCATGAATAATTCCAGGACTTTTTCATGAGTCCATTCCGGCCGGGCGGCTTTTTTGTCGATTTTATTGATGACGACAATCGGCTTCAAACCAAGCTCTAGAGATTTCTTCAAAACGAATTTTGTCTGAGGCATCGGGCCTTCCTGGGCATCCACTAGCAACAAGACCGAATCAATGGAGCGCAGAACCCGCTCCACTTCCGAGCCGAAATCCGCGTGCCCCGGCGTGTCCACGATGTTAATTTTCGTCCCTTTATAAAAAATCGACGTATTTTTGGAATAAATCGTAATCCCCCGCTCCTGCTCCAGGGCGTTTGAATCCATAGTCACGCTGGCGTCAACCGCCGAATTCGTCTGCCGCATCAAAGCGTCAGTCAGCTTGGTTTTGCCGTGGTCCACGTGGGCGATAATTGCGATATTTCTGATTTCCATATGCTTCTAAATATCCAGACTTTTTAATGAATTAAAATGTAGTATATTAGAAAAAACCTGGTTTGTCAAGAATACATTCACATATCGAGAGATCAAGATGCCAAGATATCAAGATTTTTTGGCCAAACCGCTGATCATGCAATTAAGGCCAATGGCCAGACCGTTATAGCTTTCATCGATGATTTTAAAATTTTTCTCTGAAAGATATTTCTGGTCTAAGGCGATTCTTAAGTGGCTTTCAATTTCAAATATTTCCGCTCGGGCAATATAAAGTACGCGAATTTTATCTTTAGGATGATAACGGCCATGGCTTTCCGCGATATTGGCCTCGACCGATACCGCCGATCTTCTTAACTGCATGGTTAAGCCGAAAATCTCGTCTTTCGGAAAAACCTTAGTGATTTGGTAAACTTGGCTGGCTAATTCTTGGGCCTTTTGCCAGACTTTCAAATCAAAAAAAGCGCGAGTCATATTAATCCTTTCGCGCCACCATTTTGTCTATAATAATTTTATAGCCACGATTTAATTTTGTCAACGCCTCTCAACATCTCAAAATCTCGATATCTTGATATCTGAATATCTCAAGCCGTTCTAAACTCGCAAATCTCCTTGAAATCACAGTATTTACATTTGTACTGCGACGGCGTCGCCTTGAAATCGCTTTTCAGGATTTTTTCAATTGTGCCGACCACTCTCTTTTTGACCTCCTCTATCTCCTCCTGTTTGGCCTGGTAAGTGAAGGTTTTATTGTCTTCAATATAATAGAAAGTCAGCTTGGCCGGATTTAACTTAAAAACCTCCTGGCAGGCCAAGGCGTAGATCAACAATTGCTCGGTATCAATGTCGGATTTAACTTTCGGCAAGTTGCCGGTTTTGTAATCAATGATTTCCACTCTATCGTCAGGCAAAGCATCCACCCGGTCGATAAAACCCTTTAAAGTATGCAGACCGATGCGGATATTGAAACCCTGTTCCAGAAACTTCGGGGCTTTGAACGTCTTTTTATTCACTTTATAAAACTCCTGCAAAACCTGTTTGCCCTTTTCTTTCCGCCTTAATTCCTGCGGCTTATCCTCATACCACTCGTCAATCCAGTTTCTTTCATACATCGAAAGCAGCGCGGCTAAAGTCGGTATTTCCCCCCTTTGAATAGCCAAATAAAACTCGTGCAAAGTGTTATGGATGGTTTTGCCGAAAGAAAACGCGCCCTTGCCTTTGACCGGCACATGAAGTATGTGGGCAAAGCGGTACTGATACGGACAGGTGTCAAAGGCTTTTAACTGCGTGAAAGAAAATTTATGCGGCAAGATGTCCAAATTTCTTTTTAAGGTCAAAATATCTTTTTGCCCGGCCATTTTTTCAAATATCAGGCGCTGCTGTTTCATTTTCTGCCCAGCTCTCTTGCCGTATTTTTCCAGTTCAATTTCATAAAGAAAACGGGATAATCTTTTTTTCCGCGACCCGCCGTAATCCTCGGCCGTGGTGAAATAAAGGCCTTCTTTAACTCTGGTCATAGCCACATAAAACAAGCGCCTTTCCTCTTGCAGATGCACGTCGCCTTCAGGAATGATCTCGGCCACCAGCTCATCCGGCAATTCAATCGGGTCTTTGCGCTCAATTGAAGGAAATCTTTTGTCCACCAAATTAACCATAAAGACATGGGTGAATTCCAAACCCTTGGCCTGGTGAATGGTCATCACTTTGACGGCCTCCGGCCCTTCTTCCATTGACTGGTGGCCTAAAACCCCTTCTTCTCCCGCTTCAATCGCCAGGTCTAATTCTGCCATGAAGTTTTTTACGGATTTATCGCTGTTTAAACGTTCAAATTCCCCCAGTTGTTTGAAAAACTGGTTGATATTCAATATGGCTTCCGCGCTGGCGATCGTTTGTTTTTTGGCCAGATATTTGAAATAGCCGGAATCCTCCACAAACTGGAAAAGCACCCGGCTGACGCTTTTATCACGGGCCAGTTTAGAGTGTTTATGAATCAGGTCTAAAAGCGAATCCAGATCTTTTTGGGTCTGGGGTTTTAAACTCCCGCGGCTGTCAGGATTCTGCATCGCCTCATACAAAGAAACATTCTTGCGATATGTAAAATTTAAAAGCGCGTGAATATCTTCCGGAGCAAACTTGAAAATCGGCATATTCATCACTCGGAATAACGCCGTGCTTTCGTGATAATTGTCTAGTAATTTAAGATAAGCGATCAAATCCATGATCTCCGGTTTCTGGTACAGTCCGCGGTTGGCCACGTACTGATAGGGTATTTCCTGATTATCCATTAAATTGATAAAAATATTCGCCTGGTCATTGGCCCGGACCAGAATGGCAAAATCATTCCAGGTCAGGCTCCGGTTTTTCTTCCTTAAGGCCAATATTTTTTCCACCACCCCCAGCGCCTCTTCTTCCTGGGTCAAAAAATGCAAATGCTCAATCTTGCCCAAACCCTTATTTTGGGCAATCAGTTTTTTTGTGATCTTTACCGTCAGTAGTTCCCCCTTGTCATCAATCTGCTTTTTCCCCAATCTTGCTTCCAGGCGATTCGGATTGTTTAACTGTATGAATTTGTAAGATAGGTCCAGGATATTCTGCCGGTTACGGTAATTCTCGGTCAGGACGATCTCTTCGCAGGCAGGAAAATCCTTTTTGAATTCTAGAATATTAGAGATGGCCGCCCCGCGGAACTTATAAATAGACTGGTCGTCATCCCCCACCACCGTAATATTTTTTTTGGATCCGGCTAAAAGCTTTAATAATTCGTACTGGGCGAAGTTGGTGTCCTGAAATTCATCCACCAGGATGTATTTAAACTGCTGACGGTATTTTTCCAAGATGTTTTTCCTTTGTTTCAATAAAGCCAGGGCCTTGATAATAAGATCGCCGAAATCCAGCTGTCCTTTTTCTGTCAAAAGTGTCTGGTAGGTCTGGTAGGCTTTGGCCACCTCCAAAATCCTTTTGGCCTCTTCGTTGTTATCGGCTTTTAATTTTTTATCGGCGTAAAAAATGAATTGTTCGGGCGTCACATTCTCATCCTTGGCCCGGGAAAAAACTTTGATTAAAGCATAAATGAACCGGGTGGGATTGCCCATGGGCTTATAATAATCCAATTCGAACCGGTTGAAGTTCTGCCGGATAAGCCGCCACTGTTCCACCTGATTTAAAAGCTTAAAGCCAGGATCCAAGCCGATATCCAGGGCGTTATCCTTTAAAATCCTTTCCCCGAAAGAATGAAAAGTGGAAATCCACAAATCCACATAACCGTAAGGCAGCAGAATATCCGCCCTTTCCTCCATTTCTCCGGCCGCTTTGTCCGTAAAAGTCAGCGCGAGAATTTCTGAAGGTAAGGCTCTTTTTTCTTTAATCAAATAAGCCAATCTTTGGGTAATGACGGTAGTCTTGCCTGTTCCGGCGCCGGCGACAATCAAAAGCGGACCAGCCCCGTGTTCTATCGCTTTTCGTTGTTCGGGGTTTATTTTCATAAGTAAATTATAGCATTTTAAGCCGGTTTATGAAATTTGACTAAAAAAATTCTTGTGCTAAGATACAAAAACATTATCTTTGTTCTTTTTAGCCTAGAAAAGGGAGGATTAGATAAAAATGCCGAGAGTCTGCCAATTCCAAGAGGAATGTATTAGTTATGTACCGTCAATGAATAGCCGCGAAAGACTTTGGTGGCTTCTGAAAAACATCTGCTGCCGATACGCAGAAAAAGGCCGCTGCCGGCGTAAATTATGCCTGGCGCATTACGACCAAGAGATCTTTCCTCAAAAAAAGAAGGGAGCCTAAAATGGCCGAAGAGAGAAAGGAAAACAAAAAGATGGTAACCCTGGAAACCGATCCCCTGCTGGCAGATTTCGCCAAAATCCTCAACAGCAACCGCAGCGCGGCAAGAAAACACGAGCAACTCCGCCGCTTCATGCACCTTCAGACCCTGCGTATCCGCACCCGGGAAATCGAGGGAGTTATACACGACACTCACGCCACGGAAGGCACCATGGTCGGCCTGCACGCCCTTATCCTTACCAAAATGATGGATCTCGGCTTGAAAAAATAGCCCGCCCGAAACCAAAACCCTGTCCCGAAAAGACAGGGTTTTTTATCCAGTTAAAAATCAGGTTTCTAACGAAAAATTGCCCGTTATGACTTTTTGTGGTTTACTGATAATAATATCCACAACTTTCTTACAAACATAAAAATTAATAAATTCGACAAAATTAGCCAAGTATTTTCTTCTACCGTTAATCAAACAAAAGAGTTTGTCCGCACCCCTTTATTTCTGAAACTTATTGGTGACGTAAGAAATAAAAATGTGGCTGATTTTGGCTGCGGCGACGGTTTTTTTACCAGGATACTGGCGCAAAATTTTGCCCGTAAAGTCATGGGCGTTGATTATTCTGAAAAGATGATTAAAACAGCCATTGAGAAAGAAAAAGTGAATCCCCTAAAGATCACGTATTTATTGGAAGATGTCAGATTTTTAAGAATGAAAGAAAAATTCGATTTGATATCGGCCGTATATCTTTTAGATTATGCCGAATCTAAAGAGGACCTATTAAAAATGGCCCTGACTGCTTATCACCATCTTAATCCAGGGGGAAAATTTTGCGCCATTGTTCCACATCCACATATTCAACCAACGAAAGATTTTGAATTTGAAAGAAAAATAACTTCCCTAGATAATAAAGATAAATTCAAAGACGGAGACCGATTGAAATGCGAGATCAAAAAAAATGATAAACAATTCGAGTTTATTTTTTATTATTGGTCAAAAGACACTTATAACAATATATTATCTAAAGCCGGCTTCAAAGACATTACGTGGGTTGAACCATTTATCTCGGAAAGGGGCCTTAAATTATTCGGTCCAGAATATTGGCAAAATTTTCTGAAAAAACCATCAACCATCGGTTTTATCGGCCATAAATAATTATTTGACAACCCTATCTTAAGGCGCTAAGATTTTAAGCAACAATCGATAATCGATCTTTTCAAAATCACACCGAAGGGAAAACCATGACGCTCGAAACACTCTGTCTTCATCAGAAACACCCCAACGACTGCGAACACTATTACCACCCCAATCTGGAAAGAGAAGGCGAAGAAGCCTGCCGCAAGCATCATCTCTGCGCGTATTGTAAAGACGGCCGCTGCCAAAATCCGCGCATCGGCAAATATCGAGGCAAATTAGTTCTGCCGAAAGTACAATCACCCGAGCGCGCCCTTCAATAACTTGTAAGGGCGTTTTTTTAGACAAGTCCAGACTCAAGACACCCGCGCTGTTTTTCGTGGCAAACACAACGCGGATCTCTTGAGCCCGCGTTGGCTTTTTTTATTTCTTTACAATTTTATGCGGATGATATTTTTCCACGTAGTAAATCTGTCTATCAATTTCTTCAAACGAAAAATCTGCCCCGTCTGTGACAATCAGTTTTATTTCCCCGTCATTTTCCCTTAAAACCACGGCGATAACTATTCCGTCAAAATTAACCAGAGGCTTATCCGGTCCCAAAATATAGGCATCAATTTCTTCCCCGTCAGCTTCCGACTTCGTTCCGGGAATAAAACCGTAATTAGTTTGATACTTATTCTGCGGATAATCGGGATGCGCCGAATTTAAGGGCCGGTCGATAGCCACTTTCACCTTTTTTCCTAACCACTGTTTATAATTATCCATATTATTTCCCCTTTTCCTTCCCCCAACAAACAATCAGGGCGTGAAATTCATTATATAATTTGTAAGACTTCGGCAATCGTTTTTCAAAATATTCTTTATATTCATTATAAGTTTTAAATTCAACGCCGTACTTTTTACACAGTCTTCGGGTATAGGCGTCGATGACAAAGGAAGGCTTTCCGCCTGCGTATAATAAAATTGAATCGGCTGTTTCCGGACCGATGCCGTGGACCGCCAATAATTCCTCGCGGCATTTTTTTAATGGTTTCTTAAAGAACTTTTTTAGACTGCCTTGATAATTTTCCATAAGCCATAAACTATACGCCTTAAGCTTTTTGGCTTTTTCATTATAATAGCCCGAGGAGCGAATCAACCCCCTTAATTTAATTGGCGAAATATTCAATATTTTTCTCGGAGACAATATTCTTTCCTTTTTAAGTTTATAAATGGCACGCTCCACGTTTCCCCAATTCGTATTCTGGGTTAATATCGCCCCCAGACAGACTTCAAACATATTTTTCTCATTATTGACACATATTTTCTTTCTCAATATCTTATCCTCTTGATCTCTCGATATCTTTATATCTAGCACCGGCCACCAATCCTGGCGTCCGTATTTTTTCGACAAACTCAGATAAATCTTGATTAAATTCATGATCGTATTATATCTTTTTTAAACCAAATAAAAAAGCCCTGCTCATAAGAACAGGGCTTTGGTTAAATGTACAAAAATACTAGGCGAATACTTCCGGTGGTATTTCTACCGCTTCTGACCTTTCCGGACCGACCGTCACGAAAGGAATAGGCAGTCCAGTCTGCCTGGTGATCTCCTTCAAGAATCCCTTGGCTTCATCCGGCAAATCCTCCCAGTGCCGACAGTGGCCGGTATTTTTCTGCCAGCCCGGCAAAGTGAAGTAAACCGGTGTCAAAGTCTCAAGATAGCGGGGCTCAACCGACGGAACCTCATCAAGTCGCCTCCCATTTGCGTCCTGGTAAGCGATGATGATTTTCACTTCCGACATAGTGTCAAGCACATCAAGTTTGGTCACCGGCGTCAGAATCTGACCGTACGGTGTTCTCATCCTTTTGAGAATCCAGCGGATAAGAACCGTGTCGAGCCAGCTTACCCGGCGTTTCCGGCCGGTCGTCTCTCCTATTTCATGACCTCGATCGCAAATTATCTCTCCGTACACGTCAAAAAGCTCGCCGACCAGTGGTCCGTTGCCGACTCGGGTGGTATAAGCTTTAGTCGCCATGTAGGCCTTATCCCACCAGCCGATGTCGTGCAGCAAACCAGGCAAGGTCGTCGTGGAAGAGGTAACGAAAGGATAAGTACCGTGGTCGATATCGAGCATCCCTCCTTGAGCGCCTTCAACCAAAACGCTTTCCCTCTTTTCGATGACCTTCCAGATGAGATCAGTCATGTTGGTCACAGAGAAACACCTGGCCATCTCCAAAGCAGCTTCGTAGTAACACCGGCATTCTTCCTGGTATTCGTCCAGAGGAGAATCATGCGGAAACCGGAACTGCTTTGCGTAATACTTTACCAGCTTCTGGTACCGCTCTTCGAAACCCGGAGAAAGAACATCGGCGACCCGGATAGCGGTCCAGCGTTCTCTGGCTGAAGCATAAGCCAGACCGATACCCTTGCCGGTCGTTCCGATCGGATGGTCAGAGAATTTCTCCAGGATCGCTTCTTTCCGCTTATGCCAAGGGAAAATCAGATGGGCCTGAGGTGAAATGTAAATCTCGTTCTTGAACGGCAAGTTCAGGGCTTTTACAGCCGCCACTTCCTTCAGAAATCCCACGGGATCGATCACCATTCCCGTACCGAGAGCGCAATCGACGCTCGGGGTAAAAGCACTGGAAGGGATCTGGTGAAAGGCGAGGCTCTTGTCGCCGACAGTTACGCGATGTCCGGCATTCGGTCCGCCTTGAAAGCGGACGTTCAGACCGAATCTTTGCGACTGCAGCAAATAGTCAACCACCCTGGCTTTGCCCTCATCGCCGAACAAGAAATCACCGACAAAAACTATTTCTCCCCTCATCACTTCTCACCTCCCATCGGGTAGTTCGGCGCACTTTCCGTGATAATAATGTCGTGCGGATGGCTTTCCCGTACCCCGGCCGCTGTCACCTGCATGTAGGAAGTTTCCCAGAGATCAGTGATCCGCTCGGCGCCGCAATAGCCCATGCCGGCGCGCAAGCCGCCCATCAGCTGATAAACAACGTTGGCCAAGGCTCCTTTTATCGGAGTGCGACCCTCAATGCCTTCCGCAATGAGCTTATCGCGATCCTTGACATCGCCCTGCTTGTACCGTTCCGCGCTGCCTTCCTGCATGGCAGAAATCGAGCCCATCCCACGGTAAATCTTGTAGTTTTTACCCTGGTAAGGAATAATCTCGCCGGGGCTTTCATCCGTGCCGGCGAAAAGCGAGCCAATCATGACTGAGCTGGCTCCCGCCGCCAAAGCCTTAACGATATCCCCTGAATAACGGATACCGCCATCGGCAATCAAGGGCACGCCTGCCTTGTGGCAGACTTCAGCGCATTCCAGGATCGCAGAAAACTGGGCCATGCCTACGCCCGTAATCACCCGTGTGGTACAGATGGCCGAAGGCCCCATCCCGACCTTTATCGCGTCCGCGCCCCAATCGATTAAATCCTGCGCTGCTTGAGCCGTGACTACGTTGCCAGCTATGACCGGTAAAGTCGGATACCGCTCGTTCAGACGCTCAAGCATGTTCTTCATGTTCTTCAGATTATCACCATGAGCGGTATCAACCACAATCACATCGACCCCGGCTTTGACCAAAAGATCAACTCGCTCCTGGTTATTCAGCCACACGTCGCCAACGGCGGCCCCGACAAGCAATCTGCCCTTTCCATCCAGAGCGACCTGCGGATAAAGAGAGCGCTTTCGGATGTCATTGCGGGTATAAAGCCCGACCAGGATTTTCTTTTTTCCGTCCATCCGGATAACCGGCAGCTTTTCCACCCGCTTCTCCATCATTCTCTGCTCTGCTTCTTGAGGCGTGACGCCTTCATTAGCCGTCACCAGTTCGCGCGTCATGATCTCTGTCACCCTTCTCGTCTTCATCTCGGCTACCGGACAGGATTCCACGTCCTTGTGGGTAACAATACCCAAAAGTTCACGGTCTTGCCCGATCACCGGCAGACCCGCCACCCGACACTTAATCATATACCGGCTGACTTCTTCCACCGTCTGCTCCGGCGTGCAAGTGTAAGGGTCAGGAATCAAAGCATTCATCCAGCGCTTGACCCGCTCTACTTGTCCCGCCTGAATTCCCGGCGAAAGGTTACGGTGAATGATACCGATGCCGCCATCCAAATCTACCGCAATGGCTAATTCGAACTCGGTCACCGTGTCCATGGCCGCTGAGACTATGGGGATATTTAGTTTAATCGCCCTCTTTTTTCCCCGACTGGCCGTTATATCAGTGCCGATTTCCACCTCGTGCGGCATCTTGACGGCCAGGCCCGGTCGTAACAACACATCGTCAAACGTTAAACCGAGACCTTTAAATCTTTCCTTCGCCTCCATTTTCCCTCACTCCTTTCTCAGTTCTGCAAATACCCAATTTACTGACGGTTTTATTCCACTCCTTTCCTTGTTTTCTTTGAATTTTCAATGAGCATGCTTTCAAAAAGCGAGTCCTTTACCTTACCAAAAAAGGCTGACTTTTGTCAACTTCATATAGGCCGGCTTGTCTGATATCTCAATTGCTAAAATTTTATTCCGAAATGGTCGCCCCAAAATCGGAGGAAAACTAAGATAAGAGCCATGAGAAACAAGGCCCAAAACAGCTTTAGGAAATTAAAGCCCTTTTTCAAACCCTCTTTGACGGGATTATAAACCGGCCCCCCATACTTTATCTTATCGCGGGCTCTTTGGTAATCGGAAAGCTTCATTCTTCTCCTTCTTTAGGCTTTTCTAATTCTATCGGCTCCACCCCGCCACCCGTACCAGCGATCTTGAATACATCCCTGTCAATCTTTTTAAACTCCTTATAAGCGGTGTTATAACTGCCCACCGCCGTGCCTAATTGGCTGCCTAATTTTTCCAGATAAGAGTCAAAATTCAAAATATGCTTGCCTAAGACCTCCACGTTCTTTCTAATCTCCAGGGCCGACTCCTCAATCTGCAGCGCTCTCAACCCCTGCAAGACCATCTGCAGATAGGCCATGAATGTGGTCGGCGAAACAATGATCACATGCTTTTCCTTGAAAGCGTAATCGATGAGATCACGGGTGGAAATCTTGACCGCTCCGACCTTGTTCACCAGCAGGTCGTAATAAATCGCTTCGGAAGGAATAAACATGAAGGCGAAGTCATAGGTTTTTTCGGCCGGCCGGACATACTTGGCGGTTTCGTCAATCCGGTTTTTTAAATCCTGTTTAAAAAGTTTTTCCAGTTCCTGGCGCCTTTCTTCATTATGTTCTTCAACAATCTTATTATAATTTTCCAGAGAAAACTTGGAATCCACCGAGATGATTTTATCTTTAATGAAAATAACCGCGTCCACGATTTCCCCGTTTTTGAACTTATACTGCATCTGGTAGCTTTTCGGCGGCAAAACGTTCTTTAAAACGGTCTCCAAATAATATTCCCCCAAAATCCCCCTTTGTTTGGGATTCTTCAAAATATCCTGCAAAGACTGCAATTGATCGGAAAAATTCAATACCTGGCGGTTCGTCTCGTCTAATTTCGTCAGTTTTTCCGTCACCTCGCGGATTATCTGGGCATCCTGGCTGCGCTGGGCGGCAAACATTTTCGTGGACTCGCCCATTTTATTGTCCAAAGTCCGGTTGATCTCACTGATCTGGTTCTGCAGCATCAAAAGAGACTGTTCATCTTTTTTAACCTCTCCCAACCCCTTGAGTTTCCGGGACAAAATAAAGTAAATAAAAACCGCCAAAAACACTCCCACGAGAATAACGCCGATAATTATTGACCATGTTTGCATAATCTTGATATCTTAATCGCTTGATATCTTGATATCTTATTTTAAATCTTAAAAAATCCTTCCGCGTTCTTTCCCGTCTGCTCAACCACTTTTTCCACCGGAATATTTTTCAATTCAGCGATTTTCTTGGCCACTTCGACAACGTATATCGGCTCGCAACGTTTGCCGCGATACGCCTGAGGCGCCAAATAAGGCGCATCGGTTTCTATAAACATCTTTTCTAATGGCACCTCTTTTACCACGGAAAAGAGTTCTTGGTCATCGGTAAAAGTGATAATGCCGGTAAACCCCAAGTAAAAGCCCAGAGCCAACAAACGTCGGGCAATTTCGCGGGAAGACAAAAAGCAATGGACGACCGCCGGAATCTCTTCTTCTTCTTTCATCAATGCGATCAGATCCTCATAAGCGTCCCGGCAGTGCAAAATCACCGGCACGCCCGCTTGTCTGGCCACGCCCAAATGTTTCTTCAAAAGCTCTTTCTGCCCTTCTTTGGCTCTTGCTTCTTCTTCTTTGGACTCCGCCCACATCTGGTAATAATCCAAGCCCGTTTCCCCGACGGCCACCACTTTATTATCTTTGGCCAGTTTCAAATATTCTTCCGGCGAGAATTCTTCGTCATTGATATGGGTCGGGTGCAGACCGACGGCCCCAAAAACAAAATCAAACTCATGGGACATATCAGCGGCTTTTTTACTGTTTTGCATCTGCGAACCGACCGTTATCACCTTCATCCCTTTTTCTTGACAACGCTTGGCCACCTCACGATAATCTTTCTCAAAAGCCTCGAAATTTAAATGACAATGGGTGTCTATTAGCATGTTTGTTGGTTTATTTTTCTACCTACTATTATTCTTGATATTTTAATTGTGCTTATAATAATGGTTTAAATCCCAAGCACCAAATCCCAAGCACCAAACAAATTCGAAATCACAATTTTCTAAATTCCAAACCGCTCGCCTTTAAGATTATGTATATTATTTTGAATTTTGGAATTTTCCGCCAAAGGCGGATCAGCCCCGGGCTGAGAATTTGTTTTGAATTTTGTGCTTTGGATTTTGGATTTGGAGAAAATAGACAAACAAGCTAACAAGTCAGATGTATCAGCGCCGCCACTCTTTTTCCTTCTTTTTTCAGCCGATTATATTCTTCGCAGGCGGCGGCCGAATCCTTAACGATCAGGGGAATTTTTTTGTCGGCGAAAAAATCATGGACTTCCTGACCAACCTGCATAATTGAGTCCGCGCCGTTGCCTATAATGATTATTTCTGGCTGCTCGCCGATAACTTGCCTGACATCGTCTTCATAAACCGCGTGGCCGGAAACCCGCTTCCAGTCAGATACTTTATCGGGGCCGACAAAAACATCTTTCTGATATTGCCGGCCGTCTATCACGATCCGGCCGAACTCATAAAGATCAATCATTTGGGAATAATCTCGTTAAATTTTCGGACAGCCTCCGGAAACAAAGGCACCAGCCAGGAAGAAAAAACGACGAATATGTTAACCAGTTGGGAATTCTCGAAAGTATAGGCGAGAACCGTCCCTGAGCTGATCGTCTTGATAAAATTCAAGATAACGCCCAGGATCAATCCGCCCTCAACCGCTCCTAAAAACAATCCTCCCAAACGGTTCAGCAAACTAAAACCGGGCAGGATCGCCACCGCCCCGAAGGTTTTGCTGATCAGACGGACCAAAGCGCCGACAAGCTTGGAAATCAAGATAAGAAGGATGATAAAAGCGGCAATCTTGACCCCCATATTATCTTTAAGGCCGAAAAAGGCCACGAGATCGTCATACCAGCGGCTCGCCAAAATCACCCCTAAAAAAATTCCGACGATTGAACCCGCGGTCTCGATCAAACCCCGCCAGAAGCCGAACCAACAAAAGCCCAAAAAAGCCATTAAAATCGCACCGTCAAAAAATTCCATATGATATATCGGTTAATTAATTCGGGGGAATATAGCCTCACCCTTAGTTATTTTACCACAAACCAGGGAATTAGTAATTCTGGCGGCGGTCTGCGGCATAAAAGGCGCCAAAGCCCGGGCCAGATCGCAAAGCATCGCCGCCAATTCGCTAAGAAGCTTTTCAAGTTTATCGCGGTCTTTTTTCTCTTTGGTCTTGGCCAATTTCCAGGGTTCGTTCTTATCAATTTCCTGATTCGCCCAAGTGACGGCATTTAAGATCTCGCTAAGCGCCTGGTCAAAGGAATAATTCTCAATTAAAGTATTTACTTTGCTAAAATCCTTGGGACTTTTCAAGATTTTGGGGATTTTACCGGCGCAATATTTTTCAATCATATTCAAGACTCTGGCCACTAGATTACCCAGATTATTGGCCAAATCCGCGTTGTATTTTTCCCTGAATCTTGATTCGCTAATATCACCGTCTGACCCGAAGATAAATTGTGAAATCAATAGATAACGGGCCGCGTCTACCCCGTATTTTTCCACTAAAAGATTGGGGTCCAGCGCATTGCCCAAAGTCTTAGACATTTTCTGTTTATCAATAGTGAAATAACCATGAATAAATTCCTCTTTTGGCGGATGTTCACCAACCGCTAAAAGTAAGGCGGGCCAGTAAACCGCGTGAAATTTTAATATCTCCTTGGCCATTAAGTGCAGATCCGCCGGCCACCATTTTTTGTATTCTTTTGCATTATCGCCATAACCAATGGCGGAAATATAATTCTGCAAAGCCTCGACCCAGACATAAACCACCTGTTTTTTATCAAAAACCAAAGGAATCCCCCATTTCACTTTTTCCCGAGAAACAGAAAAATCTTCCAAACCCTGATTGATTAAAGACAAAACCTCGTTTTTCCTGGCCACCGGCAATATTTTAATCTCATCTTTTTCAATCAGCTCTTTCACTTGATCGATATAATTACCCAGTTTGAAAAAATAGTTATTTTCCGACAGTTTCACCGGCTCCTTTTTATGATCAGCGCATTTCCCATCAACTAAGTCTTTCTCGGTCATAAACTTTTCGCAACCCTCGCAATACAAACCCTCGTATTGGTCTTCGTAAATCGCTCCATTTTCTTTAAGTTTCAACATAAACTTGTCTACCGACTCGACGTGCCTTTTATCCGTGGTTCGGATAAAATAATCGTATTCAATGCCTAAATTCTGCCAGGCTACTTTGAATAAGGCCGTAACTTCATCACAAAAAGCCTGCGGGGTTTTTCCCTCTTTTTCCGCCGCTTGGGCTACTTTTGTCCCGTGCTCATCGGTGCCTGTTAAAAAGAAAACCTTATCCTTGCCCAGTTTATTCCGCCAGTAACGCGCTAAAATATCGGCCGCTAAGGTCGTATAAGCGTGACCGATATGCGGTTTATCATTAACGTAATATATGGGCGTTGTAATGTAGAATTTTTTGGGCATTGACATATTATTATTTATAGACTATAATAATTTAATTTATTTGCTCTTTACCTGTTACCAACGAAGGAGGTCGTAGATGATCAATGTCAGTCCTAAAGCAGGAACGTTCTTGCGCCAGATCCGGACGAGTTTGCCGGAAGGTTCCGCCGAAAAGCGGTTGGTGGAACAACTGATAACTGGATCAATCCATATGCTCAGCCAAGCGGAACGCCAGAGCCTGGCTGATCTTTGCGGAAAGACCGCCATCAACGGACTCGAGGTACCGTTGCATCTACGGCGGGAATTCCAGGTGATCAGCGAGAGCATCCGCGCTTTCCGAACCCAGCAAGAGGTGAAATTCAGGCAGCGTCGCAATAGGCAAGCCGAGGGCTAAGTTCCTGGCAATCCTTAACCGGTACTCCCCGCGGAGTACCGGTTCATTTTTTTCCGCCGACCAAAACCACGAATTCTCCCCTTACTTTATCTAAATTATTTTCAAAATAGCTTTTTATCTCGTTAATATTCCCCCGTTTTATCTCCTCAAACATTTTCGTCAGCTCGCGGCAGACGACTATTTTTCTTTTTTCCGTCAAGATCTGCGATAAACTCTGCAGGGTCTTTAAAACGCGGTGAGGCGATTCATAAAAGATGACGGTTTCGCGGCTTTCAGCAATCTGTTTGAATAACGTCTCTCTCCCCTTTTTATGGGGCAAAAATCCCAAGAAAACAAACCGATCGCAGGGCAGACCGGAGACAGAGGCGGCGGCCGCCAGAGCGGAAGGGCCCGGGATCGGGATAATTTTCACGCCTTCGCCCAAAGAGGCCAGTACGTCGGCAATCAGGCGGTTGCCGGGATCAGAAATCCCCGGCGTCCCGGCTTCGCTCACCAAACCGGCGGATTTTCCCTGCCTTAATAAATTTATTATCTCGTCCACTCTTTGTATTTTTGAATGTTCGTGATAGCTGATCAAAGGCTTCTTTATCTCATAATGATTGAGCAGTTTAACCGTTTCCCTCTTATCCTCGCAAATAATAAAATCCACTTCTTTCAAAACATCCAGCGCCCTAAAGGTCAAATCTTTTAAGTGGCCGATCGGCGTGGCAATAAGATAAAGTTTCGGCATTTATGAATAAATATTAAACCCTGACAAAAATTAATTAATCAGGGTCTCAAATTAACGCATTTTTTTCATCTTTTTAGCCAATCCCTTCACCTTCGATCCGATCCTCTTTTTCTCTTTTTTCCTTAAAAAAATCCTTTAGGAATTCATCGCCGATGATCGTAATGGGGATAGCCAAGATTATCCCTAAAATGCCGAGCAGCTTTGACGCCAAAAGCATGACTATAATCACCACGATCGGATTGAGGCCCGTCACTTTCTGCATCACTTTAGGCACCAGCAGATTATTCTCCAGCTGCTGGATTAGGATGTAAAGAATGACGACGAAAATCGCCTTCCAGGGGGAAACAGTCAAGGCGATCAAGACCGCCGGCACCGCCCCGATAATCGGCCCGGCGATGGGAATAAATTCGGTGATTCCCGCAATTAATCCTAAAACTAGCGGGTAAGGGACTTGCAAAATGACCAATCCGATGAAACAAACCGTGCCGATGACGACGCACAAAATCAGCTGCCCTTTGATCCAGAAACCCAGGCGGGTTTGAATCCGGCTGATAAGCAAAACAAAATAAGGCTGGTATTTGGCCGGGGAAATCGCGGCAATGACCTTGCGGAAACCGTCCTCAATCAGAACAATATAGAAAGTCAGGACTAAAATACCGACCAGAGAGAATAAACCGCCGAAGAGCCCAGACAAACCGGCAAAAATACTGGAGGTAATATCGCCCAAAGTGGAAACGATGCTTTGCAGACTTTCCTGGATTGTTTTTACCAACTCGCTGCCCGAACCGGCCGCTCCCGGCAAACTATTCTGTATCTTTTCATAAAGAGAGGGAAAATTGCCGGCAAACTGTTTAAGCTGGCTGGAGATAGCCGGAATGATCAAGGCAATGGCCACACTGATCAAACCCAGAATAATGACATAAAAAATGACAATACTGAGCACGCGGGGAATATTCCTTTTCTGCAGCTTATCCACCCAGGGTGCCAAAGCGGAAGCTAAAACCACCGAAACAAAGATCATGATTATGACATCGCGGACGTAATACAAAAAAAGAAGGGCGATAACCACCAAAATTAGCTTAATAAAGCTGGCCGTGGAAAATGTGACTGGCTGTCCTCTTCCGTTCATGCTTATATTATAAAATTATTTAAGATTTCGGTCAATAAAACGGACAAACTCGTTTTTCTTGGCGAAAGGGCCGATGACGACCAAATTCATCAATTTCTTTGAGAGGATCTTTGCCGCCGCCCGCTTTATTTCGGCTCGCGTCACCTTGTCCACCTTTTTAAATTTTTCTTCCGGCTTTTCTATCTTACCCGTCAATAGCTGCTGTTTCGCTAAAAATGAAGCGATCTCGCTTGACTCTTCCAGCTCCAGGACCAGCTTGCCCTTTAAGAAATCCTTGGCGCGTTTTAACTCGGCAGGACTGACGCCTTGCTTTTTGATCTTCATTAGTTCCTGCCAAAGCACAGCCAAAGCCTCAAAAATCCTGGATTTATCCAGGCCCGCCTGGATGAATAAAAGGCCGGTATCTTCATAGATGTTGGGGATCGCTTTTATATAATAGCACAAGCCTCTTCTTTCCCGCATTTCGATAAAAAGCCGGGAACTCATCGAACCGCCTAAAATCACGGATAGTAAATAAAACGGATAAATATTCTTGTCAAAATAAGAAAAAGCCTTAAAACCCAAGCCCACCTGCACTTGCTCCGTCTCTTTAAACTTAAGGGTCACCTGCGGCTTTTTCTGTTTTGAAGAAAATCTGCGGAAAACAGGCGCTTTATTTTTCTGGCTCTTCGGATTAAAATATTTCCCGATCAAATTCTTGACTTTTTTTTCCTCAAAATTACCGGCGACCGCGATCAGCATATTCTTGGGGTGGTAAAATTTCTGATGATATCTGACCAGTTCCGACCGGGAAAAACGGCGGATATTTTCCCTCGACCCGATAACCAAACGGCCTAAAGGACCGCTTCCGAAAACCGTCCTTTCCATCAGATCCTCAATATAAAGGAGCGGATTATCTTCGTACATATTAATCTCTTCTATGATCACTCCTTTTTCCTTGGCCATTTCTTTGATCTCGAACTTGGAATGGAAAAGGATGTCGGAAAGAACATCTACAGCCAGCTCTACTTTCTTATCGATCACTTTCACATAGAAGCCGGTCAAGTCCTTGGTCGTAAAGGCATTGAAATCCGCGCCCACCTGGTCCAGGGCTTTAGAGATATCCAGGGTATTCGGCCTCTTTTTCGTCCCTTTGAACAGCATATGTTCTAAAAAATGGGAAAGGCCGTTAAGCTGGGTGGATTCATAGCGCGACCCGACTTTAAAAAGCACCAAAACGGTCACCGCCTTGGTCTCTTTCATCGGGGCCAAGATCAGCTTGGCCTGGTTTTTTAGGGTAAGAAGTTTAAACAAAGTATTTTGTTTAGAATTTTGATGTTGGGATTTGTTTCCCCGTTAGAAACGCGGTTTCTAAACGGGGTTTCGGATTTAGGATTTATTTAGGAATTAGAAATTAATCCAACTTGCCCTTCAAATAACCCAATAATTCCTCAATAGCGATCCTCTCCTGCTTCATCGTATCTCTATCTCTCACGGTTACTTTCTTGTCTTCCAAAGAATCAAAATCTATGGTCACGCAATAAGGCGTCCCAATTTCATCCTGCCTTCTATAACGCCTGCCAATAGAAGCAACTTCGTCATAAGCGCACATAAAATGCGGCCGTAAAGTATCATAAATTTCATTAGCTAATTTAGCCACCGGTTCTTTTTTGGACAAAGGCAAAACCGCCACTTTTATAGGCGCCAAATCCTTATGCAATCTTAAAACCACTTCTTCTTCTTTATTGCTTTCCGTGGTGGTGGTCCGGCCGCCTTTGATTTCCTCGTAAGCATCGATTAAAAATAATAAAAGACCTCTGTCCACGCCCATCGAAACCTCTTCGACGAAAGGCATGAATTTATTTCCTGTTTCTTCGTCGCGATAGCTCATATCTACGCCACTGAATTTACTGTGCCTGGACAAATCCCAATCGCCGCGATTATGAATCCCCGCAAACTCGTCCCAACCAGCAAAAGGCGTTTTATACTCCACGTCCCATGCTTCCCTAGCGTAATGGACAAGCTCATCTTTTGTATGTTGTCTCAAACGCAGATTTTCTGGATGGCAAACAAATTTTTTATACCAGCTCAATGTCCACTCTTTCCATTCTCTATAATACTTCTCGGCCGTCTCGGGTTTGACAAAATATTGCATCTCCATCTGCTCAAACTCTCGTGTCCTAAAAATAAAATTGCCGGGCGTAATTTCATTTCTGAAGGATTTGCCGATTTGCGCGATACCAAACGGCAGTTTTTTCCGCGTTGCCTCTTTAACATTTAAATAATCTAGGTAAATGCTTTGGCAAGTTTCGCCACGCAGGTATGCCTCGCTCTGTTTGCCCTCAACCGCGCCCAAATGGGTTTTCATTAAAAGGTTAAATTTCTTTGTTTCCGTAAAATCACCCCCGCATTCAGGGCATTTTTTGCCATCTATTTTGTCCGCGCGAAAACGCTGGTGGCATTTTTTGCATTCAACAAGCGGGTCGGTAAAACTTTCAAGATGTCCGGACGCCTCCCATACTATTCTGGGCGTTAGAATAGAACTATCAAGCCCGACCACATCAATTCTTTCTTGTACCATTTTTTTCCACCAGGCGCGTTTGATATTATTCTTTAATTCTACGCCCAAAGGACCATAATCCCAACAAGAATTAAGCCCACCGTATATTTCTGCGGCCTGAAAGATAAAACCTCTTCTTTTACATAAAGAAGTTAATTTATCCATGATAGATTGCTTTTGATTAGCCATAAATTTAATTTAATTATAGTAAAAAAACCCCTTAAAAGCAAGAAAAAAGCCATCAAGCGCTTGTTTGGCTTAATGGCTCATTTCTGCTTACCTTTCGGCAGAAGACCAAGGTGGTAAAGGACGGCCATGACGGCAGCAGTCTGCCAGACTAAGACGTCCTCGCCCAACTCCTGTCTCTCTGTTTCCATGACTCTTTTTTTCGCCTGAATATATTCGGTTCTCTGCTTATGCCATTCCTCGCGTTTATCCGGGCGATGGTACTTCCAGGGCATCCTCATGATAATCACCACCTCAAGTTGCATTACCTCCTATTATCAACATAGCGAAAAACTTAAAAATGTCAAGACAAAAAAGCGTTTCTTCACGGGAAGAAACGCTTATCAAAAGATCAAGAATAATCATACCAGGTGATCGCTTCAGAAACGCCTATCAGGCTCTTCTTCGCTGCCTCCCACTCTTTCGCTTTAAGCGACAGATAAGCGGCTCGGGCATTTTTTATGGCTTCATCTAAACACTTCTTCTGGAAATCTTTCTCCTCCACCAGAATCATCTGGCCGGCGATCTCGCGCAGCTTCATGATGAGCGAGGCTTTAACAAAGAGGCCGGTATTGATGACGTAGGTGACTTCCAGAATAAGGTCTTCTACTTCCCCCTGGATTTTTTTCAAGCTCAGGGAATTATACGCCCGGCTTATTTCGACGATTGCTTCCTCAATCCGGTTGGCCAGGATCAGATCGGCGCCCTTTTGAAGTTCCTTAGTGCCAAGCTCCGCATTAGCGAGGAAAGGTTGAAAGTTTATCACCTCCAAATCAACGATAATGCTGTGGAGCCGGGCGACCATCCGCTGCCTGACCCTTTCCTCCACCTGATACTGACGCCCTTCACTGAAATCGACAATCGCTTTAAGGAAATGGCAGGATGAAGCGAGCAGATACTCGGCGAAATCGAAAACCGCTTTTGAAGCCAATAACCGAGGCATTAAGATTTCCTCGATTTTTTCGATTGTAACGAGACGCTCGCCAAACCGGTTGCCGGCGGCCACCGACCGGGCGCGCAAAGCGCCGGGATTGATTCGGCCCAACGAATCATGGACCAGAGGTATCGGCTCGATCACCCGCAAGCCATTCTCCTTGGTCTCGTCTCTCACCCGGCCGACAATCCGGAAAATCTCGTCGACCCTTTCTGTCAATGCCTTTTCATAACCGGCGAGATTACCTTTATTAAGGCCGATCACCGCCAGATTCAATTCCTTGGCGGCTTCAATCGCTTGCCTCATGACCGACTTCTCGCCGTAATAAGGCTGGTCGTAGCCATTCAGAATGTCTACGACCTGGCGGTGAAAAAGATAAATGCTCGACAGAAGCTGGAATTTTCTTGTTTCACCCGACCATTTCGGGACGGCGAATTGACCCTTGTGCTTTCCTTCCGTGATCAAGATAACCCGTGTGTTAAGCAGATACCGACCCCTGGCTTTACCTCGGTGTCTGTACAATTCCGCCTCACCATGGACCCGGCTCAAGAAACGATAAGCCATGATAACCACCTCGATTTTTAAAGTACAAGAACAAAAAAGCTACCTAATCTTGATAGCTTAACTTAGCGCGATTCTAATACTTTGTCAATCTCGGATGTTGATAAAAATTTAGTAATTATTTTTTAATAACGGCGGCCTCTTTTTGATTAATCCGCCTTATTATTAAAGCAAATATTATAAATAGAGATAAAGATAAAATTATACCTACTATTCCAATAATAAATGGTCCTTGAACTAAGGCCAAAAAAGCAACCAGTGGCCATACAGCCGCAACAAAAAAATAACCCATTATATCGTTCCCTAACCCGCTGTTAGAAGCAAATAAATTCGCCCAACCTATCCCGATAATAAAATAAAGTATAAGAGCGGAGATGATTGTGTGTTTTTTCAAAATATTCATATAATGTCTAATTTTTTTTGATGTTTGCTTCTTTCTGATTAACTCTTCTAATCCACAAACCGAAAATAATAAACACAGATAAAGAAATTAGCAATTCGAATATTTTAAGGAAAATATTTCCGCTAAAAAATATTTGATACGGCCATATAAAAACAAAAAATGGTAATATCCATATTAGTTCATGCCAATTTATCTTTAAGTCAGTCAAATTTGGTAGTTCAAAAATAATTCCCCAAAAAAAGCCAATAATAAAATATATTAAAAGGGCAGTAATAGCCGTATGTTTTCTAAAAAAATTCATAACTTAATATCTTAATCTCTTAATCGCTTGATATCTCGATATCTTAATATCTTAATATCTCAACAGTCTACAGCTCCCTTGCCTTTTCCACACTTATCTGTCCTCCCGGTTCCAAGACCGCCACGTCGCGACGGGTCAGCTTGCCCTGCAGCATATAACTCGCCAAAGCGTTGTCCACCGTTTCCTGGATCAACCGGCGCAAAGGCCGGGCCCCGTAGATCGGGTCGTAGCCTGTTTTGGATAATTCCGCGATCGCTTCCGGCGAAGCGCGCAAGGTGATCCCTTTTGCCTGCAGTCTCTGGCCGACCTTCTTCAGCAACAAATTCACCACTTGTTTAATATGCTCTAGGCTCAATGGACGGAACAAAATAATGTTGTCAAAACGGTTGATGAATTCCGGCCGGAAGAATTTGAACAATATTTCCTCCAAAAGCTCCCGCTTTATCACTTCCAGGGTCGCCCCCTCGTTCAATCTGGCTTGAATGTGCGGCGTGGCCGCGTTGGAGGTGGCGATCAAAATGACGTTTGAAAAATCGATCGTCCGACCCAAGGAATCGGTCAGCCGGCCGTCATCCATCACCTGCAAGAAAACATTTAAAACATCGGGATGGGCTTTTTCCAACTCATCTAGTAAAACCAAAGAAAAGGGGTTATTCCTCACGCTTTCCGTCAAATATCCGCCGACGCCCGCCCCGGCATAACCGGGCGGCGCCCCGATCAAACGGTTCAAGGAGGACTGGTCTTGATATTCCGACATGTCCAGGCGGATCATGTTTTCCTCCGAACCAAAATAGACATCGGCCACGGTTTTCGCCAGTTCCGTCTTTCCGACGCCGGTCGGCCCCACAAAAAGCAGATTGGCGATCGGCCGGTCGATATCGCGAAGTTCCATCCGCGCCCGGCGTAGCGCCCCGGCCACCGCGGTCACGGCCTCTTCCTGGTTGATAATCCTTTCATGGATCCGGTCTTCAAGTTTTAATAATTTTTCGCTTTCTTTTTCCGTGATCTTGGTCACTTTGACCTTGGCTCTTTGCGAAATGATCAGAGCCACGTCCTCACCGGTCACCGCCGCGTCACGCCCTTTGGCTTTACGAACATAAACCGCCACTTCCTGCAATAAAGAAATGGCTTTTTCCGGGAGATAACGGTCATGGATATAACGCTGCGACAAAGTGACCGCTTTTTCTAAGGCCTCGTAGGAAAAATAGACCCGGTTCTTGTATTCAATCCCGCCGGCTTTGGCCTCCAAAATCCTGATCGCCTCGTTCGTCTCGGGCTCCAAAATAGTCACCTTCTGAAAAACGCCGGTCAAGCCGCCGCTTTGCTCGATGTAGCGGCTGTAATCAATAGGGTTAGTGGTCGCCATCGCCATAAAATAGCCTTTTTGCAGGGCTTCCGACAAAATCGCCGACAAATCCAGAGTCTTGCCGCCTCCCGAGGAAACACCAACCATGTTCTGGATATTGTCAATCGAAAGAACAATATTGCCCGACCGGATTATTTCATCGATAATCGCCGAGAGTCTTTCTTCTAACTCACCGATGGCTCCGGCTCCGGCCACCAGGGCCGGCACTGACAGACTGACCAGGCGCTTATCCCGCAAGACCTCCGGCACATCCTCCGCCGCCATCAGGGAAGCGATCCCTTCGACAATATTGGTCTTCCCCGTTCCCGGGAAACCGACCAAGATCGGATTGGCCTTGCCGGATTCCATCACCCGGAAGATTTCCGCGATCTCATTTTCTCTGCCTACGCAAAGCTCCAAAACCCCTTCTCTGGCCAAGCGCGTCAGATCGCGGGAAAACTGGTCTAACACCGGCGTGGCAATAGCCGTCATTGCCCTGTTTATCCCGCTTTTCGGTTTGCGCGAGGCCCTGGTCCTTAATTTTGACCACTGGCGGCCGAGTTTTTCCTGAATATTCAGCCACTCCACCACGTTTCTTAACCGGTCAAAATCTATCCCTAAGTCAAAAAGAATTTCCTGGGCGGCCGTCCCGGTTCTGGCGATAGCGATGATCAGATCCGGTACGCCGAGGCTGGCCCGGCGCCCCTTGTAAGCCTCTTCGTAAGCGTAATAAACCAGTTTGCTAAAATTTTCGGATAAGATCGGTTCGCTTGCCCCCTGACTAGGGATCAGCTGTAAATGCTTATTTATCTGGCCGATCAGCTTATCCGGCATGGCGGCCAACCGGGCCATAATGATTTTCATTTCCCTGGCAGAAATCAACGCCGCCAAAACATGAAGTGGCTCTAAAGTATTGTGATGGAAACGATTAGCCAATTCCCAAGCTTTCTCCACCGTGCTTTGCGCACCGGCGGTCAAATACCGGGAAACTTCCTCAGTGATCTTTTTATTCTGCAGTATCTCGGAAAACGATTCCAAGATTTCAGGGGCAGGCACTTTCTCACGGAAATCCCTGGCAATGTGGGGAAAAGCATTTCTTTCTTTTTCCAACCGGTAATAGATGTACAAATCAACCAGCAGGGAAAACCAAAAGATCAACAAAGAGGTATTACGCAAAAGCAGAAAATCATAATTCGGATAACCCTGGCTGAAATGCTGGTAGAATTGCCAGAAACCCAGCAAAAGTCCGATTATGCCGACAAGAATCGAAAAGCCGTTAATGGCCGCCCGCATGGTTTTTTCGGATTTTTCCTCCAAGATCCTGACCAGGGAAATCTTTTTTCGCCAGACCAGATAACGGCCCTGAAAATATCCCGCCAGGCCTAAGGACCGGCAAGTCGGGCAAGGCCGGTACTTCCCCTCTTCCATGACAAAACTTTGGCCTTGGCACTGCGGACAGGCGATAAAACGCAAGTCGGGTATTTTCTTTTCTTCGGGCATAAAATATTTAAAAAAGGCCGCGCTGGCCGCTTAAATTTAAAATAATCATATAGACGATGAAAACCGGCAAAACCAACCAGAGCAAGAGCAAAACAAGAAGAATGGCCAGCCAAATGACCATCAATACCAGTTTATAGAAAAAGACGATGATTCTCAGAAAAAAACTGATGATCCGTCCGGAACGGCTGTAATCGCCGTACATCGGTTTCAGCAAGTTCATGAATAATATCTTCAGCGAAAGCCGATTCGACCAGCTTAAGACTTCGTTGACAAAAAATAAGCCGGCTTTTTTCAAGCCCGCCGTATACCACCAGACGGGAAAATAAACGACATCAAAAACAAGTTCTTTCAGAATATATTTGGTGGTCTTCGCCGCTAAATTTTCCGCCATAAATGGAAAATTAATATTTTCACCTATATTATATCATAAAAATCGATTTTCCGCAAGGTAAAAATATATTAGGTAAAGCCGCTCGTTATTTTTTCTAGCGAGCGGCTAAAGTACATTTTTTGGATTAAGCGTCCTGCTTTTCACGGAAAGCCTGCCTTTCTTTTCCGTTTCTTAATTTAACGAGATCATCAAGCGCCCGAGAAATATCAATGTCTTTTTCGCAGGCGTAAATATGGCCATTGTTGCCGAGTCCGACCGCGATTTCGAACACTAATATTTTTCGGTCGGCCTCGTGCGTCACCCCGACCAGTATCCCGAATTCATGCCCCCTTTCTTTCTGGCACTGGCCGAGATTTTCTTTCTGATTGAAGTAGACCCTGACCTTAAAATCAATCAGATCATGGATGTCTCTGACGCGGCAGGAAATAATCCCGTCGCGACTCCCTTCTATCTTTTCCCGCTGTCCATAACTGATTATCACCGGACTCACCCCCTTTCAAGAGAGGAAAGAGCTAAAGATCTGACGACTTAATCCGCTAATGTATTAGATAAACTATTTCGATATTTTGTCAAGTAGATAAAGAATAAAAAAAATGAGGGTGGTCTTAACACCCCCAAAAGTGCATCTTTTCACTCTTCCGCGGGCAGACAACATTCATCCGCTTCTTTTCTCGTCCAGTGTCTCATGCCGCAAACATGGCAGATAAATTCACCGTTTAGCCGGCCGTCGTGTTCAGCAACTTTCAGCGCCTGCTCAAACTTCTTATATTCCTTGGTGTCCTTTTTCAGAATCTTGTCTTCTTCCTTCTCCATGTTAAATCACTCCTTGCTTACAAAAAAATTGGGATAGCATACCCATCATACTCTTAGGCAATATTTTGTCAATACCTAATATAATTATAAAAATGGCTAAATCTTTTTTAGTCTCAGCCGCTCCATTAATCGATTGTAAAACCTGATATTGTGGATGGTGGCTAATGTAAGGGCTAAAGGTTCTTGGGTCAGGAATAAATGCCTTAGGTAAGCGCGGCTGTAATCCCGGCAGGTACGGCAGTCGCAATAAGGATCGATCGGTTTTAGGTCAAAGGTGTATCGGGCCTGTTTGATCTTTATTTCCTGGTAGAAATCTTTGCCGGATAAACTTGGATTTTTTGACCGCCAGACGTATAAAACTCCGTGGCGGGCGTTGCGCGTCGGTAAAACGCAATCAAACATATCTAGGCCTAAATTGACCGCCTTTACGATTTGGTCCGGATAGCCCACACCCATCAGGTACCGCAGCTTTGAGGCGGGCAAATAACCCTGGAGCCATTCTAAAACCGAATACATTTTTCTTTCCGGCTCCCCGACAGCGAGCCCTCCGACGGCGAAACCGTCAAAGGGCAAACTAGTTATTTCTTTGGCGTGTCTTATTCTTAAATCCTTGTATATTGAGCCCTGAATAATGCCGAATAATAACTGGCCGGGCTTTTTGTGCTTTTTAAAATACTCGAAACCCCGCTTGGCCCAAGCCGTGGTCAAATTCATGGACTTTTCGGCGTAATCTTTTGAACAAGGGTGGGGCGAGCACTCATCAAAAGACATGATTATATCCGCCCCCAAATCTATCTGGATCTGGATGGCTTTTTCCGGAGATATAAAATGGGATCGGCCGGAAAGATTATCCTTAAAAAACACCCCCTGGCTGGTAATTTTCCGGAATTTGGCCAGGGAAAAAACCTGATAGCCCCCCGAATCGGTCAAGATCGGCCGGTGCCAATTCATAAAACGGTGCAAACCGCCCGCTTTTTTAATGACCGGCACTCCCGGCCGCAGATACAGATGATAAGTATTGCTCAAGATAATTTGTGTTTCTAATTTTAAAAGATCGTCCGTGGTCACTGACTTTACGGCCGCTTTTGTGGCGATCGGCATAAAAAAGGGGGTTTTTATCAACCCGTGCCTGGTTTTTAAAATTCTGGTGCGGGCCGAAATTTTCCCCGGTTTTTTCATGATTTTATCCTTATCATTACTGACTTTGGGTAACGATCCCCTTTCCCTGGGCATTAATGTCATTCTTCAAATCGGTCGTCAGAGAATCACAATTGGCTTTGATCGTTTGTTCGGTAAAACTGTCCGTGGCTTGAAGGTTGGTCTGATCGGTCAAAATTTTCACAAAGCCTCCGTCCGCCGCCACGGGTGTCGTGCTTACCTCAAAAGAAGCGGAAAGCTGCGGGTAAATCTGGCCGGTACCGACGGGTATTTTATTGACCGTCCAGGTTACTTGACGCGTGGCCGGGGCAAAAGACAGATCGCCGGCCGATAAAACCTTATTCTGGCCCGTCCAGTAGATATCCGCCGGTAAAGTGGAAACAACTGTCACGTTTAAAAGCTCGTTTGACGTATTGGTAAGGTACCAATAGACCCGATAAGTCGTCGTCTGGCCGACCACCGGCGGCAAAGGGCCGGTCCCCAAGGCTTCGTTTTCTTCCGAATAGTAGCGCGTCTCGCAGTTTAATTCCGCCACCGTATTGACTTTAAGCGTCACCGCGTTGCTTTCGGCCGCCAAACTGCCGCCGCCCAAACCTTCAATGGCAGAAGATTGACCTTTAAACTGGCTGATGAACTGGAAATTCTTGTCTTCAGAACCGTTTAGGGCCAATTTTTCCTTAAGATTTATTTTGAAAGTAATTTCCCCGTGGCTGGCCGGCTTTAAAGAAGAAAGAAGGTCGATCTGGTCTTTTGTCCAGGTGATTGACTGGCCGCTGACCTTCCCCTTAAGATCATCGGCGAAGGTGGAAAAATCCAGGAGCTTATCATCCAATTCCAAAGTAAGGGTCACGTCTTTTAATTCTAGGTCGGAATTATTCTGGTAAAGCAAATAATAGGTCAGGGTTTCTCCGGGATCAACGGCCGCATTTTCATCGGAACCGTTGATTTTAAGTTCCAGCGTCAGTTCAGGAGAGATCAACAGAACCAGCAGTGATTTTTCCACCTGCGGGTTAAATTCGCCCTCCGGCCCGATCAGGCCCACCGTAAATTTGATTTCCTTCATGTCACCGGCGGCTCCGACAAATACCCCCTTAAGCTCAATTTCACCCGTGTTGCCCGCCTCCAGGCGGTCAATCTGCCAGGTGTTCTTGCCTTCGGAAAAATTCGGATTGGCGGAAGCAGGCGTAAAACCGTCCGGATAAACCGCGACCAATCTAATTCTTTCCAAGGCCTCGGAAGAATCATTTTTATATTTTATTTTATAGGTCGTTTCTTTTTCCGGGATGACTCTGCTGCCGCCCTCGATTTCCAAACCGATATTAGACGAGGAAATGGCGGTCGAAAAAGACGTTTCCGTGTTAAAGGTGGAATTAAAATTAGAGGGTTTATAGCTCAATTTGGCGCTGAAACTTTTTTGACTTCCCACTTCGCCCATGAGCAAGCCGGTGATTTTCACTTCGCCTCCTTTTCCCGCGCCCAGATCCCGCAGCCTCCAGTATTGATTGTAAGTATTATCGGCTTCCGGATCAGCGCTTTTAAAGGTAAATCCTTCCGGATAAGTCACGGATAATTCCAGATTGCCCAAAAAAGCCTGGCCTTGATTCAGGTATTGGACAGTCAGGGTTATTTCCTCGCCGGAAGCGACCCGGCTGACCCCCGTAACATTCAAGGCCACGTCCCCTTCTTTAAACTTCTTGTCGCGGAAAAAAACAAAAAAGCCGGCCAGAGACACGGCAAAAAGCAGAAGCAATAAACCGATTATTTTTAGATAAAATGATTTTTTGCCTTTCTTCACTTTTTCCAGTTTCGTCAAATTCAAAGGCTTGCCATCTTTATCCTGATACATCTTAGCGATGGCTGGTTTATAATCCGCCAGAGATTTCACCTGGTTGTCCCTTTTTTCTTCTTCCTTCTTTTCTTCCACCTTAAAAACGGGGATTTGACGGGTAAAATCTTTTACTTTTTTCTTTGGCATATGACGCCGTTATTATAGCAGAGAAAATCATTTTTAGCCATCCGGCATTTGTTTCAGATAACTAAGGCTTTTAAAATCATGCTCAAAAATATATTTTAGATAGGGGAAAATTACTTTTTTTAATTCTTCAATTTCTTTCTTTTCTAGCTTTAAAGCCGCGGCTTTTTTCAGATCCTGCTCTAAAAAGAAACGCAGGATCTTGATCGCCTCCGTCGAAACCGGATGAGACTCCTTGTCCACCTTAAGACACTGCGGGCACAAGAGACCGGCCTTGGCTAGACTGAAATTATTCCTAACCGGTTTTATCTTGCTCTGGCACTCCTGGCAGGAATAAAGCTGGGGGATAAACCCCAAGGTTTTTATCAACTTAAAAATGGCGGCAATTATAAGCTGGATTTTTTTTGAAGTCTCTCTGGCTTTTTCCAAAATTTCCAAAGTTTCTTTTAGCAGCTCGAAGATCTCGCCCTCCCGGCTTTGAGGCTTAATATGCTGTCCGGTAATCTCCACGATCACGGCCAGCCAGGCGATCACGGTCAAATCATTCCGAATATTATGATAGTATTTCAAGACCTTAACCGCGGTAATGTAATCAAAACTCCGCCCCCCCGCGACCATCAATTCCGCCAGGGCGTATGGCTCCAAGGCACCGGCCAACTTGCTTTCCTTCTTTCTTGCTCCCCTGGCCAACAGTTCCAACTTGCCTTCATTTTTCCCGTAGACAAGAAAAATCCGGTCATTTACCCGGAAATTTTTTCTGTTTAAAATAATGGCTTCTGTTCGGAAAAGCGGCATAAATTAGACCACAAAACCGATTCTTAGATCCTTTCCTTCAATTTTCAGGTCTTTATAAAAAGACAACTTCTCCAATTCTTCCTTTTTCCCCTCAATAATATCAGAGGCCAGTATCTCTTGCTTGAGTTTTTCCCCATAAACCGCCAAAAGTTTATCAAAAAATCCGGAGGCAGCGGCATATTTCAGCTTGATCCGGTTGCCCGGCGTCAATTTTGCTTCTTTACGCAAAGAATTTATTTGCCTTATCAATTCCCTGACTATTCCCTCCTCCCTTAATTCATCGGTTAAAGTGATGTCGAGCGCCACCCAAAAACCGTAACTTTCTTTTACCTTGAACTCGCTACCTGCGGGTTTTGTTTTTCCCAGATGGATTTCTCTCACATTAAGCTCCTCGGCGATTATTTTTAATAATTTCTCGTCTAGATTCTTCGCGTTGGAAACAAGTGAAGTTAAAGGCTGCCGGACCTTAAAACCGTTTTCCGCCCGCAAGGCATGACCGGCTTCGACTATCTGCCGAACCAAAATCATGTCATTTATCACCGACTTTTCGATCTCCCTGTCTAACCCCGGCCAATCAGCTAAGTGTACCGACTCCTTCACTCCGCCGGTGGCCTGATAAAGTTCTTCCGCCAGAAAAGGCGTGAAAGGCGCCATCATCTTGCTCAATGTCAATAAAACATCCTCAAGCGTCGACAACGCTTCATTTTTTTCCGCTTCTGCGGCGCCCTTAAACCGGTTTCGGCTGCGCCGCAAATACCAGGTGGATAAATCATTGATAAAGACCTCCATCTTCCGGACCGCGTTCACTATCTCGTAATGCTCCAAATCTTTTGTCACTTCTTCAATCAACAAATGAAGAGAGGTTAAAATCCAGATATCGAGGACATTTTTGCTTTCTATTGGCTTAACTTCGGTTCCGGCGTACATCTGGTAAAAACTTAAAACATTAAAAAGAACCAAGAAGTTTTTCTTAACCACTGATTCTACGCCGGAAGCGTCAAAATTTTTGGTTTCACCCGGCTGATTCAAAGAATAAAAATACCAGCGGATGGCATCCGCGCCGAATTTTTCGAAAATCTCTTGCGGGTTTACGACATTGCCGCGCGACTTCGACATCTTCTGACCGTTTTTATCCAGGACCAAACCTAAGCAGATGACATTTTTATAGGCCGGACCTTTATCTAAAAGAGTGGAAATAGCCAAAAGAGTGTAAAACCAGCCGCGCGTCTGATCCATTGCTTCGGAAATAAAATCCGCCGGAAAACCCGTCCCTTTATCAATCTTTTCCTTGTTCTCAAAGGGATAATGGACTTGAGCGAAGGGCATAGAACCGGAATCAAACCAGCAATCAATCACTTCCGGCACCCGCTTCATTTCCCCGCCGCATTCACAGAGAGCTTTTACCTGGTCCACAAACGGCCGGTGAAGATTTATTTCTTGTAATTCTGGATTTACGTAAAATACCCTTGGATCTGCCCCGGTTTTATGACCATAAATCTCCTTTATTGCCTGCGAAACGGAATAATGGCGCAAATAATCCGCGAACATGACAATCTGTGCCTGGTGAGTGACGCAAAGGACGTTATGCCCTTGGTATTTTTTGACTAAATTATCGGCAAAAACAACAATTCTTTTTTTAACGTCTTCAAACGACTCTCCGGCTTGGCTATGTTTTATCGTTAAAGCTTCGGGACTGGCCTTTTCCCGGTATGCCAAAAATCGGCGATAATCATGATCATTTTTAATAAGCTCGTTATGGGTTTTTTCCTCCCATGACCCCTCAAATATTTCATTAAGATCCTTATCCTCAATAATTTTCACTTTCAGGGATCGATTGATTATTTCCGCTGTTTGTTTGGCCCTTAAAGTCGGCGAGGTAAAGATGATATCAATATTTTTTCCCGCTAACTGCTGGGCATAATTTTCCGCTTGTTTTTTGCCTAAGGCAGTGAGAGGATATTTATCCGGGGCCGAACTGTCAATCCCTTTTACATTTTTTTCGCTTTCGGCGTGGCGAACCAAAATCAATTTTGTCGGTTTTTCTGCCGCCTTTAGCCTTAATTCCTCCCGGGAACCGAAACACTGATATTTGTGACATTTTTCGCACTGCCAGACAGGCAAGGGCGTACCCCAATAGCGTTCGCGGCTGATAGCCCAATCTTTTACCTCGTTAATCCACTCGCCAAAGCGGCCTTCTTTAATATAGTCCGGCACCCAATTAATTTTTTCATTATTCTTTTTTAGCTTTTCTCGTAAAGCCGACATCTTAATAAACCAGGAATTCTTGGCGTAATAAAGCAGGGGCGAATCGCAGCGCCAGCAAAAAGGGTAATCATGGGTATATTTTTCCGTTTTATAAAGAAGATTTTTTTTCTTCAAATAATCGATGATCTCCTCTTCCAGTTTTTTATCTTTTACAAATCTCCCCTGCCAGGGTTTTACCAAGGAGTTAAAAATGCCATTCTCATCTAGGGTATGAATTTTCGGCAGGCCGATTTTCTCGCCTAAGTTATAATCGTCTTCCCCATACATCACGGCGGTGTGTACCACGCCTGTTCCGTCTTCGACGGTGACAAAATCGGCGAGAGTCAAATAATAAGCCTTTTTGCCCCCTTCTTTTTCTAGATCAAGAAAATCAAATAAGGGCTTGTATTTTTTCCCTTCCAGCTCTTTTGCCGAGTACTCTTTTATCACCTCGTGATCACCCTGCAAAACATTTAACCGATCTTTGGCTAAAATAAGGAACTCATTTCCCTGTCTGATTTTTACATACTTAAAGGACTCACCTAGGGCCAGGGCGACATTGCCCGGCAAAGTCCAGGGAGTAGTGGTCCAGGCTAAAACAAAAGTCCCGGGCTCATCAGCCAGTTCGAATTTAATATAAACCGAATCCTCGGTCACGGATTTGTACCCTTGGGCGACTTCATGCGAAGAAAGAGCCGTGCCACAGCGCGGGCATTGGGGAACCACCTTATACCCCAAATACAATAATTTTTTATCCCAGACCTGCTTTAAGATCCACCAGACGCTTTCAATATAATCATTGTCGTAAGTGACATAAGGATATTCTAAATCCAGCCAAAAACCCAGACGTTTTGTCATTTCTTCCCATTCGGTTTTATATTTCCAAACATTTGAACGGCACTGATCATTGAATTTACCCAGACCGTATTTTTCAATCTGGGGCTTGCCGGAAATCTTAAGTTCCTTTTCCACTTCCAGCTCCACCGGCAATCCGTGCGTGTCCCAGCCGGCTTTTCGCTCCACGTAAAAGCCCCGCATGGTTTTGTAGCGCGGAATCACGTCCTTAAAGGCCCGGGCCAAAACATGATGAATGCCGGGTTTGCCGTTGGCGGTGGGCGGACCTTCAAAGAAAATAAAAGGATGACCTTTTTTCGTCTTTTCCAGGGTTTTCTTAAAAATATCCTTTTCTTCCCAGAATTTTAGGGTTTTCTTTTCTGCTTCCGGAAAATTTATCATATAAAAAAATAAGCCTAATGCTTATATTTTAGAGGAAAATGACGGGTTTGGCAAGTCGGCTATTGACAAAAACAAAAAGTAGTGCTATTATGAACTATTAATTTTTCTCGTTCTTTGATAGATCGGAAATGGAGGAGGTGTTTGATATGATATCGGTTGTCTTAAGTTCGATCGCTATCATCGGTCATGTCATCGCCTTCGTCATATACAATAAACAGATGCTGAAAGGCGAATCAAGGCCGAATGCGGCCACCTGGAGTATTTGGGTACTAGGTGTCGGTTTGAATTGTGCCACTTATATCGTTATGAGTGGCGATATCATTAAGGCCTTGATACTTCTGGCCGGTTCCTTAGGCTGTACCTGGACTTTCTTTTTTTCTCTGTTTAAGGGCAAGCTCACGCGGCTAAACCCCTGGGATATTGTCGCCATGATCATTGGCTTCTTCGCCTCGTTTGTCTGGTGGCACTACCGTAATGCGACGATGGCCAACATGATTTTGCAAATCCCCATCGTCATCTCCTTCTTACCCACCTATCGTGGTATCATCCGAAATCCCCGGAATGAAAAAGCGTTACCCTGGTTTCTCTGGTCAGGCGCTTACCTGCTAACTATTTTCACTGTTATTTTACGTTGGCAGGATAAACCCCTGGATCTGGTCAATCCCATCAACTATCTCTTTCTCCATGCAGGTATCGGTTTGTTCGCCCAACGGAAAAAACTTCCGTCCTAAAAGCCATGTCGTTCCCACGACCTCTGGCTTTTTTTCTTAACAAAAATTAATAAACTAGTCTCTCGATTCCTTAATAGCCTAGTCGCTCAATCTCTCAATATCTCAATCTCTTTCGTTCGGCTTTTCTCCCCCGCTAAAATAGCGACTCTGCTTTTACTGACGTCAAAATACTCCGCCAGTAATTTAATCAACGCCTTGTTCGCTCTCCCCTTTTCCGGAGGTGCCGTTATTTTAACTTTTAAAAAATCCCCTTGGCGGGAAATTTGGTTAATTCTGGCTTTGGGAAAAACCTTGACCTTAATCACCATTATATCTATTTCTCTTTGCGGGTTAATTGACAGACTCTTTCGTATACTTTTAAAGTCTCGCGGGCGCATTTTTCCCAGGAGAATTTTTTAGCCTGCTCATATCCTTTTTTAATCATCGCTTCTCTCTTAGTCTTGCTGCCTAGCACTTTTTCCAAAGCTTTAGCGATACTTTCTGAACGTTGGGGGTTGACATACTCCGCCGCTTCCCCGCAAACCTCGGGGAGCGAGGAAGTTTTGGAAACGACCACCGGGCAACCTAGAGACATCGCTTCCAGGGGAGGCAGGCCGAAACCCTCATAAAATGACGGAAAGACAAAGACGGTCGCCTGCTTCAATAGATCAATCTTGAAATTATGCGGGATGTATTCCAGATATTTCACCCTCTCTTTCAGTTTAAGTTTATTGATCAAACGGAAAATATTCTTGCTCTTCCAGCCGCGCATCCCCGCCAGCACCAAGTCATACGCGGCGAATCTGGGTTTTTCCTTGATCAATTGGCTGTAAGCCTGCAGCAATCTTAAAAGATTCTTTCGCGGCTCCAGGGTGCCGACAAAAAGTATATATTTGTCCTTCAGGTTATAACGCTTTAGGGCGGAAATATCTTTCGTCCGGGTCGGATATTTATCGACCGTCACGCTTTCATAAACCACCGAGATTTTTTCGGAAGGGATCTTAAATAGCTTAATAATGTCCCTTTTAGTCGCCTGCGATACCGCGATAATATGCTTCGCCTTTTTCATGCTCTTCGGCACCAAGAAGCGGGTGGAAAACTTCTGGCCGGAGGGAAACCATTTCTTTTCCTTGTAAATGGCCAGGTCATGCACGGTCACCACCGAGGGCTTATTGTAATTATAGGGGATGACATTCGCCGGGCTATGATAAACATCCAGTTTCTCTTTGCCGAGTTCGGCCGCGATCAAAAGATGAGAATAGGTAAAAGGAAGAAATTTCTTGTATTGTGAAAAAGGGAAATATTTTATCTCAAAATTTTTCTGCTTGAACTCCCGGGTGTCCGTGACGCGATAATCAAAAAACAAGACGTATTGATTCTTCTTGTCAATCCGCATCAAGTTCTTGACCAGGTAATAATTGTAGTGGCCGATCCCCGCTTTTTCGCCCCGCGAGGGAGAAAGCATGGTCCGGCAATCAATGCCAATTCTCATTTTTATTATGTAGGTTTAAGGTGTTGGAAGAATGAACCGCGCGGTTCATTCGAAACACTTTAGACGTTCTATCGCTTTCGCTCGCTCTAAACGTTTTGTACGAGCCACGAAGTGACGATAGAACGGTTACAACGATTTGAACGACTAAGGCGTCTACATCCGATCCGGCGCCGAAATACCCATAAGCGCCAGGACCTTCATTAAAGCAAACTTTGTCAGTTTTATCAACTCGTAACGTTTGATTTTTAACTTATCGTTGTCAATCACCCGGCACACGGTATAAAAATCATGGAACTTTGCGGCCAGATTTTGGGCGTAAAAAGGCAATTTTTGCACCTCATAATTTCCGGCGACCTCCTCTATTATTTCTGGCAATTTAATGATTTCCTTGACCAGGTTCAACTCTTCCTTCTTGCGCAATGGTTCCCTGTCCTGCTGTTTTGCTTTCCGGGTGTATTTCGCCGCCTTTTTTATTATACTACAAATACGGGCGTGGGCGTACTGGACATAATAGACCGGATTTTTCTCGGATTTCTCGCGGCCCAGATCAAGGTCAAAATCCAGATGAGTATCAGCGGCATACATCAAAAAGAAAAAACGCGCCACATCCGGCCCGACCTCATCGATCAATTCTTCCAGAGTGACAAAAGTGCCGCCCCGTTTGGACATCTTGATCTCTTGGCCGCCCTTTATCAGTCTTACCAATTGAAAAATTACGATATCCAATTTCCCCTCAAGATCCAGGGCTCGCAGAGCGGCCTGCATCCGGCCTTGGTGGCCGAAATGATCCGCCCCCCAAAAATCGATGGCCTTATCGAATTTCCTCAAGGCGAACTTATCATAATGGTAAGCGATATCAGAAAGAAAATAAGTCGGTTCACCGTCTTTTTTTAAAAGAACCCGGTCTTTGTCATCGCCGAAAAAAGTGGTCTTAAGGAACAGAGCTCCTTCCTGCTTATAAAGAAGTTCCTTTCCTTTGAATATATTGATGACCTTATCCGTTAACTTCCTTTGGTATAAAGATTTTTCGGAAAACCAACGGTCAAATTTTATCTTCAGGCGCTTGGTCACAAAACGTTTGATCTCATCCATCATTAGTTTAAGCACTCTTTCCCTGATTCTCTGGCGCACCTTATCGATATTCTTAAGCTTATAATTATTGACGGTCGCCAATTTTTTCGCCAGCTCAATCACGTAGTCTCCCTTGTAACAATAGTCCGGATAATCCAGTTTTATCCCCTGCTGCTGGAAAAAGCGGATGCGGACCGATTCCGCCAAAACCTCGATCTGATGGCCCATGTCATTAAGATAATATTCCCGCTGGACGGCAAACCCCGCCGCTTTCAAGACATTGGCCAGGACATCGCCCGTAAAGGCGCCGCGGCCGTTGCCCAAATGCAAAGGCCCGGTCGGATTGGCGGAGATAAACTCCACCTGCACCTTCTTGCCTCGGCCGAAGTCCGACTGACCGAATTTTAGGTTTTTGGCCTGGCGACTGACCTGCCGCCTTAACCAATCTTCCGATAAATAACAATTTATAAACCCGGGCGCCACCACCATGGCCTTGCCTATCGCGGCCGGCCAGACCACCCCCTTGATCAGCTGATGCCCAATCTCCATGGCGTTTTTTCCCAAAAGGGGCGCTAATTGCATGGCCAGATTAGTGGAATAATCACCGAAGCGCTCCTCTTTCGGTCTTTCTACGGCAAAATTTACTTTGGTCAAATTTTCCGGCCAAAGCGTTTCCAGCTGTCGTTTTATTTTTTCTTCGATCTGAATCTTCAACGTTTTCATAATTTTATTATAACGGAAAATTTGATTTAAGAAAAGGAAACTCCCTCCCCTTTTTGACACTCCCCCCTTTCGCTGATTTATGCTAATCTAATAATACTTATGAGTCTTATCGCCAAAAATAAATTCGCCTATTTTGACTATCATATCCTCAAAGAATATGAAGCGGGAATCGTCCTGGCGGGTCCGGAGGTAAAATCAGTCAAGCTCGGGCAGATCAATTTAAAGGGCTCTTACGTCAGTTTAAGGAACAATGAGCCCTGGTTAATTAATGCCCACATTTCACCCTACAAAATGGCGGTTGGCGCCCAAAAAAAATACGAGCCGACCCATGATCGCAAACTACTTTTAAGGGCATCGGAGATAAGAAGCTTGATCGGCCAGTCAAAATCGCAAGGGTTGACATTGATACCCCTTTCTGTTTATACTGTAAGAAGGCTTGTAAAAATCCGATTAGCCTTGGGCCGCGGCAAAAAGAAGTATGACAAGCGGGATTCAATCAAAAAACGGGAAGAAGACCGCCGTTTACAGCGGGCCATGCGCCGGAAGTATTAAGCGCTCTATTCGTTCTATCGCCTTCGGGCTAGTACAAAGGATTAGAACGAGTGAACCGACAGAACGCCTAAAAAGATTACAACATACACGGGGATGCCAAAATTCGATAGAACGTTAACAAGGTAAGCTATGCAAGCCGAGCCCGATGGAAACTCGCTAAAAGTCCGTCAAATGATAAGTGTCAAAAACTTATTCAGCAAACTAAGAGAAGCTTTTTCTCCTAAATTTGCTTTTGCTGCCGTTTAATTAACCGCAGCCATCTGTAAAAGCTGATACCTAATAGGCTCTTATGGGTGTCAAAATATTAGGCATGACTGACCGGTTGTCTTGGCGGGTCAGTCGAGAGCACAAAAAGACTTTAGACTTTAAGGTTTTGTTTCTTTCCCACTTAGAGTCCGAACTAAAACCAAAGAAAACACGCTTGTAGAATATTTTGCCTTTACTTTCTAGACGCGGGTGCAAGGCCCGCCATCTCCACCATTCGGTTCGCCGTTTTTTACTCAAAATAAAAAAAGTCAGCCTCATTGTTTTCAATTATCTAATTATTAACTAAAAACCTATCAAAAGACTCCGCATAAACCGCCAGATACGCGTCCCGCAAGTCATTGTGATTGACGAAAAAAATATTAATCTTGGCCCCCTTGATACCTATAAGGCCCAAGCCTTGGCTGAAGAGCGTGGCCTTGACCTTGTAGAAGTCAGCCCCAAGGGCAATCCGCCGGTCGCAAGGATTCTTGACTTTGGCGCCTATTTGTTCCAACAGGAAAAACAGGAAAGAAAACATAGGGCGAAACAGAAAAAGATTGAAGTCAAGTGTATCAGGCTTACTCTAGCGATCGGCAAGCATGATCTAGAGGTCAGAAAAAAGCAAGCCGAAAAGTTTCTGAATGACGGCCACAAAGTCAAAATTGAAATGATGCTTCACGGCCGGGAAATCGCCCATCAGGACCTTGGCCGGCAGATCATTTTTGAATTCATCAAAGAACTGGGTGACCAGGTTTTCTTAGAGCAAATGCTGACCCGTCAGGGCCGAAAGTTTTTCACCATTGTTTATAAGAAATAACGGGACATCATACCAATAATAATTATAATATATGCCAAAGATCAAAACCCACAAAGCAACGGTAAAAAGATTCCGTAAGACCAGCGGCGGAAAATTCATGTTCCGTCAGACCGGTCAGGACCACTTCAACGCCCGCGATTATCCCACTAAAACCATGGGTAAAAGAAAAGATATTAGAATCGCGAGAACCAATTTAAAGGCCATTAAGAAACTAATTCCCTATTACAGGACGAAAAAATATGCGCGTTAAAAGAGGCGTCATCCACGTCAAAAAAAGACAAAAGCTTTTCCGGGCCCTCAAAGGCTACCGCTGGCGCCGGAAAAACACCCTTAAGCTCGGCAAAACCGCTTTCTTGAAAGCCGGTGTCAATGCTTACCGCGACCGTAAAAGAAAAAAACGGATCTTCCGCGGCCTGTGGAACATCAAAATCAACGCCGGGGTGAGAGCCTATGGCTTGAACTACGCCACCTTCATTCATTTGCTTAAAGTGAATAAGATTGAGCTTGACCGGAAAATCCTGTCCCAGCTGGCCGAATTCGAGCCGAAAGTTTTTGAAGAACTGGTCAAAGAGATCAAACCATCATAATCAACAAACTTTAAAAAAGTCAGGGTAAAAGAACCTTGACTTTTTTTATTATAATGATAATATAATGTCAGTCAATAAAAATTACAGAAGCCCTTAGCCTAGGAGGTTAATGGTGAAACGTTTCTTACTAAAACAGATAATACGTAAGATTCTCAGAATTAAACCATCATTTGCGGTAGCCCCTTCCACTTCGCGGCCTACTCCAGCAAGAGGCCAATACTATTACTTCGCTAATCCAGCCGACGAAATCCTAACCTGCTGGCCGGTTTTTCTCGAAGAGTCTCTAATAGAAAAGAAAAAAACAAATACATCGCCACGCCGCGGATGGAAAAATTTTTTCCGAAAGATAGCTAGAGCCATCCTGCGCCGATAGAAAAAACCAAGATCCCCGTCAAAGGAGGCCAAAATGAGCAGTCCCTTAACAAGAGAAAACCTAACAGAAAGGCTGAAAAGAACTCCACTCTTTGTGGTAACTAATACCCCGCGGCATCCGTTGCACGGCAACCACAAGCATGCTTTCGATGATCCGGCGCAAGAAATCATTCAATGTTGGCCGGAAATCCCGAGACACCGCCGAAAATCAGACCTGCCCATTCTTTTCTGGAAGAGATTTTTCCAAAAGATCGGTCGCGCCATTTTACGCCACCAATAATCCGCCCCTTGATAAAACCAGACTGATTTAGTCAGCTGGTTTTTTTATTATCTCATTAATTCCATCAATTACCCCCTCCGTGTTTTTGTAAATATCAAGATTTGTCACTCTTAAAAATCAGGTGCCAAATGACTTAATATATTCCTCTCGCCTCTTGTCATATTCAATCGTATCCTTAGTAAAATGGCTGAGGCCGTCAACTTCAATGGCCAATTTCAATTTAGGACAGTAGAAATCAATGACAAAATAACCGACGCTATACTGCCTTCTAAATTTATAACCGAGTACTTGCCTATTTTTAAGTCGCACCCACAAAAATACCTCGGCCTCTGTCATATTATGCCGCAGCGTTCTTCTATTAATGTTCATCGAGGGATAATTACGAACTCGTTTCATATTTTTCTATCCTCCCCTGTAAAAACAATGCTGCGTACTTTATACGCTGCGTCATTCTTCCCCTCCTTTTTTTATAAAAAAAGGAGGGGAACCAAGGGGAGGTTCCTCGCCACCTCTAACAATGTATCACATTAACTAGGAAAATAAAGGCTTCCTCACCACCAAATAAATCCCGCTGCCGCCGACAATCCCCAGGCTGTCGATCAACACGTCTCTTAAAGCCATCTGGCGGCCACCCACAAAACTCTGGTGATATTCATCGCTGGCCGCGTATAAAATACAAAATAACAGAACAATAATATAAACGTATTTTATTTTCCCTTGATTCTCCCCTTTTAACCCGATCCGCAAGGCCAAAATTGCCAAGATGCCAAACTCTATCATATGTGCCGCCTTTCTCAAAATAAAATCCCAGACATCGGGGAAACCACTTTTTAAATTTGGCAACGAGGATAAATAAAAAATCAAACCCGCCCAAAGGATAAACGGCAGGTAATACTTAAGAAAAATTTTCATTAATATTTTCCAATAAATGGCTTAAGAAATCTGACTAATTCTTGATGCACTTTCGGCTTGGCACAGATATAGCCCTTCAGCTTGCCGCCTGGATACCAGGGCTGACCGTCCATTTGACTGGCAACTAAACCGGCTTCACGGCAGATAATATCGGGGGCGGCCACATCCCAGGGCGTATTATGGGAAAACATAAAGCCGTCCATCCGGCCCAAAGCGGCATAACAGGCGGTAATGGAGATACAGGCGCGTTCGGTAAGGCACCAGATCTTTTTTTCCAGAGCCGTCTTCATTTTTATAAGGGGATATTTTGAGTTTTTCCAAACATCGAGATGAATCATCGTCTCGGAAAATTTTTCTCTCGCCCTGGAGATAAACTTTTGGCCGTTTAAAAAAGCGCCCTTGTCTTTTTCCGCGAAAAATAATTCCTGATGGACCGGATCAAAAACCCCTCCCATCATCATTTCTTTCCCCCGAGCTAATCCCAAAGACACGCCAAAATACGGGATACCTTGGGCATAATTGATGGTGCCGTCGATCGGGTCAATGAACCAGGTATATTCATGCTGATTCTTAATATCGGGTAACTCTTCAGAAATAATGTTATGATCGCCGAAATTCTTTTTAATCTCAGCCACTATGAATTTGTTTATCTTAATATCGGTCGCCGTGACAATCGATCTCCCCTTTTTCCAGCCGATCTTCTGCTCCAGTCGGAAATTAACCAAGGCCATGGCGCCGGCCTTCTTTATTACTTGTTGAACAAATCTTTTATAATCTTCCATGGCTATAGTATAACAAAATAACCTCAATTTGGTTAGAGGCTAAATGTTGGCGGACCCGACGAGATTCGAACTCGTGATCTCCTCCGTGACAGGGAGGCGTGTTAGGCCAGCTACACCACGGGTCCAAAGTATGTCTAATACTAACAAAACCAGTTAGTTTTGTCTACCCCTTCCCTTTCCTATTCAACGACATTGCCCAAATAATCAAAGGTGACCACTTCCGGCGCTCCGCTCATCTGGGAGGTGGTTATTTCATCTAGACCGTCGTTATTGACATCACCTGAAGAAACATAAATTCCGCGACGGGAAGAGGTTGAAGCGGCAAAAAACTGACTGACCAAAATACCATTGTTATTAAACATTCTGACGTGAGGCGCCTTACCTTGGCTCGTCCCGGTAATGATTTCTGTCCGGCCGTCCCCGTTGACGTCGCCGGCGGCCAGGTTCACGCCGCCGCGATATGTATAGGCGTAGGCAAAAAACTGAGAGAGAACTTTTCCCGAGGCGTTAAAAACCCTGACATGCGGTCCGCCGTTGTAAATCGGGGCGGTAATTATCTCCGCGACTCCGTCGCCGTTTACATCTCCCGCGGCGACATTGATGCCGATGCGAAAATAAGTGGGATAGGCAAAAAACTGACCGAGCAGATGGCCTTGAAAATCAAATATTCTTACATGCGGGGCTGATGGTCCGTCCGTGCCGGTGATAATATCCGCGAGGCCGTCGCCAGTTACGTCGCCGACCGCGACCTTCATCCCCCTTCTAAACAACAAGTCGTAGGCAAAAAACTGAGCCTTAAGGTTTCCCTGCCAGTCAAACACTCTGACGTGCGGCCCTCCGCCGGGACCAGCTACCGTCACAATATCCGCTATCCCGTCGCCGTCGACATCGCCAATCGCCACATTAAAACCCTGGCGGAAAGTAGGCGCGTAGGCGAAAAATTGGCTTAAAACGTTTCCGCGACTATCAAATATTCTCACCTGCGGTCCGCCACCTTCCCCGGCCGCGGTGATTATCTCAATTTGTCCGTCGTTATTTACATCACCGGTCGCTGACCTTACTCCTCCCGTAAAAGTACTGACATAAGCAAAAAAGCCTTCGCTGGTTTCCAGAGTATTAAAAACAGCCGGAACAGAGCCTGAGGCATCGCTTACAGCGAAGCCGACTGACAGAACATCGGATTGACCGTCGCTATTGGTCACTTTCACATCGTAATAGCCAGGACTCATCTTCCCTAAAGGAATAACTACCGTCATGGCCGTCGAACTTTTAACATAGGTGGTCGTAGAAAAATCCCCGAATTGTGTTTGCGCGCCGTGGCGGAAATTCTGACCCAAGACATCCAAGTAAGCCTGGTAAGTGGTATCGGTGCGAATTTTTATGGTGTTCGGCGTGACGCCGGTCACGACCGGAGCAAGATCGGTATAGGGCGCTTGGCCGCTAACATCAATTTTTCTAATCATATCGTTCCAGCTATCGCAGAGGTAAAGATATTTATTAGTGCTATCCACGACCAAACCCATCAGGTTGTTGAATTCCGCCGCCGTCCGGCTACCGTTCTTGAAACCCCGGCTGCCTGAACCAGCCACTAATTTTACCACCCCGCCGGATAGTTCAATCACTCGGACGCGGTGCGAACCGGAATCGCTGACAAATAACTGATTAGCGTAATAATGAACATAAGTGGGATAGGAAAAAACCGCTTTGCTCGTCAAACCGTCAAGATAACCGTTGCGTCCGTCGCCGGCCAAAGTAACCGTGTCGCCGTCAGAAACCCTCACCCGCCTGATCCGATGATTGTCACGGTCAGCGACATATAGATACTGCCCGGAAGAATCAATATCAAGGCCGTAGGGAGCATTGAATTTCGCCGCCTTTCCTGCTCCGTCGGCAAAGCCGGCTTCACCCGAACCGGCGACGAGGGTCGTCTGACCGTCAGAGATCCTCACTTTTCTAATCCGGTTATTGCCGGTATCCGTCACGTATAAATACTGGTCATCGGGCGAAATTGTTAAGGTAGCCGGAACATCAAATCTGGCGGCCGCCCCCGCCCCTTCCGCGTAGCCGTTGCCCGTCCCGGTCACGTTATAATTGCCGCCCCCGGCCACCAAAAAAGAGCTTTGTTTGGCGATATTGATGCCGCGGATCCGATTGTTCCACCGGTCAACGATATACAGGGTGTCGCCCGAAGAATTAATTGTGATCCCGGAAATATTAGAAAATCTCGCTTGGCTGCCGGTCTTTTGGCAAAAATCGTAACTGTCGATGCTGTTACCGATTACAAAGCTTACTTTACCGGTGACCCGGTTGATCTTTCTTATCTTGTTATTTTCCGCCAGGTAGAAATATTTTTTATCCGGCGATAAGACCAGGTCATACGGCCGGCCGATGACGGCAGCGCCTAAGCTTCCATCGGTATTGCCAAAACGGTCTTTGCCGGCCACCAAATTATTATCGGCGGCGTTATTTTTATTAAAACGGTGAATGGTGCCGTTACCGCCCAAGTAAAGATAATTGCCATACACCCTGATACCGGAATAAGTGTAAACCGTGGTCATAGAAGTGTCACTGACAAATAAAGAAGTAGCTTTAGTGGCTAAATTAATTCGCCTGATCATCGAGATGCGATCGGCATCTTCGTCAGTCACATAAAGCGAATTAGTGGCTGCATCATAACCTATACCATAGACCAGGCGGAATTGGGCGGCGGCACCCACTCCCTCCTTATATCCCTTACTGCCCGAGCCAGCGATTAAAGTAACCGCCCCCGTGCTGGTATTTACGCTGACCACACGGTAATGACCCTGATCAGCCACATAAAGAGTTGAGCCGTCTCCGGAAATATCCATTTTTCTCGGCGAAGAGATAGCGGTGGTTAGAGTGGTCACCGCGCCGGTTGAACGGCTGATTTTTTTGATGGCATTATTGTTGGTGTCGGCCACGTACAGATAGTTCCCAAAAGTCACGATACCTTCGGGCCTGGCCAAACCGGAAGAAACATAAGTGCTAACGCTGCCGTAGATATCAATTTTCCTGACCTGATCATTGTAGGTGTCGGAAATAAAAACATTGCCCGACGAATCAACGGCGATACCTTTGGGCAAAGCGAATTCGGCGGCATCGGCCGCCCCATTAATCAAACCGTATGAACCGGTACCGGCATAAGTCGTGATAATACCGCCGGTATCGATTTTTCTGACGACGTTATTATAAGTGTCGGCGACATAAAGATTGCCCGAGCCGTCAAACGCCAAATCCTCCGGAAAATCGACATAAGCGGCCGTCGCCGCCCCGCCGTCACCTGCATAAACCCGGCCAAGATAAGTAGTAGTATCACCGTAAGCGGCGAGGGCAGGCCCGATAAACGCAAAAAAAGTGCCAAAAAAAATGATTGGAACTAGATAAATAAAATAGCATTTTTTTCTCATAAATTTTTCTACCTTTCACTACTATTTTAATATGAAATTTTAAATAAATCAAGATAAAAAAAGAGGGCGGTTCTCAAAGCCTTGAGAACCGCCCGCAAAGAACAAACCGCTAGAGCCGGTAAACCAACAGCCGCACGTGCGGCTCGGCCAACTCTCTGGTCGCCCAGAATTTCACCGCGTGGCCGATGCCCTGGCTGACGGGCAGATTTAAAGCGGCGACCAGCTCGCCCGATCTTAAGGCCCGGATGATCAGGTACGGCCGGCCGGGTCTGAAAGCCGTCTGCCAGGCAAAAATCTGGCCGGTCTTATGCCTGATTGAAATGATCGGACAGGCGTAGGGAGCCGTTTGGACAAGTAGCTTCCGGCCGATCGAAATTGATTCCGGCAGGACAAACGGTCCGGCGGGAAAATACATCTTATTGCTCGATGGCCGACCGAGTTGCCGCAAGTAGCGCGCCAGGTTCGGTGTCTCCACGGAACCTTCGAGCACCACCGCATAGATCTCTCCAGTCTTTATGGTGACAAATGACTGAAGCTGACCATTCTTGCGGTTAGTAACGTAATTGTTCAACTGGGGCAGTCGGTCGGGCAAATTGAGGCTGTCCGGCACCCCGAAAAAACGATATTCTTCGGGTTCCACCACGGCAAAACCCAGAGGCATCTTGTCCGAACCGGTTATGCCCAGGTAGGGTGCCTTTACCAAGATGACGGCAAGAAGCACTAAGCCAATGACGGCGTATATGCGGCTTTCCCAATTCGTCTTCTTTCGCCAGATCTTGTCGATTAAGCTGACAACGACCAGCCAAAACAGATAAGTGAAGAGAAGCTTGACGATGAGAATCGTATTCCCCGGCCAGCCGAGGTCAGCATAATTACGGAAGTAATCCGTGAAACCGCCGGCCTTGACGATCGTGTAGGACAGGGCCAGCAAAAGCGGCAGCCAAAGGAGAAGCGTAACGGTTAACCATCTGGGTCTGACTGCCTGTTCACCAGGTTTTTTCTCCCCGAGCTTTCCCAACTTCTTTTTTAGCCATTGCTTGATCCTCTGCCAAAGGCTAACTTTATCTTTTTTCTTCCCGTTGATCTTCGCTCTTGGCTTAGGCGATCTATGCGCCTTGACGTATTGCCAAATCACCCAGGAGCCAAAGAGGACGATTCCGAGAATGAAAAAAATATAGGACAGAGTAATACCCATCCTCTTTTACCCCCTTTCTTTGAGAGTAAGTTGGAGGGCAAAACAGGCTTGCCCCCTTTGTTATTTCCTCACTTGGCTGAGGGTGATTCCGGCTTCGGTTTCACTTTGCCGGCTTTGATCCCCGCCATCATTTCTTCAACACGTTTCCACTGCTCGGGATCACTCTTGATGCCCGCGAGCATCTTCTCCAGCTGCTGGAGATCGGTACCGGTTGTCGTCTTTCCGCCGTCAAGTACCGTCTTGATACCCCTGACGGCCGCGGCTAGCTCCGCCGTTCCAGCCGTGCTGGAAAACACGGAATAATCAGAGCTTGCCAGAGTGACTTGAAGAGTATCTAGAACGAGAAGAATCTTCTTCTCTTCCTCTTCCAAGCCAAGCTTCTTGGCCAGCTCATCATAACCTTCCGCTCGCAACGTCCGGTCGAACTTTTCCTTGGACGCCAATCCCAGGGCGCTCTTTTCCTTTTGGATCTGATCGAGCTCGGCCAGCGTTGTCCCTTTCTCTTTGGTAATAAAGGCTTTCGCCCGATCGTTCATCTCGGTGATGATTCCTTCGGGAGGGATGACTTGCTGGATTTTGCTGGCATGCTCGATAGTCACCAAACCCCACTGCTGCATGATGGCGTTGATCTCCTTAAAGAACCCATCGCTCATGCGTGTTAATCCCGCTGGTCCAATCAGATCGGCCAATTTTTCTTTTGCCGATAAATTCAGGACCACAGTCTTGGCCAGGGCCAGCGCCGAAGGATAAAGTTCCTTGACCGCATAAACAGCCTTGAGATGATCTTCCCAGGGTATCTGGAAATAGAGCACCCAATCGACCTTTGCCCCGACCACTCCGTCTTTGGTATTGACGGGTTGGAGCTCGGGATCGATTATCTGGACTTTCAAACTGATAAGCCAGGGAAATTTAGGGTAGTACTGAATGTTGTTGTCCTTGCCAACCGGATATTCATCTGGCTCGGCCATCCGCACTCTTTCATAGGGATAAAACGTGCAGGTGATACGTTTCCAGAATTCCGGATAGTATCGCGCGGAAAAACTGTAGCCGCCGAAAGCTTCGAACACCGCCACGTTGTTCACGGGGATGTAGAAAATCACCCGGTGACTCCAGTAAAGTCCGCCGGCTAATCCAAGGTAGGCAAACACGTATATCCAGGGCTTGCCTTTCTTCTGGAAATCCGGATACCAGTCCATCGGTGCCTTGGTTTCTTCCGCCGTGACCGACGTCTGCACCAGGGTCGAATCCGACTGGCTTTTTTTCAGCGCCCGCTGATAAGACAAGTCAAAGGGCTTGAACAACAACGACGTGCCAAGCCAGGCCATGATCGGGATCAGGATGATAAAAACCCAGATCATCCTGGCAATCCTTTCCCAATCGTCCAGCTCGTTGATCTTCGGAACTTTAACGGTTTTTGAGCCCGTTCCCGCTGAAGCGCCACCGTCCTCGTTTTCCTCTCTTGGCTTGCTGATGATAAGGATAAAGACTGGGCTGACAAACAACAGCGCAATGAAGATCCACTTCAGACCGAACATCGCAATCACCTCTTTCTTTCCTGATTAGTAACTTTAACACCTGTGTTAACCTAAATTTAGCCATCACGTTATACTCACTCTTCAAGAACTAAATCTTTTAGAGGAGTAATTTTCCCCGCTAACACAGCGGGTATACCCCCCTCTTTTTCAAGGTTCTCGTTTTTAGCACAACTTAAATCATCAGTAACATCATATGCTAGCACAAAATCACGAATTTGTCAAGAGTAAAATTAGTAACAGGTCAAAAGCGCTTTTTTCCGCTCACAAATAACCTCACCATCTGTATCTGTCCTAAAAATACGCGCTCCGATTTTTTCCAATCTTTGTAAAGTAATCAAATGGGGGTGGCCGAAACGATTATTTTTTCCGACCTGGAAAACCGCATATGAAGGCGATAGTTGAGTTAAAAAGGGCGGACTTGAGGAATATTTTGAGCCATGATGCCCCACTTTTAGCACTTCAACTCCGCTAATCAAATCGGCGGCTAACATCTCTTTTTCCTCTTCCGCCCGGCTGTCGCCGGTAAATAAAAAAGAGTAAGAACCGTCAATAAGTTCGGTGACAATCGAAGTATCGTTTAAATTTTCAAACTTTTGGCCGGTTATATCCGTCAGGGGATATAAAGTTTTAAGATATGTATTTTCCCCTAAATTGAACCGGTCACCGTTTACGGTTTTTTCCAAAGGAATCTTTTTTTCTTGAGTTACCCTTAACCAGTCCTGATAATCGGCTCCCGTATAATCAATTTGAGAATCAATTATTCTTTCAACCTTGTAACTTTTTAAAACTTCGATCAACCCCTGCAAATGGTCAGTGTGCGGATGCGTTAAGATCACTAACTCGATTTTCCGGTCCCAAAAAGGCAGATGCTTGCCCAAACCGGAGAGAACTTTTTTATCCGGGCCGCCGTCGATCAGGACATCAATATTACCAGGCGCTTGAATTAAAATGGCATCGCCCTGCCCGACATCTAAAAAAACCACCTTGACATTCCGGCTGTATTGGCTAAATAAAATTATTAAAAAAATTGAAATAACTAATACAATAACCAGGATTATAAAAGAAATTTTTTTGTAACTTTTCATATTTGACAACTTATTAATGAGATGATACTTTTTAAGTCTCGGTTATTCGTCTTTAGAGCGTTCCTGCCGCTCTTTAAAATATAACATAAATCATCGTTTTTTTCTTTTTCTTGAGGAGGCCTAAGATGAATATCACGTTGACGTTAGTGAAGGCTGACATTGGTTCTCTCGGCGGCCATATCAAGCCATCGGAAAAACTCCTGGCCACGGTCACGGACATCATTGACTCATCCTACCAAAGCGACAATCTTCTTTCCTACCGCGTCACCCACACGGGTGACGATATCGCGATTCTTATGGTTCACCCGCACGGGGTAAACAACGTCCACATCCACGGCCTCGCGCTGGAAGCCTTCAAGGCCGGTACCAAGATAGCCAAGAAACAGGGGCTGTACGGCGCCGGCCAAGATCTGCTGAAAGACGCTTTCAGCGGCAACATCAGAGGCATGGGTCCGGCTATCGCGGAAATGACTTTTGAGGAAAGACCCAACGAGCCTTTCCTGGTCTTTGCCGCGGACAAGACCGACCCAGGTGCCTACAACCTCCCCCTCTATCTCGGCTTTGCCGATCCCATGCACTGCTCCGGTTTGCTGCTGAGCGAAAAAATGGGCCAGGGTTTCAAATACACGATTATGGATGTCTCCCACACCGAGGGTGACCGCGTCATCGAACTCAATACTCCGGAAGATCTATACTTATTGGCGGCTCTCCTGCGGGACAACGAGCGTTTCGTCGTCGAGACAATCAACTCACGGGCCACCGGCGAAATCGCGGCCGTCGTTTCCACCACTCGTCTCCACAACATTGCCGGCAAATACACCGGTAAAGACGACCCCATCGCCATCGTGCGCGTCCAGGGCGCTTTCCCGGCCACCGGCGAAATCCTTTCACCCTATACCCTCGGGCATTTTGTCGCCGGCTTCATGCGCGGCAGCCACAACGGACCCCTGATGCCAGTCAAGCAAAACAGCTCTATTTCCTTTTTCGACGGACCGCCGGTGGTCAGCTGCGCCGCTTACTGCGTTAAGGAGGGAATACTCACCGAAGCGGCGGATACCTTTGACCATCCCTTCTGGGATTATATCCGGCATCAAATCTCCCAGAAAGCGCTGGAAATCCGCCGACAGGGTTTTTCCGGACCGGCCATGCTCGATATCAGAGAACTTGAGTATGGGGGGATTAAGAACGTACTTGCCACGCTAGAAGAGCGGTTCAAAGTCCGCTAGAAAAATCGTATTATTTGCCGTCTACCGCAGGTAGACGGCTTTTTATAAGTTTAAAAAATGCAAACATTATTAAATAAATTAAAAAGATAATCAAAACATTTAAATGACTGAAGCTTATAGCCGCCCAGGAATGATTGGCAAAAAAATGACATAGGCTAGTGATGTATTTTAATAATAAATAACAAAGCCAGAATAAAAGTTGGCCGATGGGCCAAAATATCAGGGAAACAAATGTGGCCGCCAAACCTAAAGTCAAAAGCAGGGAAAAAATCGGCAAGATCAAAACATTAGCCAGCGGCGAGATCAAAGAAATAATCTTGAAGTTATAAATAATGATCGGCAGAGTAAAAACCTGGGCAGACAAAGTCATAACCAACGAGCTTTTTATTTCTAAAAGTTCCGGGAGGAATTTCAATATTTTCTCCAACCAAGGCGAAATATATATTAAACCCAAAACCGCCAAAAAAGAAAGCTGAAAGCCGACATCGTGCTTTAAAAGCTGGGGGTTAAATAAAAGCATTGCCACGGCGGCTAAGATTATGGCATTAAGACTGTGGTTTAACCTGCCCAAAGACATGGCCCACAAGACCAAAAAAGCCATAACAGACGCCCTGACCGCCGAAGCCGGCAAGCCGATCAATACGGTAAATAAAAAGAGAACCGCGCTCGCCAGCCAAAAAGCCTGTTTTCTTCTTAAGCCGATTGCTAAAGAGAAATTCATTAAAAGCCCGGCGATAATGGTCATGTTCTGGCCGGAAATCGCCATGATATGCGTGATCCCCGTGCGGGAAAAATCTGCGGCGACCGCGGCCGGCAATTTTGTCTTAATGCCAAACGACAAGGCTGCAAAAAATGAGCTTTCCGGCTCCGGTATTCCCCTTTTTATGCTTTCGGCGAATTTTTCTTTCACGGAGTAAATTACTTCTAAAAAAGCATTGCCCTGATAAACGGCCAATTTTTCAATCCTGGGCTTATAACTGACCAGGTATATTTTGAAACGGGCCAAATAAGCTGGATAATCAAAATCTTGGATTTTTTCCGGCCTTTGGATTTTACCGCTCACTTTAACCAGATCACCGTATTGATAGACCGGATTCAAATCGCTGGTAATCAAAAAATTCAGGCCGATCAATTCAGGAGGCCCTAACTTAATTTTCACTTTGATTTTTCTTATCTGTTCGCTTTCCTCGGTTTCCTCGTAAACCAAACCGGTGATTTCAATTTTTTCCTTTAACAAATCTTCCGGAATAATCGGCTCTTCGGATATGCTCAATGTATAGCGGCCCAGCCCTAATATGATAAATAAAAAACAAAAACCTGCGATTTTTATTTTTCGCACCGGCCAAAAAAATATCAAGATAATTAAAGTCAGAACAAGCGCCATGAATATATAATAAATGGAAACGGCGAAAAATGACCGGCCGGCAATTCCGGCGATAAAGGAAATAAGAAATAAAAGAAATATTTTTGATTTAGAAAAATAATTCATTAATAAGCTCATTATTTAAATATAAATGAGGATATCTCGAATATTTGCCGGGCAAACCATGCTTTTCATAATTATATTTGATGTATTGAAGAATGTTATACAATCGTTTTTCGTTATCAATGATGCGGAAGTTGTAACGCGATTGCCAAAGCTCGGCAACATGAATTTGGCGTGAAAAATTTCCTTTAATAGACTGCATCAAATCGGAAATGGTGTATCCGCGCGGGCTAGAAAGCCCGCGCTGTTTTTCTGGAAAAAGCCCGCGCTGTGGTAACGAGGAAGACTCACGCCGTATGTATGGGTAAAAACCGTGCGATGCAAAACAAAAAAAAGTCTCACCTTCCGTCCCACAGCGCGCCTTTTCTAAGGCGCGCCCGCCGTTCTTCACCAATAAATGCAAATGATCGGGCAAAATACAAAAAGCGTACAAATTAAAACCCTTTATCCTGCCTGCTTCAATGATAATTTGATACAGAAGCTGGGCGTATTTTTCATTATCAAAGAACCAAAATCGTTCTTCGATATTGGTGGTGATAAAATATGGCAAAATAACCTGGTATATCCTTCTTTGGGTCATAAACAAAAAAGCGGCCTTCTCTAAGCCACCGTATTATCTGTCTATATACTAATTTAAAATAGGATAAAAGTCAAACAATTTTATCTCTCTTTGTGGCGCAGATAGCTTTCAATAAAAGCGTCTAGTTCGCCGTCCAAAACTTTGTTCACGTCTTGAGTCTCATATTTCGTCCGGTGATCCTTGACCATCTTATAGGGCTGCATGACATAGGAGCGGATCTGGTTGCCCCAGGCCGCTTCGTGAAATTCGCCTCTGATTTTTTGCTTTTCTTTTTGCTTCTCTTTTTCTTCCAACATCAAGAGCTTACTCTTTAATATTTTCAGGGCCATTTCCCGATTTTGCTTCTGGGAGCGCTCGTTCTGGCAGGAAACGGTGATCTTGGTCGGCAAATGGACGATCCGCACGGCCGAATAGGTTGTCTGCACGCTCTGGCCGCCGTGGCCGGAAGAAAGGAAAGTATCGATGCGCAGGTCCTTCGGGTCAATTTTTATTACTTCAATTTCGTCCAGCTCCGGAATCACCTCAACTAGGGCAAAAGAGGTGTGACGCATTTTTTCCGCGTCGTAAGGGGAAATTCTTACCAAACGATGGACGCCATTTTCTGATTTCAAAAAACCAAAAGCATAATGGCCGATAATTTCAAAAGTAACGCTTTTTATGCCGGCTTCATTACCCACGGATTTATCTAATATTTTGACCAGCCAGCCTCTTTTCTCGCAAAACCTCAAATACATACGCAGCAAAATCGCCGCCCAGTCCTGGGCGTCCACCCCGCCGGTGCCGGCATGAATCGCCACTATGGCATTCCGCTGATCGTATTTGCCGGCCAACAAAATAAAAAACTCCAGTCTATCGAACTGCTGCTGCAATGCCTTGTATTTTTTCTCAATATCCTTTTCTAGAGAATGGGCTTTTTCTTTGATTGCTTCATGAGACAAATTTAGCAACTCTTCAATCTCCTGATGGATATTATCCCAAGTGGCGATTTCTTTCTTTAACTCTTCAAATTGCCGGCTGATTTTCTCCGCCCTCTCCCTATCCTGCCAGAAATCTTTTTCCGCGACCTGGTATTCAAAATCTTTAAGTTGATCTCTTTTCTTTTCTAGGTCAAAGAAACCCCCTCGCCTGCTCGATTTTCAGGCTCAATGACTTTATTTGCTTGACGATATTTTCCACAAGGATTCATTTATTTATTAATGAATGAATATTATCACAAAAGAGGGCATTTATCAAATTATCCCTCTGAAATTTTCTTTTTCACGTCCAACCTAAAATGACTACAGATCAATCACAAACTCCGTTCCTTTTTTATTCTCCGGAATTCTCGCGCTAATCTTCCAGCCGTGGGCTTCCACTATTTCTTTAGCAATAGCCAGGCCTAAGCCCAAACCGCCGGTCAGCCTATTTCTTGATTTTTCCAGGCGGAAAAACCGCTCAAAAATATCCTGCAAGTGTTCCGGCGGTATGCCGACCCCGTCATCGGCAAAAATTATTTGCTTCTCATCGGCAAAAAGAGTGATATTCTGCGCTTTTGAATAGCGCAGAGCATTGTCAAAAAGATTAGTGAATACCTGGGACAAAAGCACCGCGTCCGCGTTAAGCGTGTAGTTTTCAGGTAACTCGGCTGCAAACGCCATTTTATTCTTTGCCAATTTCTCCTTATAAAAACCCATCAACTTATCTATAATATCTTTTAAAATAATATCCTGGCGCTGAATTTTGACCGATTGGCTGCGCAAGACCGCATAATCCTGCAGGCCTTCGGTCATTTCCGTCAAACGATCAACCTGCTCTTTTAATGACTTAATTCTCTCATTGTCTAATTTTAAAACCCCGTCCTGCAAGCCTTCCAATTGGGCGGTTAAAGAGGCTAAGGGCGTCCGCAATTCGTGCGAAGTGTCGGAAATCAAATTTTTGCGCAGCTCTTCCACTCTTTGAAGTTCCGCCGCTAGACTGTTGAATTCCTGAATAATGGCGTTAAATTCCGCGCTTTCATTCTCATCCAGACGCAGCTGGTAATGACTCTGTCTTAGTTTTTTCAAACCGCCGCTTAATTTATTAAGGGGTTTGGTTACCGTGCGGGAAGTCAGATAGCCAATTCCGATCGCCCCTAAAAAAGCGGCTAAACCGATAATAATCAGGGAATTTTCGAAACGCGTCCGGAAATGCTCCCCCGGCGTCAGAAGTTCCCCTTTTTGGGGTCCTGGAAAAATGAAAAAAGGATCATCGGAATACGGCATCCTTTCGGGGGGAAAAATGTTAGGTCCGGTAAAAAGGCCGTAAACATCAGTAAAAATCCTTTCTCCGCGGCTCATGGCGAAAATATTCACAAAAATTAAAAGACTGGCTACCAACAATATAATCAGAAGAGCGACTTTAAAACCGATTTTATTAATATATTTAAGAAAATCCTTTATTTTATTCATAAATTATATTTATAGCCCGTGCCAATGACGGTTAAAATGTATTTGGGGTTTTGGGAATCATCCTCAATTAATTTCCTAAGCGATTTAATATGGGCGTCAATCGTCCTTTCCATCGCTTGCCGGCTAGAACCGTCGCCGTCAATCGCCTCCAATAAGGCCGGCCGGGTAAAAACCTTGCCTGGCTGCCGGATTAAAGCATTGAGGATTTTAAATTGCGTGGTGGTCAAGATTATTTCCTGGTCACCTTTTCTGGCGATCATTTTTTCTTCGTCAAGCGCTAACCCGCCGGCCCGTGGCACCGACACCAATGGCTGACGTAATCTGGCCTTCACCCGGGCCACCAGCACTTTTGGCGAAAAAGGTTTTTTAATGTAATCATCCGCGCCGATCGTCAAGCCTTTTAGCTCGTCGGGTTCCTCAATCCTGGCCGTCACCATAATGATCGGCACTTTTGATTTCTGCCTGATATTCCGACAAACCTCTAGACCATCCCGGTTAGGCAAATTTAGATCCAAAATCACCAGGTCAAAAGTATCGTTAAATTTCACCATGGCCACTTCTCCGCTCCCTGCTTCGTCCACGCTAAAACCGGCAAGTTCCAGATATTTTTTCATAACCTCGCGGATGGATTCTTCGTCTTCAACTATTAATATCTTGCTCATATTCTGTCTTATTTAATCCTATTACCTGTCCGAGGTTATTTTACCATCTTTGATAATAATCGTCTTGTCCGCGTATTTCTTCACATAATCAGAGTGGCTGATCAGGATAATTGTTTTATGATGTTTTTTGTTAAGCTGGCCTAAAAAGCCGATTATTTCCTCTCCGCTATGACTATCCAGATTGCCGGTCGGCTCGTCCGCCAGGATAATTTCCGGGTCGTTAACCAGGGCTCTCGCGATGGCCACTCTCTGCTGTTCACCGCCGGAAAGCTTGCTCGGCAGATGATCAGCGCGGCCCTCCAAACCCACCGGCTTCAAAGCCTCGATGACTCTTTTTTTATCGTGTTTCGTCCGCTTGGCCATCACCGCTTCGACATTTTGAGCCGCGGTTAAGGTGGGTATCAGATTAAAATTCTGGAAAATAAAACCGAGGTGCTCGCGCCGGAGTTTAGTCAGCTTGCCATCACTGGCTTTTGTTAAATTAAGACCTAATACTTCAATCTCTCCTTTGTCAGGCCGGTCCAGGCCTCCCAATAGCTGCATCAGAGTGCTTTTACCTGAACCGGAAGGGCCGATGACCGCCAAAAATTCCCCTTTTTCTATCTCCAGATCAACTTCATCCACCGCTTTAATAATCTTTGTCCCCTGCTGAAATATTTTTGAGATTTTTTTCGCTTTGATAATAGGCATGTCAATATTTTTAATTTATTCAAGGTGCCGCAAGGCTTCCTGCGGTTTCATTTTTGACGATTTAAGCGCGGCGAGACTGCCGGCCACAATCGCGCCGACCAGCGCGACCAAAGTGCCGAGCAGCAAAATAGAATAATCCAGGGCGATTTTTAAAGGAACGGAAGTAGTCACGCCCGCGTTTTCCTCTGTACCCATAAACCGCCGGACAAAACCAAAGCCGCCGGGCCCGCCGATATCACTTGTCTGACCAATGGTCGCGGTAAGAGAAATATTAAAGTGATTTAAAAGAACGATCGCCCCTAAAGCCAAACCCAGGCCCAAAGCGGCGCCAATCACTCCGATCACGATATTTTCCCCGATAATCTGCCGGACAATCAAAGAATTTTTCCAGCCAATCGCCTTTAGTGTGCCGATTTCCCTCACCCGTTTGTTAACCGAAAAAACAGTCAGCAGGCTGACAATGATGAAAGAAGCGATTACGACGATTATGGTCGTTACTCCGATGAATTTGTTGGTCAGATTGGCGGCGCTGACCAGGCTGCCCGTCACTTCCCTGGCTGTATCAGATGAATCCGTCACGGTCGCGCCGGTAAAAGCGGACGAGAGTTTTTCGCTGGTCTGCGCCACGTCTTTGGCGTTGGCAGCCTTGACCAGCATGACATTGATCCGGCTTTCCCGGCCGGCCAGTTTTTGCAAATCCGCCAAAGAAAGATAAAGATCCGCCGTGTTGGTGTAAAGTTTCGGCGTCACCAGGCCGACCACGGTTAATTCCTGCTTGGCCAGAGTGATTTTATCGCCCAGCTTGATACTGTTTTTATCCGCGTAGGACTGGTTGACCACGACCTGGTTTTCCCCATTGAAATAACTACCGCTGGTGATTTGGTCCGGTAAAATCAAACCGATATCGGTCTTAGTCGTGTCCACGCCGGCCACCGTAAAATTAGTCGTGGTGATATCCGTGGAAATCGCTCCGATATCCTGCTTATAGGTGCGGGTGGGAGCGGTAAAGCGGAATGTCATGCTGCGGAAACGTTCCGGCATGGCGTTTCTCTCCGCCTCGCGGACATATTGCCGGCCTTCTTCAGAGCGCGGATCAATGCCTTTGGCTTTAAGTTCGTTTTCCGCCTTCGTCCGGGCGGCGTCCACGGCCGCTCTTTCCGCGTCCGTCATCTCGGCTATCTCTTGGTTCACTTCAAACTGCTCCCCGCCCGTGGTAATTTCCGCCGTCACCTGGGGGATCTTTCCCTCCTGATGAGTAACATTCAAAATAAGGCCGGCCGCGGCGTTGGCCACCAGACTTGAATCCAATTTAGTTATTTCCGCCGCGTCATAAGTCAAAAGCGTGCCCGGCAAAAAAGAATCACTGGTAAACTGGTCGCCGGGATTGCCCAATTTGGAGAGGTCAGTCGAAATCTGATTTTCTTTCATCATGTCCGCACGGGTGGTTTCATCCAAACTTTCTATATTGTCCTGATTGACCGTCCGGGTGACCATGATGTCCGTGCCGACATTCTGCAGAGGATTCAAGACTTTGTCCTGTTCGGCCGACAAGCTCTGGGAAAGAGAAAGAATCGTGATGATAATGGCGCTGGCCATGGCCAAGCCCAAAGATACCGTCAAAGTCTTTCCCCACCGCCGAGTCAATTCAGCCCATAAATAACGCAGATAAAACATAGTCTTTTTATTTTATTTATTAAATATTCACAGGTTTAGTATAACCCTGCTGTTTGAATTTGGCGTGAATTTTTTTACAACCTTAAATAATATTAAAAAACATGATAAGAATAGAATTTTATAATATATATACTGAAAAACAGAAGGGGTAATGACAATTTTTTAAATGTATGCTACCATTGGATATACAAAATTAGACGGCACATATTGTTTGTTTGCCGGGGTATCCAGCGCTGCTTGGGTGTTTTAAACACTAGCCTTAAAAAGGCACGAGCAAAACCTGGCCCCGGCCCTTTTTTTATGTAAAGATACCGACTGCACCGCCAGATTAAAAGTATAAAAAAGCGCAGGCGATAAGTCGCCCGTGCTTAATATTTTAATATCTCAATCGCTTAATATCTTCCGCCTACTCTCCCGACCACTCCTCCAGCGTCACCTTGACCTCCTTTTCCTGGCCGTCATGCAGAACTTTCAAAGTCACTACGTCGCCCGGACTCTTTTTGGTAATCAATTCGGCTAAACTATTATCGCTGTCAATTTTTGTGCCGTCAAAAGTCAGGAGAATATCGTTTTCTTCCAAGCCCGCTTTGTCTGCCGGACTGCCGGACATCACCGCGGATTCACTGGCATCACCTTTGGCTAACAAAGCGCCGTAACTCACTGACAAATTATCCGCCTTTTTTATCTGATCATTAACCAAGATATAGCGCACGCCCAGGTATGGCCGGGTGATTTTCCCGCTTTTCTGGATGCTTTCAATATCTTTCTTCGCCTCATTAATAGGAATGGCAAAACCGACTAACTGGCCTGAGCTGGAAATCGCCGTATTCACGCCGACCACCTGGCCGGCCAGATTAAGCAAAGGCCCGCCGGAATTGCCGTAATTGATGGCCGCGTCAGTTTGAATAGTGTTTTCCAATGTTTCCGTCGTGCCGGAGGTAGAACTTCCCGCTTCAATCGTCCGGGCCAAACCAGACACGATCCCTTGAGTCACCGTATTGCGGTATTCGCCTAGGGCGTTACCGATGGCAATGACCGTCTGGCCAATTTGTAGAGCTTCAGAATCGCCGAGCTCCACCGTGGTTAAATTGCTCGCTTCAATTTTCAGGAAAGCCAGATCCTGGGTCGGATCCTTGGCCAAGACTTCGGCGTCGTATTTTGTCCCGTCGTTTAAAACCACAGAATATTCCGTCGTGGTGTCGGCAACGACATGCTTATTGGTTAATATCAGGCCGTCAGAGGCGATAATAAAGCCGGTGCCGCCGGAAACTTCCGTTTCGCCTTGGGGCAATTGAGAGGGGTAACCAAAGAAGTATTCAAAGGGTGAATACTGCTGGTTTTGATAATATTTTGAATAATCCTTGGTGCCGACAATGGAAACCACGGCGTTTTTCACCTTATTGACCACGTCGATGGTCGCCGAATTCTCGGTCACGGAAAGAGTCGAAGTGTTGACATTGGCAAAACTTTGGCTGTTTGTTTCCTCGCGGAATATATTCTCTTTAATCCAATTACCCACCTTGCCCTGGTTTAGAAAATAACCAAAAAATCCGCCGGACAGGCCGCCGATAAAAAAACTAATGATTAAAACCAAAATAATCACCGGCGTTAAACTCGTTTTTTTGTTTTCTGCCTCCATATTTTTACTAATTAATTATTAGTAATATAAAGATATAATAATTTTTGACGTGCGTCAAGAATTAAATAATAACAGTTTTTTAAATAATATTAGAGGAAAAAATTGATAATTTTCATACCAAATTCACAATTATGATTATACCAAAAAGAACCGTCTTCACAGCCATGGAAAAATTGCCCAGTCAACGAGAAGAGCGGATTCAGAATCCGCTCTTCTCCATCAAACGGATGGTAGGCTGATCAGCCTACCATCCAGAAATATTATTTCACCAGCTTTTTCTCAAAATCCACGCCCCTCTCTCGCCCCCTATTTCTTGTGGAATAATCGTCTTTTTTCGATATAGGCTAACTTCCACCAAAACCGGCCTAAAAAATAGCCGCCGATCAAGCCAGCAATGACCAAACTGATCTGCAGCCAGTAAGGCAGGGCGCAGCCGTGATGCCAGGTTATTTCTTTGGCATATTTTAAATACATGGCTTCAATGCCGGCGTGCAAGATGAAACTTAAAAGCAAACCCAGAATGACGCTTAAAATCAGATATGCTATTCGTTTCATAATATTCCGGCCTTGGATTTGGCTATTTTTTCCAATCCCTGGCATAACTTATTTATCATTTCCTGACTGGTTTTTTTATGCGTCAGCTCCAGGAAAAAACCAGCGCCGCCTAAGATGACGAGCCCCGGATAAGCGAAGGGGGAAGGAACAAAATAGACCGCCGCCAGAGCCAGGGCGAGCCAAAAACGGATAAGAGTATGTCTTTTTGTTAATTGGCGCATAAGACCCTCCATCTCATTTGGCAAATGAAGGATGTTATTACCCATTAAATTTATTTTTTTTCTTTTAGTTTCCTGCGAAACCTTGGGAACAACCAGGATGATAACCACGATAACAATGCCCAAATAAACCGCCATTCCGGTTATTTTCGTGATAGCCGCCATGAGGACGAGAAGACTGTCCAAACTTAACCAAACCCTCCTCTCATAGGCTTCGAGGGCTAATAATTTTTCACCTAATTCTTTGGGGGTTAACAATAATTCAACCATGAATATGTAATGGTTTATTTTAAGGGTTTGCCGACTCGCCGGAAAGAGGCTTTTCTGAGACCGTCGGCATATCCTCCTCTCCCGCGACCTGGCCGGTCGAAAGGGTATTATCTTCAATATTTTGATTTACGGGCGTGGACAGCCTGGTCTTAGTCTTAACACTCTCCCCGCAACCAGCTAAGGTAAGAACCAATATGGCCAAAGCAATGATAAAAAAATATTTTTTCATACTTTATTACAATTTACCCTAAAAAGCGGATAAAATCAAGGAGATAAAAATAAATGTTCTGTAAATTCAAAAATCTTTTCACCGGCAAACTTAACACCCTCTTTCTTTAAAAGTAGAATCTTTTTTTTATTTCCACCGGCAAAACCGCCGGCTTGCCCATCTGATCTTATGACTCGGTGGCAGGGCACTTTCGGCGCATACGGATTTTTATTCAAGGCATTGCCTACCGCCCTAAAGGCCTTGGGCTTATTAATCGCTTTGGCCAAAAGCTTGTAGGTTGTAATTTTCCCTTTCGGAATCTTGCGGCAGGCCAGCCAGACTTTTTCCTGAAAATCTGTTGACATAATAAAAAAACTCCTTTTAAACCCTAAAATAGGGCTGACTTAGAGAATTACGGAGTTAATATCGTGGGCAGATCGACGAATGAATAACCCCGATTTTTTATCTCATTGATCAGGTCCGGTAAAAACTGCGGGACCAGTTTTGTGCCCGCCTGCATGACGACGATCGTACCGTCTTTCAAGTTATCCAAAACGCGGGTCTTGGCGCCGTCCGCGGTCTGTGAGGTATCCCAATCGTAGGCGTCAACCGTCCAAAGCACCGGGCAATAGCCGTCATTTTTTACGGTGGTAAAAATACTGTCACTGATCTCCCCGTACGGCGGCCGGAAAAAGGGCTTTGATGATTTTCCAGTCGCGGAAATACAGGCGTCATCCGTTCTTTTCAATTGACTGGTCAGGTCCTCGGCGCTCAAAGACACGATATGGGAATAGTCATAACTTAAATTATAAATGGAAAAACCCTGGTCACTTAAGCTCTTCACCGCTTCCTTATTCTCGCTAATTAACTCACCGGTCATGAAAAAACTGGCCGGCACACTGCTAGTTTTTAAGATATCGGAAATCTGGGCAAGATTATCCGTTTTTGAGGCGCCGTTAAAAGTCAGGGTCACCTGCTTCCGGTTCTGGCCGCGGGAAAAAGCGGCGCGGCAATTATCCAGATTAAAGGAAGTGCTGGGCGCGACTGAAACATTAGTATTGGCATTGGCATTGGCGCTAATATCAAGATTACTGTTTGCATTTACATTTACATTGACATTAGCATTGGTGTTAGGGCTGGTCGTTTCTTTTTTGCCGAAGCAACCCTTAAAGATCCAGATGGCAATCAAGATGAGGATAATCCATAAGACAAACTTAAAAATCTTGGAACCTGAAGATTCCCTTTTCAAGCGGTATTTCTGATATTGCTGCAAATCGGCCATAGTAGCTTTTTTAGGCGGCCTTAATCGCTTCAACAGGCTGCTTATTTAAGTATACCACTAATTCATAAATTCCGAAAAACAGGCCGACGAAGAACAGGTCGCCTAAAACAGAGTTTCGGAAAAAGGGAACAGCCATGGCGAAACATTGGCCCAAACCGGCTAGTGTTTTAGGGTACCAGGCGCCGGCCGCCCAAACGGCAAAATTGGTGGTCAGGAAAAACAAGAAAGAGGAAGCAAGCGTGCCCGAAAATACGGTCGTCAAACCCTTTCTCTTCCGGATAAACAAACCGATCAAACCCGCTAAAATAAAACTGCCCCAAACGGTTAACATCACGGGCCACTCGTAAAAACCAATGAAGATATCGGCGATCACCTCGGCCGCCAAAGGAATTAATATGGCGTATTTTTTGCCTAAATACACGCCCCCAAACAAGGCCAAGGCGGCCACCGGGGCGAAATTGGCCGGCAACGGCAGAATCCTTTCATGTGACAAGACTCGGATCAAAACGGCGAAAATCACCAAAATATAAGGCAAGATCTCCCAGTTTTTTATTTTTTTCATAAGATTTTCTCCTAAATTTATCTTCTAATTTTTATTACATTTTGGAAAATTTGAATTCTACTTTGTCGCCGCCGCGTACCTGATAGGCGTCAATGCCGACGTTCGCCTCCTGGTCATTAACCGTATAGGTCCAGTATTGGCCGTCGGTACCGTTTTTATAACCGTTGAGCTCTTCCAAAAGCGTGCCGAAATCATATGCCTTTATTGTATAGCTCAAATCTTTGTTCTGCGCCCCTTTTTCCAAGAGCGAAAGAACGGTTACCGGTCCAGTCACCTCAAAGCTAAGCTCTTCGGTTTTTTGTCCGTTGTTGATGACAAAATTAACCAAGGGCGAAACCGTGAAAACACCGGCGACCTCGCCCCGGTTAACCGCTACGACCGGCTTAAATGAAAGTTTATCGATCTCATTGTTTGTTTTGTTCGCCTGCGCGTTAAAAACCACGCCCAGGACAAAAGCCAGTAAAACAAAAATGCTTAATTTTAACTTACCGTTTTTTAACATAATTTTTCCTTTAAAAAAACCCTTTCAACTTTTCGGTTTTAGGGTTTCATAAATGATTAAATCCTTTCGACCGAAGGCTTTTACTTAAGGTATCCTGGCTTACAGAGGATTGGCTCATCTTTCCCTTCCCCCCAACCTCCTTCCTAGACGGAAAGCGTTAGAAGTGGTTTAAAAGACTGGCTTCTCTGTTTACAGTGACGGGATCGCGCCGGATTCACACCGGACTTCCCTTTTTCTTGGTCTTAACTTTCAACCAAGAAATATTAAATTTTTAATATTCGATGCCTTTTCGGGCCCTTACTCCCTGATTGAAGTAATGCTTGACGGCCCGCATTTCTGTGACTAAATCCGCTTGTTCAAGTATCTTACCACAGGCGCCTCGGCCTGTCAAAATAATTTCTGTGGATAAAGATTTACCCTTGATAAGCTTTAAAATATCCGCCGGGGCAATTAACTTGAGTTTGGCCGCGACATTTATTTCATCCAGTATCACCAGGTCAGATCTTCCTTCTTTGACCATCCGGCCGGCATAAGCCAGGGCCTCACGCGCCGCTTTCCGGTCTATGGCGCTCGGCCTGCTAAAATTAACAAAAGCCCGCCGGCCGAATTGTTTGACGGTTATGTTTTTGAATTTTTTTAACGCTTTGACCTCGCCAAAATCCCCTTTTTTCATGAACTGGATCAGGCAGACTTTTTTCCCCTGGCCCAAGGCCCTTAAGGCCTGCCCTAAAGCGGCCGTGGTCTTTCCCTTGCCGTCGCCGGTATAGACCTGGATCATAAAATTAGCCCAGTGAACAGGCCGACCAGCCGCAATGCGTGCAGGTCTTGCAGCCTTCCTTAATTTCTAAGCGAGCCCCGCACTCCGGACACTTGGCCTTATCCACCATTTTTAAAATTTTGACTTCTTCTTGCGTGGTCCGCGGCGCAATCCCTTCTGTCTTCGTTTCCTTTCCTTCCGCGCCTTTTTTGCCTGTTTCAATATTTAGAACCTGGGCCTCTCGGCTACGATCACGATAAATGGTGACTCCCTTACAACCCAACTTAAAAGCCAGCATATAAACTTTTTCCACGTCTTCGGTGGTCGCCTCATGCGTAAAATTAACGGTTTTGGAGACCGCATTATCGGTATATTTCTGAAAAGCCCCTTGCATTTTTATGTGCTCTTCCGGCGTGATATCGTGAGCCGTGACAAAAACTTTTTTCACCTTTTCGGGAATCTCGCTAAAATCCTGCAAGGTGCCTTTTTCTGCGATCCGGCGCATCAATTCATCCGAGTAAAAACCGCCCGCCCGGGCCACTTCCTCAAAAAAGGGATTTACTTCCACTAATTCATCGCCTTCGTCGAGTAAATGGCGCCGCACGTAAGAAATGGCGAAAATCGGCTCCACGCCCGAAGAACAGCCGGCGATAATGGAGATAGTGCCGGTCGGCGCGATCGTGGTCAAGGTCGCATTGCGTAATTTAGGACCTTTGGTCTTATAATATATGCTTTGAGCATAAGCCGGAAAAGCTCCCCTGATCTCCGCCATATTTTGCGAAGCGATCTTCGCCTCATCACTGATAAATTTCATCAGCTTCTCGCCCAATTTCAGGGCGGCGGGAGAATTATAAGGAATTTCCAAAATTAAGAGCATGTCGGCGAAACCCATCACCCCTAGACCGACTTTGCGGTTTTTTTCCACCATTTGCTCAATCTGTTCCAAGGGATACCGGTTCATGTCAATCACGTTATCCAGAAAATGAATGGCCGTATGGACAGTTCTCTTTAATTTTTCATAGTCTACTTCTTTATCCTTAACCATTTTGGCTAAATTTATCGAACCCAAATTGCACGATTCAAAAGGCAATAAAGGCTGCTCGCCGCAAGGGTTGGTCGATTCGATCTTGCCCTCTTTTGGCGTGGGGTTGAATTCATTTATCCGGTCGATAAAAACAATCCCCGGCTCGCCGTTTTTCCAGGCCATGGTCACGATAAGGTCAAAAACCTTGCGGGCGGAAAGGCGAGAGGCGACCAGATTCGAGCGCGGATTGATTAATTCATATTCCTTGTTCTTTTCCGCCGCTTTCATAAATTCATCGGTTAAGGCGACGGAAATATTAAAATTGGACAATTCCCCCTCTTTTTCTTTCGCCGTGATAAACTCCAAGATATCGGGATGATCAACCCGCAATATCCCCATGTTGGCCCCCCGCCTCGTCCCTCCCTGTTTGACCGCTTCGGTGGCGGCGTTAAAAACCTTCATAAAGGAGATGGGGCCGGAAGCGACGCCGCCCGTTGTTTTGACGATATCCCCCTTGGGCCGGAGCTTCGAAAAAGAAAAGCCGGTGCCGCCGCCGGATTGGTGGATAATGGCGGTGTTTTTTATTGTTTCAAAAATACCGGTGATAGAATCGTCCACGGGCAAAACAAAACAGGCGGAAAGCTGCTGTAAATCCTTGCCCGCGTTCATCAAAGTGGGAGAGTTCGGCAAGAATTCAAAACTGGACATCATGTCAAAAAACTCGCGAGCGGTCTGCTCGACATCGATCTCCTGATGATACAAAGTTTTATATAATTTGTCAGCATAGGCGATATTATTCGCCACCCTTTTGAACATTTCCTCCGGTGTTTCAGTCACTTGCCCCTGCCCGTCTTTAAGCAGATAGCGCTTGCGCAAAACCGTCATGGCGTTCGGCGTCGACTTCACTTCTACCCGGTACCCTTTGAGCATCTGCCTCGCCTCGCGGATTTCCTTATGTTTTTGCCGGTAGATGATATAAGCCTTGGCCATTTCCGCCTGCTTATCCCGGATTAATACCTCCTCGACAATATCCTGGACTCCTTCCACGGAAGGGAGGCTATTTTCCGGCAGTCTTTCCCGCAAAATGGTTACGGTCTGCTCGGCCAGTCTTTTTGACAGGCTCCGATTGGGCTTGCCGATCGCGCGCGAACACTTGAAAATCGCTTCGGTGATTTTATTCACGTCAAAGGGAACTACCCGGCCGTCTCTCTTGCGGATTTCCGTTAATTTATTTTTTTTGAACAATGAAGCTTCCATTCGTATTCTCGTTTATTTCCACGATTGATTATTAGCAAAAAAATAGACCCTAAAAACAAGAAAAGGTCAAGAATTTTAAAAGTCAAAAAGAAACGATTATTTTTCCCAACAGTCTTCTTCTTCACCTTTAAAATTCTTCTACATCATTTTCTTACGGATAAAGGCGGGAATCTCTAATTCCTCCTCTTCCTTGGTTTTTTTAGGTGCTTCTTCTTGGGCCGGTGGCATTCTTTTATCCGGTTTATAGGCGGGGATGAATGTTTTTTCCGGCCGCTTAAGCTCTTCAAAGGGGGTGACCGGGGTTGGAGCAACCTTTTTGACCGATTTCATTCCTTTGCCGAAACCAGTGGCGATCACCGTTATCTTTACTTCGTCGCCCATCGCTTCATCAATAACCGAACCGAAAATTATCTTCGCCTCGGAATCAGCGGAGGCGGTGATCACTCTCGCCGCTTCATTAACCTCGTACATGCTCAAATTCGGTCCGCCGGTGATGGTAAATAAAATTCCCTTCGCCCCATCAATCGAAAGTTCCAAGAGAGGGCTGTCAATGGCGGCTTTGGCCGCGTCCACCGCCCGGTTCTCACCCGAAGCCTGGCCGATACCCATCAAGGCCGAACCGGTATCCGCCATAATCGCCTTCACATCGGCGAAATCCACATTAATCAAACCAGGAACAGTAATCAATTCCGCAATACCTTGGACGCCCTGGCGTAAAACATCGTCCACCACGGCAAAAGCGTCTAAGAGACTGGTTTTTTTATCAATAATTTGCAAAAGACGATCATTGGGAATAGTAATCAAGGTATCCACTTTTTCCGCCAATTCCTCCAGGCCCCGTTCGGCGATCGCCATCCGCTGCGCCCCTTCGAAAGAAAAAGGTTTGGTGACCACCGCGACGGTCAAAGCACCGGCGTCTTTGGCGATTTCCGCCACAATCGGCGCGCCGCCTGTTCCCGTCCCACCGCCTAAACCGCAGGTAATAAAAACCATATCCGAACCCTTCAAGAGGTCGTGTATTTCATCCTGGCTTTCTTCCGCCGCCTTCCGGCCCATTTCCGGGTCCATGCCGGCGCCCAGGCCACGTGTCGTCGTTTTGCCGATATGCACCTTATGCGGGGCGCGAGAATGATGCAAGGCTTGAGCATCGGTATTTATGGCCATAAACTCAATACCCCTGATCCTTGAATCAATCATGCGCGAAAGAGCCGCCCCGCCGGAACCCCCTACTCCGATGACTTTTATTTTAGCGAAGGTCTCAATATCAGGCTTTACCTCCAGCGGCGCATATCTCCTGTTGTTATTATTATTTTTCATAAAACTATTTTTTAAATAATTAATAAATTATGGCATGAGAGACTTGAACCAGCCTTTCATTTTTTTCGTGACATCGGTGACTGAAGAAAATTTAGGCAAACCCAAGCTAAAGCCGCCTTTGGATTTCAAGCCGACTCCCCAGGAAAGCAAACCCAAGGCGGTCGCGTAACCGGGATCGTTTATTTTATCAATGGCCGACATAAAATCACGCGGCCAACCGACGGAAGCAGGCAATCGGAATTCCTTCTTGGCTAATTCCACAAGCCCGGATAATTTCGCCCCGCCGCCGGTGATAACGACGCCTGACGGCAACAAGCCTGAACGGTCGATTTTCTGCAATTCTTTATCTACAATTTTGAAGATCTCTTCTACGCGCGCTTCGATAATCTCGGCGACCTGTTTGCGGGAGATAACGGCGTTTTCGCCGCCTTCAAGCTCTTCAAGGTTTATCTCATCCCGTTTGTTTATTTCTCCCGGCAGAGCGCTGCCGTAGGCCAGTTTAATTTTTTCGGCGATGTCTATGGAAGTACGCAAACCGATGGCAATATCATTTGTGATGTGCCCCGCCCCTAAGGGTAAAATCTTGGTGTGCAAAACATCACCTTCTTCAAAAACAACCAAAGAGGTGGTAGACACCCCCAGATTGATCAAAGCCACTCCCAGTTCTTTTTGTCTTTTAGTAAGGCAGCTTTCGCTGGCTGCCAATACGCCCAAAACCAGATCTTCAATGTCCACGCCGGTCCGATAAACGCATTTGGTCAAGTTTTTTATCTGCGAAGACAGCCCCTGAATAATCTGGGCGTCCACTTCCAAACGAATACCGGTCATCCCGACCGGGTCTTTTATCCCCCGCTGGTTGTCTACGGTGAAACTGCGGGGAATAACATGGATAATTTCATAGTTGGGAGGCGTGGCCACCGCTTGAGCCGCCTCGATCACCCGCTCCACATCCTCTTCTTTTATCTCGCCGTCGGCTTTAGCCACCGCGATCACTCCGTGGCTGTCTTGCGAGCTGATGTGGGTGCCGGAAATACCAACATAGGCCTTTTCCACGGGAATACCCGTCATTCTTTCCACTTTTTCCAAACAAGCCGAAATAGAGCTAACCGCCTCCTCAATACTGGTCACCACACCTTTGGAAACGCCCTCTGCCGGCGTTTCCGCCGCGCCAATAACATGAAGCTTTTCGTCATTTGGGTTTTTTTGCCCGACCACCACCCTAATCGTTGAAGAGCCGATATCGAGCCCGGTAATTATTTCCTCACGCGCCATATAATTGATTTTATCCTGTGAATTACTTATATTATAATATATTTCTTTATATTTGAGAAATGCCGTCTAAATTATTGAAAAAAGTGGGGTATAAAGATAATCAGACCGACGATCAGGGCCCCCAGAGAGGCAAGCAGAACCATGGCCGCCATCAAATCCTTGATGATCTCCACGTAATGATGGAGTCTTGGTTTTAACAAATCAACCATTTTTTCAAAAGTCGTATTAATCAGCTCCAGAACAAGCACCAAAACGATAAGGAGACAGAGGATAATCGCTTCATTGCGGGTGACGGAAAAAACGAACATCAGTAAAATGACCAAACAGGCCGACGCGATCTGAATCCGGAAATTCTGGCCGTTCTGAAAAGCGTACTTTACCCCCCGGGCAGCGTAAGTGAAACTCTTTATTAATGTCCGAAAATTGATGATGGGCATAATTACTTCCCCGAAAGATTTATTAATTCCCCCTCCATCCTTTCCATTTTTTTTCTTTGCCTATCATTTTTATGGTCAAAGCCGAAAAGATGCAGGAAACCGTGAATGACCAAAAAAGTGATTTTTTTCCGGTAACCCAGGCCCTCTCGCCTGGCTTCGATCCTGGCCCTGGCCGGACAAATTATTATTTCTCCCAACAAGGACGGCTGGGAGGGGAAAATAAATTTTTTTCTTTCTGACAAAACAAAGGTCAAGATACTGGTCGATTTATTCTTTTTGCGGTATTTTCTGTTCAGACCACGGATTGTTCTCTCGTCGGTGAAAACCAAAGAAACTTCCCCGCCCCTTTTTGCATCTATTTTTTTTAAGGATCGCCTGATTAATTTTTGAAAAAATGAAGCAGAAAGACCCGTTCTTTTCTGGAAAAAAATATTAACTTTAAAAAACATATGCTTCTCCATTCATAAAGAACTTTTCTGACGATTTTAGAGAGTTACGTTAACGTTGGTCGCTTTATTCAAATTCGAGTTAGCGTTGGTATTAGTGTTAGTGTTAGCGTTGGTATTGGCGTTGGTATTGACGTTGATATTGGCGTTCGAATTCGTACTAGTATTGGTATTCGTCAAGTTAGTGCTTACCAATTTAAAGCTTTGATACATCATTTCAAACGTGGTCAGGTAATTGACGGCCGCGAGATTGCCGGTACTGTAAGTGATGACGTAAATTTTATCACCGTGGCTTAGATACACCGTCGTATCATCAAGACTCCGGACGCCATCCAGGCCGTTTACGACCAAACTTTTCACTTCGCTGGCGCTTACTCCGGAATTTTGCGATAGATACCATTCTTTAGCCGAGAGACCGGTCATATTTTCCTGAACAGTAACATGAATATATTCAACGGTGGAAATATCAGGAGAAAACATAATGCTTTTATCGCCTAAAACAGCGCTGGTTACCGTCGCTGTCCATTTTGCCGGGTATAGAATGCTCCAATTATAGGTAGAATTAGTATAGCGCTTAACAAGGGTACTGCCTTCCAGGCGGCCGTTTCTAACCGCAGGATCATAACCCAGATACAGCTCGCCCGCGATATCGCCCGAAGCTTGGACTTTTTTCCCGTCAATATAACCGTCGCCATCGGTATCGGGCGCGCTTTTGTTCGTGCCGTAGAGCGTTTCTTCCACATCGGTCAAACCGTCTAAATCACCGTCTGTACTGGAAGTCGGTGGAATTATGCTAACATTGGTATTGCTGTTGGCATTTGAATTCATATTCAGATTCAGGTTGGCATTAGCATTGAGATTGGTATTCAGATTGGCGTTTGTATTCGTGTTGGTATTAAGGTTTAAATTGCCGTTGGTATTCGTATTTAGATTTGTGTTTGCGTTTTTATTGCCATTGAGATTAATATTGGCATTATTGACCAGATTGGCATTGGCGTTCGTGTTGGCGTTGGTCGAAAGTCTATTGAATAAAATCACGGCCCCGTAGGCGACGCCCCCGAATACGACTATCAACAAAAGCACAATCAGCAGGACTTTTTTGCTCTTGCCGCCCTTGCCGTCTTTAGAGATGAATTTTTCCGGCATGGTGTATACATCCTGCGCTTCCGGCTTTTTTTCCGGCTCAATGGCCGGCGGCTGCGGCCGGTAAGGCTCGTAATTAGGCTTATTGTCGTCAAACATATTTTTCTCCTTATT